>JBDSHF010000095.1:0-14671 GCA_039918595.1 Thermoanaerobaculia bacterium
CCGCCGGCGGCCGGCATCGGCATCGGCATCGACCGCCTGACCATGCTGCTCACCGACCGGCAGTCGATCCGCGACGTCATCCTGTTCCCGCTGATGCGGCCCGAAGCGGCAGAGAGCGACCCGGCGAGTTGAGCCGCCCCTCCCGCCTGCTCCTGCGCAAGCTCCCGTTCCCGGCGCTGATCGCGCTGCGCTATCTGCGCAGCACGCGCCGGGACGCTTTCGCGAGCTTCCTCTCGATCGTCGCGGCCGGCGGCTTGGCGCTGGGGGTGGCGGCGATGGTGCTGTCGCTGGCGGTGATCTCGGGGTTCCAGAGCGCGCTGCGCTCGGAGCTGCTCGGACGCACGCCGCAGATCGAGGTTGAGCTCCCCCCCGGCGCCGACGCCGCGGCGGCCCGGCAGGCGGCCTTGCGGGTCTCCGGGGTGGCGTCGGCGCAGATCCAGGTGCGCGGGGGGGGCTGGCTGGTCGAGCGCGGCAAGGTGCAGCCGGTCGAGCTAGTGGGGTTCGACGGCCGGGTGCCGCGGACGTTCCCCGGCGCCGCGGGAGGGCCCGAGGGGCTCTACGTGCCGGCGACGCTCGCCGCCCGCTGGGGACTCAAGCCCGGGCAGAGCCTGGAGGTGGTCTCGCCGCGCCCGACCCTCACTCCGCTTGGGGTCCAGCCGCGCGTGCGCAGCATCGTTCTCGCCGGCACCTACGAGGGGGCGCGCACCCAGGAGGAGAAGGAGCCGGTCGCCCTGCCGCGCGCGGTGGCCGAGACGCTGCTCGGGACCGCGGACCGCCGGCTGGACGTTGAAGCCGGGGGGCTCGACGCCGCCCTCGACGCGGCGCCCCGGCTGGCGGCCGCGCTGCCGCCGGGGAGCGTGGTGCGCACCTGGAAGGATCTCAACCGCCCGCTCCTCTTCGCGCTGCGGCTGGAGAAGCTGGTGATGTTCGTCGCTGTGTCGCTGATCGTCCTGGTGGCGTCGCTGGCCCTGGTGGCGGATCTGGCACTGATCATCTCCAGCAAGCGGCCGGAGATCGGCATGCTGGGCACTCTCGGAGCGACCCCGGCGGCGCTGCGCCAGGCCTTCGTGCTTTTGGGCGGGCTGGTCGCCGGCGCCGGCGTGCTGATGGGGACGGTGCTCGGGGTGGGCGGCGCCTGGGTGATGGACCATTACCGGCTGCTGAAGGTGCCGGGGCGGGTCTACTTCCTCGACTACGTCCCCTTCCTGGTGCAGCCGGAGGATCTCGTCGTGGTGCTGTCGCTGACCTTCGCGCTCGCCCTCGCCTCCTCCCTCTACGCCGCGCAGCGGGCCGCGGCGCTCGATCCGGTGGAGGCACTGAGGCGATGAGCCCTCATCACCCCGGCCCTCTTCTCCCGTCCCCTCCCACCCTCCCGCACCGGGAGAAGAGGGAGCAGGAAGAAAAAAGCTCCAGATGGGCGGCTGTTTTCCTCCCCCGGAACGGGGGAGGCCAGGAGGGGGCGCGCCGGAGTCCGGGGCGTTTCCTTCGTTGGAGCTCCCCCCTCCTGACCTCCCCCGTTCCGGGTGGAGGAAATCTCTCCGGCCCGCTTGTCGCCCCTCTCGCGGTGAGGGAGGGCGGGAGGGGACGGGAGAGGGGCCGGGGGTGAGGGTCCGATGAGCGTCGCGGTTCGCGCCGTCAACCTGACCAAGACCTACCAGGACGGCGTCCGGCGGGTCGAGGTGCTCCGGGGGATCGATCTTAGCGTCGAGCCGGGGGAGATCGTGGCGATCGTCGGCCCGTCGGGGTCGGGCAAGTCGACGCTGCTGCATCTGCTCGGGGCGCTCGACCGGCCGGACGCCGGGGCGGTCGAGGTCGGCGGGCGGTCGCTCGCCGGCCTCTCGGGGGCCCAGCTGGCGGCGTTCCGCAACAGCACGATCGGCTTCGTCTTCCAGTTCCACCAGCTCCTGCCCGACTTCACGGCGCTCGAGAACGTCATGCTGCCGGGGCGGATCGCCGGCCGCGAGCCGCAGGGGGTGCTGGAGCGCGCCCGCGGGCTCCTGCTGGAGGTGGGGTTGAGCGAGCGGCTCGATCATTTCCCCAGCCAGCTCTCCGGCGGCGAGCGGCAGCGGGTCGCCCTCTGCCGGGCGCTGGCGCTGGAGCCGCCGCTGCTGCTCGCCGACGAGCCGACCGGCAACCTCGACCCGGCGAGCGGCGAGACGGTCTTCGAGCTCCTGCTCGCCATGCAGGCCCGCCACCACACCACCGGCGTGCTGGTCACCCACAATCCGGAGATCGCCCGGCGGTGCACGCGGACGCTGCGGCTGGATGGTGGAGTGCTACACCCGTATTGAAAAGCGGACACTGGGGACCCTGGCCCATGGGGGGCGGCGGGAATTTTGCCCGCTGTCCCGGCGCTTCACCGAGTAGCAATCTGACTGCCGGGCGCCGGCTTTTCGGAGCCCCGCGACCCTTGGGGAGGATGGCGGCGTGCTAGAATCTGGTTGCCTTGTAACAAGACGCACCGCCGCTCTCCACGCCCTCGGAACCGAGGTGCGACGCAGCGCGCCGGTGTCAAAAGAGGTCGAACAAAATGTTTGAGAAGTACAACGAGAAGGCCCGCCGAGCTCTCTTCTTCGCCCGCTACGAAGCCAGCAAGCTGGGCAGCCGCGTCATCGAATCCGAGCACATCCTTCTGGGCATCCTGCGCGAGGGGGAGGAGACGGTCAGCGAGATCTTCCGGCGCTTTCAGGTCAAGCCGGAGGACATCCGCAGGGAGATCGAAGGCGAGCGGGTCTTCGTCGAACGGATCTCCTCCACGGCCGAGCTTCCTCTTTCAGAGGAATCGAAAAAGATCCTGGCCTACGCTTCGCATGAGGCCGAGAGCATGCTGCACGCGACGGTCGGCTCCGAGCACCTGCTGATCGGCATCCTGAGGGTCGAGGGGTGCACGGCGATGCGCATCCTCGCCCAGCACGGATTCGACGTCTACACGGTGCGCGAGGAGGTGCTGGCGATCGCCAAGGAGCGCGAGGCCTCGCAGCAGAAGAAAGAGCTGCCGTTCCTCTCCGAGTACGGCCGCGACCTGACGGCGCTGGCCACCGAGCAGTCCTTCGATCCCCTGATCGGCCGCGAGGAGGAGGTGGACCGCATCATCCAGATCCTCTCCCGCCGCACCAAGAACAACCCCATCCTGCTCGGCGAGCCGGGCGTCGGCAAGACCGCCATCGTCGAGGGTCTCGCCCAGCGGATCATCGAGGGGCGGGTGCCGATCTTCCTGGCCAACAAGCGGATCATGGCGCTCGACCTGTCGCTGATCGTCGCCGGCACCAAGTACCGCGGCCAGTTCGAGGAGCGCCTGAAGGGGATTTTGAAGGAGCTCAAGGAGAGCAAGGAGCTGATCGTCTTCATCGACGAGATCCACTCGCTGATCGGCGCCGGCTCGGCCGAGGGGTCGCTCGACGCGGCCAATATCTTGAAGCCGGCGCTGTCGCGCGGCGAGATCTCCTGCATCGGCGCGACGACGCTCAAGGAATACCGCAAGTACATCGAGAAGGACCGCTCGCTGCTGCGCCGGTTCCAGGCGATCCAGGTCAATCCGCCGACGCCGGAGCAGACGCAGCAGATCCTCGAGGGGGTCAAGGACCGCTACGAGTCGTTCCACAAGGTGCGCTACCGCCCCGACTCGCTACGCACGGCGATCTACCAGTCGAGCCGGTACATCCCGGACCGCCACCTGCCGGACAAGGCGATCGACGTCCTCGACGAGGCGGGCGCGCGGGTCAAGCTGCGGCGGGTGCGCGACACCCAGAACCTGCGGCGGCTCGAGCAGGAGATCCGCCAGGTGGTCAAGGAGATGAAGGTCGCCATCTCCGACAAGGACTTCGAGCGCGCGGTCTACCTGCGCGAGCGGGAGATCGAGCTGCGCGAGGACCTCGAGAGAATGAGCGTCGCGACCGACGAGACCGGCATCCTCGAGGTGACCCGGCACGACATCGAGGAGGTCATCTCCTCCTGGACCGGCATCCCGGTGGCGGCCCTGCAGAGCGAGGAGGCCGAGCGGCTGCTCAAGATGGAGGAGATCCTGCGGCTGCGGGTGATCGGCCAGGACCGCTCGATCAACGCCATCAGCCGGGCGATCCGCCGTTCACGGCTGGGGGTCTCGAACCCGCAGCGGCCGATGGGCTCGTTCATCTTCCTCGGCCCCTCGGGGGTCGGCAAGACCGAGGTCGCCCGCCAGCTCTCGGAGTTCCTGTTCGGCAACCAGCGGGCGATGATCCGGTTCGATATGAGCGAGTACATGGAGAAGCACGCGGTCTCCAAGCTGATCGGCTCGCCGCCGGGCTACGTCGGCCACGAGGAGGGGGGGCAGCTCACCGAGCGGGTGCGCCGCGCGCCCTACTCGCTGATCCTGTTCGACGAGATCGAGAAGGCGCACCCGGACGTCGCCAACCTGCTGCTCCAGATCCTGGAGGACGGCCAGTTGACCGACGCCTACGGCAACCTGGTCGACTTCCGCAACACCCTGGTGCTGATGACCTCCAACATCGGCAGTAAGCTGGTGCTGCGCGGCGGCCGGGTGGGCTTCGGCGAGGGGAGCGAGGAGGCCAGCTTCCAGAAGCTCGAGGAGGAGATCCTCGGCGAGCTGCGGCGTACCTTCAGCCCCGAGTTCATCAACCGCATCGACGAGGTGATCGTCTTCAACCCCTTGGGTGGGAAGGAGCTGCGGTCGATCGTGGACATTCTGGTCGAGGATGTGAACAATACGCTCGCCGAGCGGGGACTGCGCGTCGGGGTCTCGGACCGTGCCAAGGAGTGGATCCTGACCAAGGCGGGCGTCGAGCCCTCCACGGGAGCTCGACCGTTGCGCCGGGCCATTCAGCGCCACATCCAGGACGCGGTTTCGGAGATTCTCATCAACCAGCACGGCGAGACGATCGATAACATCGAAGTGGATCTGGAGGGCGGTGAGCTGACGTTCCATGCCGGCGCCCAGGAGATCGTCATCATCCCCAGGCGCTGATTCCCGCCGACCGGCGGTTCCCAGCAAGAGAGGGCAGGACCACCCCGGCGGCTTTGCGCCGCCGGGGTCATGAAAGGACGAGATGATGCCTGATGTCATCGTGGGCCGGCGCAGGCCGCGCCGGTGGAGGGCAGTGCGCCGCCTGATGGCGGCGTCGTTGCTTCCTCTGCTGCTTTCCGGCGGTGTGCGCGCGGCGCGTGCCCAGGCGCTTCCGCAGCCGTCGGCGAACGGCCGCACTATCGAGGGGATCGAATTCAAGGGTCTCAAGGGGCTCTCCGAGGAGACCCTGCGCTATTACCTGGGTCTCACCCAGGGCGAGCCGCTGAACGAGGAGACCCTCAACAAAAATATCAAGCAGCTCTGGGACCGCAACCTGGTCGACGACGTCCAGGTGGAGAGCGTGCCCACGCCGGCCGGCGTCCGGCTGGTGATCACCGTCGTGGAGCGCCCGGTCCTGCGCTCGATCGACTACGAGGGGCTGAAGCGGATCTCCAAGACCGATCTCCAGGACAAGCTGACCACCCAGCGGGTCCGCGTCCACGAGGGGGAGCCGCTGTCGCTCGGCGAGCTGCAGCGGGTCAAGGGGCTGATCGAGCAGATGTACGGCGAGAAGGGGTACCGCTTCGCGACCGCGCAGTACACGGTCGAGGACGTCGGCCCCAACGAGAAGAAGGTGGTCTTCAAGGTCGACGAGGGGGACCGCGTCCGCATCTCGGACATCGAGTTCGAGGGCAACACGGTGTTCAACGACCCCCGGCTGCGCTGGACGATGAAGAACACCAAGGAGAGCGCGTTCATCTCCCGGGTCAGCAAGAAAGACCTCTACGATCCGGCCAAGCTCCAGGAAGACCTCGACAAGGTCCGCGAGATCTACCGCGGCACCGGCTACAAGAACGTGGTCATCGGCGATCCGAAGATCGACGTGCGGGCGGGCGGCTCCAAGGTGGCCGACCAGAAGCGCCGGATGTTCATCACCATCCCGATCGAGGAGGGGGAGCGCTGGAAGTTCGGCGTGGTGTCGATCGAGGGCAACAAGGTCTATCCGGAGAAGAACCTGCTCCGGGCCTTCGACCGCCGGGCGACCGGCTGGCTGCGCTCCAAGGTGATCGACGACGCCGTCAAGGAGATCAACGACGCCTACCACAACACCGGCTACATCTTCGCCCGTGTCGAGCCGGAGCTGGTCGAGCGCCCGGACCGCGTCGCCGACCTGGTCGTCCACATCAACGAAGGGGACCAGTTCCAGGTCGGCCGCATCGAGTTCCAGGGCAACGACCGCACCAAGGACAAGGTGCTGCGCCGCGAGCTGCGGGTCTACGAGGGCGGCCTGGTCAACGTGACGGCGATCCGCAACAGCGTCACCAAGGTCAACCAGCTCGGCTACTTCAAGCTCAACGAGGAGAACCCGGTCGACATCGACACCGACTCCGAGAAGAAGAAGGTCAATCTTCTCTTCAAGGGGGACGAGTCGGACCGCACCGAGCTGCAGTTCGGCGGCGGCTGGAGCCAGCTCGACGGCTTCTTCGGCCAGTTCTCCGTCAGCACCAAGAACTTCCTCGGCCGCGGCGAGCAGGTCGGCGTCTCGGTGCAGACCGGCAAGCTGCGCGATTACTTCGACCTCTCCTACTCGATCCCCTGGTTCCTCGACCGGCCGCAGAGCATCGGCGTCCGCGCCTACGACGAGAACTACGACTACAACCTGTACTCGAACCAGGACCGCTATACCCGCAACAGCAAGGGCGCGGTGTTCACCTACGGCCGCAACTTCCGGCTCTTCCAGTCGGCGAGCCTCAGCTACAACCTGTCGAAGTACAACGACGAGACCCAGATCCAGGTGCCGGCCCTGCTGCCCGGCGAGACGGCGCCGCCGCCCACCGAGCCGCAGCCGGGCAGCCTCATCCGGACGCAGTACCGGATCCACAACTCGTCGCTGCGTCCGGCCTACCTGTTCGACAGCCGGGACAACCCGTTCGAGCCGACCCGCGGCCAGAAGCTGTCGCTCGCCGTCGAGTACGCGGGCGGCCCGCTGGGCGGCGACAACGACTTCCTGCGTCCGGAGATCGGGTACAGCATCTTCCGGCCGGTGAGCAACTATCCGACCAAGACGCTGATCGCCTTCAACGCCGAGGGGGGGCTGGTCCATCCGTTCGGCGGCAAGGAGATCAACGTCCTCGAGCGCTTCTTCCTGGGCGGCGAGAACAGCATCCGCGGCCACCGGTACCGCTCGATCTTCCTGCGCGACAAGAACGGCGTGCCGCTGCGCGACAGGAACCAGGTCATCCTCGGTGGCGACAAGTACGTCCAGTTCAACCTGGAGTACCATTTCGTGCTGGGCGGGCCGTTCCGCGTGCTGCTGTTCGGCGACGCCGGCAACGTCTTCGGCGATGGCCAGTCGTTCGACCTCTCCAGCCTGCGCAAGACCGCGGGTGTCGAGCTGCGGGTGTTCCTGCCGGTGTTCGGCGCGCCGCTGCGATTCATCTACGCCAAGAATCTCGATGCTCAACCCCAGGACAGCTTTGAGAGCTTCCAGTTCAGTATTGGGACCAGCTTCTAGCAACGAAGGAGAAGAGACAATGTCGCTTTCCAATCACGTTCTGTCCCGAGTCGCCGCCGCCGGTCTCCTCGGGTTCGCGCTCGTCACGGCTCCGGCCGTCGCGCAGGCGGCGCCCGCCCCGGGCACTTCCGGAACCATCCGGGTCGCGGTGATCGACACCGAGAAGATCCTGCTGTCGTCGGTCGCCGGCAAGAAGGTGGTGGCCGATCTCAAGAGACTCCAGGAGCAGCGGGAAAAGGAGCTCGCGGCCCGGGCGGCTGAGCTCAAGGACCTGCAGGCCAAGATCAGCGACGGCCGCCTGTCGCTCGCCCAGGACAAGCTCACCGACCTCTCCAAGCAGTACGAGGAGAAGGAGATCGCCATCCGCCGCGCCCAGGACGACGCCACCCGTGAGCTCAACAAGAAGCGCGACGAGATGCTGGCCCAGATCGACCAGCGCGTGATGCCGGTCATCAATCAGGTCGGCAAGGATCTCGGCTACACGCTGATCTTCCGCAAGTTCGAGAGCGGGCTGATCTACGCCGACGAGGCGATCGACATCACGAGCGTGGTGATCCAGCGGTTGGACACCGCCGCCCAGGGCAAGTAACGGCGTGGGCTACCGGCTCGCCGATCTCGCCGCTCTGGTCGGCGGCCGGGTCGAAGGGGACCCGGAGCGCGCCGTCGAGGCGATCCGCTCCCTGGAATCCGCGGGCCCCCGCGACCTCTCGTTCCTGAAAGACCCCCGCTATCGCGGTCAGGCCGTGGCGAGCTCGGCCGGCGCCCTGCTGGTGGGGCCGTCGCTCGCCGGCGCCGCCCTCGGCCGCGACCTGCTGATCGCCGACGATCCGTCCTACGCGCTGGCGCGGCTGCTCGCCGTCCTCCACCCCGGAGAGCGCCGCCCGGCGGGGATCCACCCCACGGCGATCCTGGAGCCCGGCTGCGCGGTCGACCCGGCGGCCCACGTCGGCCCGTACGCCGTGATCGGCGCCGGCAGCCGGATCGCCTCCGGGGCGGTCGTCCTCGCCTTCGTCGCCATCGGCCGTGGCTGCGTGGTGGGGGAGGGGGCGGTGCTCCATCCCCACGCAGTGCTCTACGACGACACCGAGGTCGGAGCCGGGAGCATCGTCCATGCCGGCGTGGTGCTGGGGGCCGACGGCTTCGGCTACGCCACCCATGGCGGCGCCCACCACAAGGTACCGCAGATCGGGCGGGTGGTCCTCGAGGGGGACGTCGAGGTAGGAGCCAACAGCACGATCGACCGTGCCACCCTGGGGGAGACCCGTATCGGGGCGGGCAGCAAAATCGACAACCTCGTCCAGGTCGGGCACAACGTAGAGGTCGGCCGGCACTGTATCCTTTGCGGCCAGGCCGGCATCGCCGGCAGCACCCGGCTGGGCAACTACGTCGTGCTGGCGGGGCAGTCGGGGGTTTCCGGGCACATCCAGCTCGGGGACGGCGTTCAGGTGGCCGCCAAGTCGGCGGCCCTGTCCTCGCTCGAGCCGGGGGCGGTGGTGGCCGGCATCCCCGCGATCGAGATGCGGAAATGGCGCCGCCAAGCCGTCCTGCTGTCGCGTCTGGAAGAGATGAGCCGGCGCGTGCGGGCTCTCGAAAAGAAGCTTGGAGAGGGAGAATGAGTTGAGCGAGCCGACCCCCGAACCGACGCCCAAACCGGCGGGACCATGGGACATCGAGTGGATCCTCTCGGTGCTGCCCCACCGCTATCCGATCCTGCTGGTCGACCGCGTGCTGGAGATCGAGCCCGGCAAGCGGATCGTCGCGATCAAGAACGTCACCATCAACGAGCCGGTCTTCCTCGGCCACTTCCCCGGCCGGCCGGTGATGCCCGGGGTGCTGCTGATCGAGGGGATGGCGCAGGCCGGCGGCCTGCTGCTGCTGAGCGACATCCCCGACCGCCAGAACAAGCTGCTGCTCTTCGCCTCGATCGAGGCGGCGAAGTTCCGGCGGCCGGTGGTCCCCGGCGACCAGATCCGCTACGAGATCGAGGTGCTGCGGCTGCGCAGCAGCTACTGCAAGCTGGCGGGCAAGGTCCTGGTGGACGGCCAGCTCGCCGCCGAGGCGGTGCTCTCCTCGGCGATGGTGAACCGCTGATGGGGGCGGAGATCCATCCGCTCGCATCGGTCGATCCGCAAGCCCGGCTGGGCGACGGGGTCCGCGTCGGTCCGTTCGCGGTGATCGGCGCCGGCGTCGAGATCGGCGACGGCACCGAGATCGGCGCCGCGGCCCAGATCCAGGGCCCGACCCGGATCGGCCGGGAGAACCGGATCTACCCCAACGCCGCCATCGGCTTCGATCCGCAGGATCTCAAGTTCCAGGGCGAGGAGGTCCGGCTGGAGATCGGCGACCGCAATCATTTCCGGGAGTTCTGCACCGTCCATCGCGGCACCGCCAAGGGGGGCGGCGTCACCCGGGTGGGGAGCGACAGCCTGTTCATGGCCTACACCCACATCGCTCACGACTGCCAGGTGGGGAGCCGGATCGTGTTCGCCAACAACGCCACCCTGGCCGGGCATGTCGAGGTCCACGACGACGCCACCGTCAGCGCCTTCACCTCCGTGCACCAGTTCTGCCGTGTCGGGCGCCACGCCTACCTGGGCGGCTACACCGTGGCCACCATGGACGCCCTGCCGTTCGTCAAGACCGTGGGGCAGAAGCCGGCCTGCTACGGCCTGAACTCGATCGGCCTCAAGCGCAAGGGGATCGAGCCCGAGACCCTCCGCCGGCTGGAGGCCGCCTACCGCCTCCTGGTCCGCTCGCGCCTGTCGACCTCCAGGGCCGTGGAGCAGATCCGCGCCGAGCTCGCCGGCGATCCGGAGGTCGACTACCTGATCGCCTTCGTCGAGAGCTCCCAGCGCGGGGTCATCAAGTCGCCGCCCCGCGGTGGCGGCCGGGGGGGAGGCGAGCCTGAGTAATCTCCTGAAGAAGCTGAAAATCGGCGTATTCGGCACCGGCTCCATGGGGCGCAACCACGTCCGCCTGCTGTCGTCGCTCCCCGGCGCCGAGCTGGTCGGAGTCTACGATCCTCGTCCGGAGGCGGCCGAGGCGGCCGCCCGGGATCACGGCGCGCGCGTCTTCCCGCGGCTGGAGGAGCTGGCCGGGGAGATCGAGGCGGCGGTGGTGGCGGCGCCCACGGTGGCGCACGCCGAGATGGGCTGCGCGCTGCTCGACCGCGGGCTCCACGTGCTGATCGAGAAGCCGCTGGCGGCGAGCCTCGAGGAGGCGGACCGGCTGCTCGCCCACGCCGGCGACCGGGTGCTCGCCGTCGGCCACATCGAGTTCTTCAACCCGGCGGTCCAGGCGCTGCTCGCGGTCGGCTCGCCGCCCCGCTTCGTCGAGGTGCAGCGGCTGGGGATCTTCTCCCCGCGCAGCCTCGACGTCGACGTCGTCCTCGACCTGATGATCCACGACCTCCAGATCCTGCACGCCCTCGACCCCAGCCCGGTGGCCGAGATCCGCGCCACCGGGATCGCCGTGCTCTCCTCGCGCATCGACATCGCCAACGTCCGCGTCGAGCTCGCCTCGGGCGCCGTCGCCAACCTGACCGCCTCGCGGGTCTCCTCCGAGCGGGCGCGCAGGCTGCGGGTCTTCCTGCCGAACCGCTACTACTCGCTCGACTATCAGGCGCAGGAGATCAAGGGGTACCGGCTGGAGGGTGAGGGGGCGGAGCGCCGTATCCTGCCTGACGACCTCCCTCTGGAGCGCGCCGAGCCGCTGAGGCGGGAGCTCGAGGCCTTCCTCGCCGCCTGCCGTGGCGAGCCGGCGCCGCGGGTGACCGGCGAGCAGGGGCGCCGCGCCCTGGAGACCGCCCTCGCGGTAGTGGAGGCGATCCGCTAGCCCTGCTAGACTCTGCCGGCTCCACGGCCGGCAGTCCTTTGTGATTTCCTTTGAAGGAGAGTTTCTGATGAGTGATATCCGTATCGGTGTGATCGGCGGCAGCGGCCTCTACGGGATGGAGGGGATGACGGTCCGCGAGGAGCGCCGGATCCAGACGCCATTTGGCGACCCCTCGGAGGCCTATGTGATCGGCGAGCTGGAGGGCCAGCTCGTGGCCTTCCTCCCCCGCCATGGCAAGGGGCACCGGCTGCTCCCCACCGAGCTCAACTACCGCGCCAACCTCTACGGCTTCAAGGTGCTGGGGGTCGAGGAGATCGTCTCGGTCTCCGCCGTGGGCTCGCTGAAGATCGAGTACAAGCCGACCGATATCGTCGTCCCCGACCAGTTCTTCGACCGCACCCGGCACCGCCCGGACACCTTCTTCGGCAACGGCCTGGTGGCCCACGTCTCGATGGCGAAGCCGATCTGCCCGCGGCTGATCGACATCGCGGCGGACGCCGCGCGGGCCGCGGGAGCCACCGTCCACCGCGGCGGCACCTACGTCTGCATGGAGGGGCCGCAGTTCTCGACCCGGGCCGAGTCCGAGGTCTACCGGAGCTGGGGCGCGGACATCATCGGCATGACCAACCTCCAGGAGGCGAAGCTCGCCCGCGAGGCGGAGATGTGCTACGTCTCGCTATCGATGGTCACCGACTACGATTGCTGGCACGAGGAAGAAGAAGCGGTCTCCGGCGTCTCGGTGATGGAGGTCATCGGGCAGAACGTCAAGATGTCGCAGGAGGTCGTGCGCCAGATGCTGAGGCGGGTCGGCGAGGCGCACTCGCGCGACTGCATCTGCGCCGAGGCGCTCAAGTATTCGCTGATCACCGAGCACGCGCTGATCCCGGCCGAGACCCTGCAAGCCCTCGCCCCGATCGTGGGCAAGTACATCAAGAGCTGATGACGCGCATCCTGGTCACCAACGACGACGGCATCTTCTCGCAGGGGATCCGGCTGCTCGCCTCCTCCCTGGGCGAGATCGCCGAGGTGTTCGTCGTCGCGCCCGACCGGGAGCAGAGCGCGACCGGCCATTCGCTCACCCTGTCGCGGCCGCTGCGCATGCAGAAGGTCGAGGAGCGCTGGTACGCCGTCGACGGCACGCCGACCGACTGCGTCAACCTGGGGGTGCTGTCGCTGCTCAAGGACCACCCGCCCGACCTCATCTGTTCCGGGATCAACTTCGGCCTCAACCTGGGGGACGACGTGACCTACTCGGGCACGGTGAGCGCGACCTTCGAGGGGACGCTGCTCGGCATCCCCTCCGTCGCCTTCAGCCAGGAGGTGGGGGAGGGGTTCTCCTTCGACGCCGCGGCCGCCTTCGCCCGTCAGCTCGTCGAGATCCTGCTCGGCGAGGAACTGCCGCGCGACCTGCTGCTCAACGTCAACGTTCCCGCGGGCGAGATCCAGGGGCTGAGCTACACCCGGCTGGGCCGGCGAGTCTACAAGCAGTCGGTGATCGAGAAGCTCGATCCGCGCGGGCGCAAGTACTACTGGATCGCCGGCACGCCGCAGTGGCAGAACGCGAGCGGCACCGACTACGAGGCCATCTCCACGGGCCGGATCTCGGTGACCCCGCTGCATCTGGACCTCACCTACTATCCGGGGCTCGAGAGCGTCACCTCGCTGAAGGACAAGCTCTCGGCGCTCGCCTTCCCGGCCGCTCCCCCCGCTTCACGGGATTGATGAGCGACTACGCCGTCCAGCGCGAGCGGATGGTCCGCGAGCTGATCGCCGCCCGGGGGGTGCGCGACGAGCGGGTGCTGGCGGCGTTGCGCAAGACCCCGCGCCACCTGTTCGTCAAGGACCACCTGCGCAGCCAGGCCTACGGCGATCACGCGCTGCCGATCGGCTCGGCGCAGACGATCTCCCAGCCGTACATCGTGGCGCGGATGAGCGAGCTGCTGGAGGTGGGACCCGAGCACTCGGTGCTGGAGATCGGCACCGGCTCGGGGTATCAGACCGCTGTTCTCGCCCTGCTCGCGCGCCGGGTCTACAGTCTCGAGCGGGTGCCGGAGCTCGCGCAGGCCGCCATCCCGCGCATACGCCAGCTCGGTTTCGACAACGTCAAGATCCAGGTGTTCGACGGCACCGTGGGGTGGAGCGAATGGGCCCCCTACGACCGTATCCTGGTCACCGCCGGCGCGCCGAAAGTGCCTGAGCCCCTGCTGGGGCAGCTCGCGCTGGGCGGCACCCTGCTGATCCCCGAGGGGCAGCTCAACCTCCAGAAGCTGGTGCTCTACCGCAAGTCGGCGCGCGGTGAGATCCGGCGCAAAGAGGGGGAGGACGTCGCTTTCGTGCCGCTGCTCGGCCGGCACGGCTGGAAGCCGCAGAAGTGAGCGCGGTCCAGGCTTTCCGGCTGTGGCTGAGCGGCCGGGTGCAGGGGGTGGGCTTCCGCTGGTTCACCCGCCAGGCGGCGCGGGAGCTGGGCCTCACGGGGCGGGTGCGCAACCTGCCGGACGGCCGCCTGGAGATCGAGGTGGCCGGCGGGAGCGAGCCGCTCGCGGCGTTCCGCGAGCGGGTGCGCCAGGGGCCGCACGGGGCGCGGGTGACCGGCCTCGAAGAGCAGGAGATATCCCCCGTCCCGACCTGGGACGGATTCGTCATCGATCGCTAGGAGAGACCCTATGGACGACCTGAAGCCGCACATCCGCCAGATCCCCGATTTCCCCAAGCCGGGGATTCTGTTCTACGACATCACGACCCTGCTGCAGAACTCGCTGACGCTGCGCATGACCGTCGACCGCTTCGTCTGGCTGTTCGCCGAGCGGCGCATCGACAAGGTGGTCGGCATCGAGTCGCGCGGGTTCATGTTCGCCCCGATCGTGGCCTACGACCTGAACGCCGGGTTCGTGCCGGTGCGCAAGCCCGGCAAGCTGCCGGCCGAGAAGGTCCGCGAGACCTACGACCTGGAGTACGGCACCGACACCCTGGAGATGCACCGCGACGCGATCCAGCCGGGGGAGAGCGTCCTGATCGTCGACGACGTGGTCGCCACCGGCGGCACCGCCGCCGCGACCGCCCGGCTGGTCGAGTCGCTCGGCGGGGTGGTGGCCGGCTTCGGCTTCATCATCGAGCTCACCTTTCTCGACGGGCGCAAGAAGCTCGGCGGGCACGACGTGGCCTCGCTGATCCAGTATTGATCCTGGTACTGATCCTGGTATTGATCCCGATATGGAGCACCGAGAGCCGCTATAATCCTCTCGGCCTGCGGCTGTAGCTCAGGTGGAAAGAGCAGGAGTTTCCTAAACTCTTGGTCGGGGGTTCGAGTCCTCCCAGCCGCACCA
>JBDSHF010000096.1:0-3669 GCA_039918595.1 Thermoanaerobaculia bacterium
GGGCCGGGGGTGAGGATTCGGGGCGGGGGCCCTTCCTGATGCCGCCCCCCGGTTTGCGTCAAATCCCCCAACGGGGCTAAACTTCAACTTGAAGGCTATGGCACTAACCCACGAAGATGTAAGGAAAATCGCCACCCTGGCCCGGCTCCGTTTCACTCCGGAGGAGGAGACGCGACTCACCGGCCAGCTCGCCACGATCGTCGACTACATCGATCAGCTCCAGAGCTTCGAGGGAGCGGCTCCGGACGCTGCCGTCCAGGGCGTGCGGGAGGCCGTGGATCAGCCTCGGGACTGCATTGCGCGCGAGCGGTTCCTGGCCAACGCTCCGGCGTCGATGGATGGCTTCCTGCTGGTGCCGGAAGTGAAGGGGGGCGGCGGCGATGCCTGAGCTCTGGGAGCTCTCGGTCGAGGAGATCGCGGCCAAAGTGCGCTCCCGGGAGGCGTCGGCGGCCGAGGTGCTGGAGTCCTGCCTCGCCCGCACCGCCCAGGTCGAGCCGCTGATCGGCGCCTATCTGGAGATTTTCGAGGAGGAGGCCGGCGCCCGCGCCGCGGAAATCGACCGCCGGATCGCCGCGGGGGAAGACCCCGGGCCGCTCGCCGGCGTGCCGGTGGCGCTGAAGGACAATCTGAGCCTCGACGGCCAGGCGCTCACCTGCGGCTCGCGGAGCCTCGCCGGCTATGTGGCCCCGTACACCGCGACCGCCGTCGAGCGGCTGCTCGCCGCCGGCGCCGTGCCGTTCGGGCGGGCGAACATGGACGAGTTCGCCATGGGCTCGTCGTGCGAGAACTCGGCCTGGCAATTGACGCGCAACCCGTGGGATCTCGCCAGGGTGCCCGGCGGCTCCAGCGGCGGGCCGGTGGCGGCGGGGAGCGTGCCGCTGGCGCTCGGCTCGGAGACCGGCGGCTCGGTCCGCCAGCCGGCGGCGCTCTGCGGCGTCGTGGGAGTCAAGCCCACCTACGGCCGGGTGTCGCGCTACGGCTTGGTGGCCTTCGCCTCGTCGCTCGACCAGATCGGCCCGATCGCCCGCAACGTCCGCGACGCCGCCCTCGGGCTCCAGGTGATCGCCGGCGAGGACCCGCGCGACGCGACGTCCGCGGCCGAGCCGGTCGGCGACTATCTGGCGCGGATCGAGGCGGGGATCGCCGGCCTGAAGATCGGCGTCCTGCGCGAGATCGACGTCGCCCGCCTCGGCGGCGATCTCGACCGCAACTGGCGCCGGTCGCTCGACCGGCTCGCCGCGCTGGGGGCGGAGCTGGTCGAGGTCTCGGTGCCGAGCGTCGAGGCGGCGATCGCCGTCTACTACGTGATCGCCACCTCCGAGGCGAGCGCCAACCTCGCCCGCTTCGACGGCGTGCGCTATGGACGGCGGGCGCCGGAGGCGGACGATCTGACGGATCTCTACTTCGACAGCCGCGGCGAGGGGTTCGGCGCCGAGGTCAAGCGGCGGATCATGCTCGGCACCTTCGCCCTCTCCTCCGGCTATTACGAGGCCTACTACGGCCGGGCGCGCGGCGTGCTGGAGAGGATGCGGCTCGAGCTCGACGCCGCCCTCGGCAAGGCCGACCTGCTGGTGACGCCCACCACCCCCTCGGCCGCGTTCCGCCTGGGGGAGAAGGTGGACGATCCGCTCGCCATGTACCTTTCGGACATCTTCACCACGCCGGCGAACCTGACCGGGGTGACGGCGACCGCCGTGCCCTCCGGCGCCGACGCTGACGGTCTGCCGCTGTCGCTCCAGATCCTCGGCCCCCGCTTCGGCGAGGCCGGGGTGTTCCGCGCCGCGCGGGCCTTCGAGCGCGAGGTGGGGTGGGCGGTCGCTCCCACGTTCCGGGGAGCGGGGGTGGCTTGAGAGTGCGCGCGCCCAGCCGGGTCACTAGACGGGTTGCCGGCCGGGTCGCCGCGCTTTGCCTGCTGGGACTGCTGTCCGCGGCGCCTTCCCAGGCCGTCTCTTCGGTCGTCTCCATCACTTCGACCCCCATCGTCTCTCCGGCTCCGGGCGCGCGCGGACCGGTCCGGGTGCCGCTCGAGGACGGCGTCGCCGCCGTGCTCTCCGACGACAAGGGGATCACCGTCGAGGCCGCCCCCCGCCGTGGCGAGGGGATGGCCGCTTTCGCCACCCGCCTGTGCGGCGACGCGGGCGCCGCCGCCAAGGTGGCCGAGATGAACGGCGGCGCCGCGACTCTCCAGGCGACCGCCCGCTACTCGATCCCCTTCGATCTCCTCTCGCCGGAGTGGCAGCTCAAGGCGTCCCGCGCCCTGTTCGAGGACGACCGCGGGGAGGCCGACGGCTGGCGCCACAAGGTGCGCGGGACCGGGCCGCTGCAGCGGGAGAGCCTGTGGAATCTGGCCGAGTGGTTCACCGGCACGGGGGAGAACTTCCGCGCCATCCGCGAGTACAACGAGCTGATGGATGACGACGTGGCGCGCGGCACGGCGGTCTCGATCCCCTCGGAGCTGCTGCGCCCGGCCTTCCGCGCCGCCCTGCCGGTGCCCGAGAAGCCCTACCTGCTCCAGTACGGCTCGGACAAGGACGGCGAGTTCGCCGTCTACCGCCTGCGCCCTCACGAGGCGCTCTACTCCTCGGTGGTGGTGCGCTTCACCGGCCGCGTCTTCGCGGTGGACGTCAACGGCCTCGCCGCCAGGATCGCCAAGCGCAGCGGCATCCCGGACGTCACCGACATCCGGATCGGCTACCGGATCAAGATCCCGTTCGACGTCCTGCAGCCCGAGTACCTGCCGGAGGGGCACCCGAAGCGCAAGGAGTACGAGGAGAGCCTGCGCCAGAGCGCCCGCTTCAGCAACCAGGTCAAGGCCCGCGGGCTGGCCGGTATCACCATCGTGCTCGACGCCGGCCACGGCGGCCAGGACTCCGGGGCGACCCTGGGCGGCGTCTGGGAGAGCCTCTACGTCTACGACGTCGCGATGCGGATCAAGAAGCTGCTGGAGACCCAGACGGCCGCCCGGGTGCTGGTCACCACGCGCGACGGCGACGACTTCCGGGTCCAGGACGCCGACGTCCTCCCCTTCTCGCGCGGCCACGCGGTGCTGACCACGCCGCCGTATCCGATCGCGGATCCCAAGGTGGGGGTCAACCTCCGCTGGTACCTCGCCAACAGCCTCTACCGGCAGGTGACGCGGACCGACAAGGACCCCGACAAGGTGGTCTTCCTGTCGATTCACGCCGACTCGCTCCACCCGTCGCTGCGCGGCCTGATGGCCTATGTGCCGGCGGCCGACATGCGCGACGGCAGCTTCAGCAAGAGCGGCGGCGTCTATGCCTCGGTCAAGGAGGTCAAGGAGAGCCCGACAGTGAGCTTCCCGCGCGAGAAGCGGGTGGAGAGCGAGGGCCTGTCGCGCGAGCTCGCCAAGCAGGTGGTCGCCGCCTTCCAGAGCGCCGGCCTGCCGGTCCACCCGTTCAAGCCGGTGCGCGACCGGATCATCCGCGACAACGGCGTCTGGGTGCCGGCGGTGCTGCGCTACAACTCGATCCCCGCCAAGGCCCTGCTCGAGATCTGCAACCTGGCCAACGACCAGGACCGCGCCCGCCTGCAGACCCACGTCTACCGCCAGCAGATGGCCCAGGCCGTGGTCAAGGGGCTCCTCGCCTACTATGGCCAGGGCGCCGGGGCGCCGTCGCAGGTGGTGGCGGAGACGGCGAAGTAGGGAGG
>JBDSHF010000097.1:0-27130 GCA_039918595.1 Thermoanaerobaculia bacterium
GATCGTCAGCGGCTTGGCGGCCAGGGAGACGACCCGGCCGGGGTTCTCCACGCCGGGGAACGGCCGCAGCAGCAGCGCGTCGACGACGCTGAACACCGTGATGCTGGCGCAGATGCCGAGGGCGAGGCAGACGATCGCGATGATCGTGAAACCGACGTTGTTGTTCAGCTTGCGAAAGCCGTAGCGGACATCCAGGGGAACGCTGATCATAGGAAGCTCGAACCGCGCCGTCGCAGATTGGAGACGGTCCTCCTTGTCGGGAGTTCCGTCAAAGATTAGCATCTTTGCATGGCCATGAAAACTGGTTTCTGGACGCTCGCTCTTTTTTTCCTGGTTACGGCGCTCGCCGGGCAGGATTCACCGATCCAGTGGCCGGTCCCGCCGCCGGGCCCTCCTCGCCCCCCCCATGACGCCGCCGCCCTGCCGCGCGTCCTGATCGGAGCCCCCGAGCTCGCCGCGGCGCTCGCGGCGGGGGCCATCCCCCTCGACGCCGCGGATCTCGGCAGCGGCCTCGGCGGCGGCCTCGACGGCCTCCGCGCGCGGCTCGCCGGGCTGGGGATCTCCGGCCGGGAGACGGTCGTGGTCTATGGGACGGACCGCGAGGCGGCCGCCCGCGCCTACCGGTTCCTGCGCTGGGCCGGATGCGCCGAGGTCCGCGTTCTCGACGGCGGGCTCGCCGCCTGGCGCGCCACCGGCCGGGATCTCGAGACCGGCCCGCCGCGCCACGCCGCCGCGTTCCGCCCCGCCGCGCGCGGCGGGGACGCCGAGGCGGACGCCGGCTGGATCGCCGGCACCTTCGCCCAGGCCGGCGTCCAGCTCCTCGACGTGCGCGACGCCCGGGGGTGGGAGCGCTGGGAGACCCCTCCCACCTTCGCCGCCGGCCACATCCCCTACAGCCTCCCCTTCGACCCCCGCGCCCTGCTGGCCGCGGGCGGCGGCTGGCCGGACCCGGACGCGGTCCGCGGCTACTTCTCCTCTTTCGGCCCGCGCCCCGGCGATCCGGTGCGCCTGGACTCCACCTTCGTGCTCTACGGAGAGGACGCGCGCGATCCCCGGCCCGACCTCGGCTACCTGCTCCTCAGCCTGGCCGGCCTCGACGCCCGCGTCTTTCCGGGCGGGTGGAAGGAATGGAAGGCGGACGGCGCGCGGCCGGTGGTGAGAGTGGTCTCGGCCGCGGACCTGGCGGCCCGCCTGCGGCGGGAGAACCCCGGGCTCGCCGCGGACCGCCCGCCGCGCGGCCTCCTCCTGTTCGACCTGCGCGAGCCCCGGGACTTCGCGATCGGCCACCTGCCGGGAGCCCTCAGCCTCCCCTTCCTCCACTTTTCCGACGACTTCGGCAAGGCGGTGGCGGCGAGGTGGCCCGGCGCCGACCGCGCCACGATGCCGCTGGTGCTCTATTGCTATGGGATCGACTGCGTGCGCAGCCGCAAGGCAGGGGCCCAGGCGGCGAGCCTCGGCTTCCGCGACGTGCTCTGGTTCCGTGGCGGCGTCGAGGAGTGGCGGCTGGCCGGCTATCCGCTCCTCGACTCACCCCTACCTGCTCGAGCGCCTACTCCTTCTCCTTCGTCCCGGGAGCGGGTTTCACCCGCAGGTGGAGACGGACGTCCTTGATCCTGACCTCCGGGCCGTCGTCGAGCGCCAGCGTGTCGGACGTGCTCAGGGCGCGGTTGCGGTCGGCGTCCTGCCAGCCACGGGAGGTGTGCGCCCTCCCCTCGCGAGGCTTGACCTCCACCCAGCTCTGTTCCTTGAGATCGGCCTTCAGCGCGCCCGTCGGCTCGACCACCAGCCCGGTTTCCAGGTAGTAGCCAGGCCCCATCCAGGTGACGACGTAGAGCTGGCCGTTCAGTCGCACCGAGGAGCCGACGGCCAGGGCGACCTGGGTCTCGACGTGTACGCTGCCGCAGGTCTTGGTGTTGTGCAGCGAATCGCAATAGGCCAGCGACTCGGTGCCGGGCTCCGCCTCCAGGATCATCTCCTGCGCCTTCGCGGCGGCGGGGAGAAGCGCCAGGCCAAGGACGGAGACGATCGTGGTGGGGAGGATGACGTGACGAAACAATTGCATGGTTCGGCTCCTTTCGAGAAAAAGATTTCCCAAAGTGATCTCCTGGATCGACCGCTTCTCATCGGCCTCCCCCGACTGGATGAAAAACAATCGAAACTACGAAGATTTTATCACTGATCCGGCGGGCCACAGCCGGCGGAAGCAGAACCACTGGTAAGGCTGGCGCCGGATCACCGCTTCGAGATCGGCGGTGAACCGGCCCATCGCCTCGCGGAGATCCCCCTGCCGGTCGCCGCTCTGCGCGACGTGGATCGCCGGCCGGAGAATGCAGCGGTAGCGCAGCCGCCCCTCGCGCAGGACGAAGACGGGGACGATCGGCACGCCGGCGGCGCGGGCGAGGGCGGCGGGGCCGACCGGCAGCGCGAACGGACGGCCGAGCAGGCCCACCTCCACCGTGCGGCCGCCGGAGCGCGGGCGGTCCCCCTGGAGCGCCACGACCTCCCCCCGGCGCAGGGCGTCCAGGAGGTCCATGCCGAGCCGCGGATCATTGGCGAAGTGGGTGGTGTGGAGGTCGCCGCCGCAACGCCGGATCATCCCCTCGATGAACCGCTGCGCCCGCGGGTCGATCTCCGGCTCGCGCACCACGTGAACGCGTCGCCCGTCCCGGGAGGAGGGGAGCATCGAGCCCACCTCCCAGGCGCCGATGTGGGCGGTGGCCAGGATGAAGCCGCCGGCGCCCGCCGCCAGCTCGCTCCAGGCCTCCAGCCCCTCGGCCTCGACGGCGAAGACGCGGTCCGTGCTCAGCCGCTCGTTGCGCTCCGCAACGCACCAGGCAAAGGTATGGAAGGTGCGGTGGATCCGGCGCTGGCGCTCCCACCAGCCGCAGGGCCCGAGCACCGGTTCGAGGTTGGAGGCGATGGCGACGCGGATCTTGCGCAGGACGATCCAGAAGAAGGCGGTGAACAGGTTGAGCACCACCCGCAGGCCCCAGGTGGGAAGGATGGAGATCCCGAGCTGGTGGAGGCGGAACCAGAAGACCCCGGTGATGTGGAACGGCCCCAGGAGCCGGCGGCTCCAGCCGCCCTCCGGCGCATGCGGCGGGGTCTCGCGGGGAATGGCAACGCTCATGAAAGCCGTCTTTCGTCCTTTCCTTCGTCCGTGCTCTTGGTGTCCGTTGCCTCATTGTCCCACGGTTCGGGCTTCGGGCGGCGATTTCTCTCCGGACTCTCCAGGGCGGCCTCGAGGGCGGGCAGCACCAGGATGGTGGCCAGCAGGCAGGCCGCGATGCCGCCGCCCACCAGGATGCCGGCGTGGCGCAGGCCGGGCACCCGCGACGAGAACAGGCTGCCGAAGCCGATCACGGTGGTCAGCGTCGCCAGGGAGAGGGCGAGGCCCATGTCCTCCGCCGCCCCTTTCAGGCCGCGCTCCGGATGGAGGCGTTTCCAGTGGACGGCGTGCCCCCCGAGATCGATGCCGGTGCCGAACAGCAGGGGGATGGTGAAGGCGGCCAGCAGGTCCAGGGGGAGGCCCGCCAGCCCCCAGAGGCCGAAGGTCCAGAGGCTGCCGAGGGCGAGCGGGAGGGCGGCCAGCAGGGCGTCCCGCACCCGGCCGCGGAAGGAGGCGAGCACCACCGCGCCGACCAGGATCAGGGCCAGGACGCCCGACCGCGAGAGATCCGTCACGGCGAGGTTGCGCAGCTCCCGCCCGACCCGCGGGATGGAGGCCAGAGCGACGTCCCCCGGCCGGGGGGAGAGGCGCGCGAGCTCCCGCGCCAGGGCTTCCGTATCGACCCCGGCGCCGCTGCCCAGGGGGAGCCGCACGTGCACGGCGACCACGGACCCTTGAGGCCCCTGGCGCACCAGCTCCGACATCCAGCGCGGCCACTGGGCGAGCGGGGGCGCTCCCGGATCGGCTCCCCGTCCCAGCGTCCCCAGGGTCTCCAGGGCGGGGGCGAAGGGGTCGAGCCGGAAGCCGGCCGCCACCAGCTCCCGCCGCAGGTCGCCCGCCGCCCGCTCCAGGGGGAGCCCGCGCAGCTCCGCCAGGCGCCGCTGGAGGCGGCCGCCGCGCACCAGCCAGTCGGCGGGGGAGGTGATCTCCGCTTTCGGCCCCAGCCGCGCCGCCAGCAACTCGCGCGCCGCGGCGGCGCGGTCGAGCGCCTCGTCGAGGCTGCGCCCGCGCAGGACCACCGAGAAGGTGTCCAGACCCACGGAGAAGGTCTTCACCAGCAGCCGCTCGGCTTCGGCCGACGGCGCGTCGGCCGGCCGCAGCGCCCGCAGGTCGGTGGAGAGCTCCAGGCGCGAAACCCCCCAGCCGGAGATCAGGGAGAGCAGGACGGTGAGGGCGAGCGACAGGCGCCAGCGCCGCGCCGACCAGCGGGCGATGCCGGCGAAGACCGGCTGCCCGAACCGGGGCCAGAGCCGCAGCGGGCGGAGGCGGGCCGAGGCGCGCGGGAACGCGGCGGCGAGGGCGGCCGCCACCGTGGCGGTGGTCACCAGGGTGGTGATCACGCCGATCGACAGCACCAGTCCCACCTCGTGCAGCAGCCGGAAGTGGGCGATCCCCAGCGCGGCGAGCCCCGCGGCCGTGGTGAGGGCCGCGGTCGTGATCCCCGGCCCGGTCTCCTCGAAGGTCGCGGCCAGGGCCGCCGCGATCTCCATCCCCCGCTGCCGCAGCTCGCGGAAGTGGACCGAGGCGTGGATGCCGTAGTCGACCCCCATCCCCAGGAGGGCGGCGGTGAAGCCCACCCCCAGGGCGCTGATGCTCCCCAGCTCCAGCGCCGCCCCGCCCACCATCCAGATCGTGCCGGCCGCCACCCCGGTGAGGATGATGGTGGTGAAGAACCACCCCTCGAAGCCGAGGATCATCACCAGCGCCAGTCCGAAGATCGTGCCGGAGGCCGAATTGGTGAGGTCGGCGCGGAAGAAGGCCTCGTCCTGGGCGGCGTAGATCGGCCCCCCCACGGCCTGGAAGTCGAGCGGCACGCCCGCGGACTCGCGGACCGCGCCGTAGGCCCCCCGCAGCGCGGCGATCAGGGCGCGCCCCCCGGCGGGGTCCATCTCGGCGCTGGCGGGGGTGAGGATCACCAGGGTGGCGTCGCCGCCGGCGGAGACGAACGCGCCGCTCAAGGGGTCGATCGGCAGCGACGAGGCGGCGGCCCCGAGCAGCCCTTCCGAGAGGCCCAGGGGGTCGGCGGCGAACAGCGGCGCCGCGAAGCCCCCCGCCGGGCTGCGCAGCGCCCCCCGCATCTCGGCGACGCGGTCGTGAATCGCCTGGGGCTCGAGGCGGCGGGCGAGGTCCTCGCGCCAGCCCGGCGTGCGGAGCAACAGCGGCATGCGGGGCGCCACGTGGCCGAAGAAGAAGCGCTCGTCCTCCTCGGTCAGGCCGGAGCGGGCCTCGGCCACCAGCGGGCTCCGCCGCATGCGGTCGGCCAGCTCGCTGGCGGCGTTGATCAGGGTCTCCGGTTCCGCCGGCCGCCCGCCTGGCGAGCGCACCAGGATGAACACCTTCTCGAAGCCGCCGAAGGTGTGCAGGAAGGTGCGGTAGTCCTCCGCCGCCGGCGCCCCCTCCGGCAGCAGGGACTCGATCTGGGTCTCGATGCGGAAACGGGAGGCCGGGATGAGGCAGGCCAGGGTCAGCAGCAGCGAGGCCGCCAGCACCAGGCGCGGCCGGCGGGCGATGAACGCGGCGAGCGTGGACGAGAAGCGGCGGAACATTGGGGCTCTGGAGGCTCTTATGGAGGAGATCAGGCCGAGGCGCCGGCGTCCACCACCAGCGTCTGGCCGGTGATCGCCGCCGCGCGGTCCGAGAGGAGAAATTGGACCGCCTGCGCCACATCGGCCGGCCGCACCCCCTGGGCCAGGCACTCGCCGGCGCGCAGGTAGGTGACCGCCGCCTCGGGCAGGCCCGCCGTCAGGTCGGTGGCGACGAAGCCGGGGACCACGGCGTTGACCCGCACGCCGCGCTTGCCGGTCTCCCGCGCCAGCGAGCGGGTGAGCCCCAGGATGCCGGCCTTGGAGGCGGCGTAGGCCCCCTGGCCGGCGACGCCATGGAGGGCCGACAGCGAGGAGACGTTGACGATCGCCCCCCGCCGCCGCACCATCATCCCCCGCAGCACCGCCCGGCAGCAGCGGAAGAGGCCGCCGAGGTTGGTGTCGAGCACCGCCTCCCAGTCCGCGTCCGAGGTCATGGCGAGGAGCGATTCGCGGCGCAGCCCGGCGTTGTTGACCAGACCCGCCACCGGCCCCAGCGCCGCCTCCACCTCGGCGACCAGGTCGTCCGGCCGCGCGGGGTCGCGCAGGTCGAGGTGGAAGGCCAGCGCCCCGCTCGCCGCCGCGACCTCCCGCGCCGCGCCCTCGCCGGTGTTCCAGGTGAAGGCGACGCGGGTGTCCGGCTCGGCGGCGAGGATCTCGACGATCGCCCGGCCGAGACCCCGGCTGCCGCCGGTTACGAGGACCGTGCCCATCGCAGAATCTCGAACCGGGCGCGGGCGACAGCGCCGGCGATCCGCAGGCTGTCCATCAGCGGCCGGTAGTGGCTGGTGGTCCGCCCGTCGGCGAAGCCCAGCCGCACCGGCACGGTGATCACCCGGAAGCCCCGCCGGGCCGCCCGCACCACCACGGCGCTCTCGGCCTCGAAGCGCGCCTCGGGGAAGCCGACGTCCTCGATCAGGCCGCGCGAGTAGAAGCGGAAGCCGGTCTGGATGTCGGCGAGATGCTGGCCGGCGGCCAGCGAGATCACCCGCGAGGAGAGGCGGTTGCTGGCCCGCCGCACCGGGCCCATCTCGCTGAACAGGTGATCGCGCACGCCGAGCACCAGGTCGGCGCCGGCCGCCGCCGGCGCCAGCAGCTTGGGGATCTCCTCGGGGAGATGCTGGCCGTCGGCGTCGAGGGTGATCACGCCGTCGAAGCCGCGGCCGAAGAGGTCGGCGAAGGCGAAGGCGAGCGCCGCCCCCTTGCCGCGGTTGC
Source organism: Thermoanaerobaculia bacterium (assembly GCA_039918595.1). GTDB lineage: Bacteria > Acidobacteriota > Thermoanaerobaculia > Multivoradales > UBA5704 > DATARR01. Next base: position 6,967 of record JBDSHF010000097.1, read on the forward strand.
GCCCCAGGGAATGGACGCGCGCGCCGGCGCGGCGGGCCTCCTCGGCGGTGCCGTCGGTCGAGCCGTCGTCCACCACCAGCACCTCCGGCAGCTCGAGCAGGGCACCCCGCGCGACCGCCCCCACCGAGGGGGCCGCCTGGTAGGCGGGGATGGTAGCGGCGATTCGCAGAGTCAAGACTCCTCCCTCGAATGGCGGGATTTTAGCCCAACCCGGCAAAATCGCTTTCTCATCTCCGAAAAAGCCAAGGCTTCAGGCCCTCCCCAGCACGACCCACGCCGCCGCTCCCCCCGCCGCCAGGCCGGTGGCGAGGACCACGGACGGGGCCGGCAGGGGGGAGCCGTCGAGCGGGGAGAGACCGAGCTCGGGGTCCGCGCAGCCGGGGGTGGGGCCCAGGGGATGGCCGGCCGCCGCCAGCACCGCCGCGGCCAGGTGCCCTCCCCCATACTCGCCGGTGACCGCCTTGGGCGCGGCGACCGGCGGCAGGGGCGCGCCCGCCCAGACGGCGCGCAGCACCTCGGCCTCCAGCCGGTCGCCGTCGATCGAGCCGGCGGCGCCGGAGACCACGAGGTCGACGCTTTCGGGTTCGACGCCGGCGCGCTCCAGGGTGCGCCGCAGCCCCCGGGCGAGCGCCCGGTGGCCGCGCCCCCAGCCGGAGGGGGTCGCCGTGGGGTCGAAGGCGCTCCCCCAGGCGAGTATCCGGGCCAGAGCGCGGCCGCCGCGGGCGGCGAGGCCGGCGGCGCTCTCCAGCACTGCCACCGCCCCCCCCTCACCGGCCAGAAAGCCGTTGCGGCGGCGGTCGAAGGGGCGCGCCAGCTCCTCGCCATCGGCTCCCGCCCGGGCCAGGGCGCCAAAGCGGTCGAGCAGGGCGTGCAGGAGCGGCGTCATCTCGTCCACCGAACCGGCGAGGACGCGGCCGGCGCGGCCGGCGGCGATCTCGGCGGCGCCGGTGCCCAGCGCGATCAGCGGCCCGGCCTCGCGCTGGCAGATCGTGAGGCTCGCCCCGCGCGCCTTGAGGGCGATGGCGATCTGCGCCGCCGGCGCGTTGGCGACACTCTCCATGAACAGCGACGGCGAGGCCGCCTCCGGGTTCTCGAAGAGGATCTGCTTGAGCAGCGTCTCGGTGTTGGTGGACGGCCCAAAGGCGGTGGCGATCACCACCGCCGTGCCGGCTTCCCCGGCCTCCCCGGCGGTTTCCCCGGCAGTATCGAGGCCGGCGCAGCGCAGGCCCATGCGCGAGGCCGCCACCGCCAGCTTCGAGGGGGGGCTCATGCGGCGCGACTCCGCCGGCGAGAGCCAGCCGGCCAGCGAGCCGGCGGGCATCAGGCAGGCGCGGCGGGCGCCACCGGGGAGGTGGTAGCCGGCCGCGCGATCGACCTCGACAGTGAGGGGAGCGCCGGCGGCCAGGGCGGCGGCGAGACCGTCGCAGCCGCTCCCCCAGGCTCCCAGGGTGCCGAGACCGGTGACGAAGACCGGCTCTCTCAAGCGGCCCGGCCCGCCCACCGCGAGAAGACCAGCGCGGCGTTGGACCCACCGAAGGCGAGACTGGTGGAGACCGCGGCTCGCGCGCCGGCCAGGGGGAGGGGCTCGTCGAGCACCAGCGCCACCGGCAGCTCCGGGTCCGCCTCGCCATCCCGCCGCACCGGGTGCAGCTCGCCGTGCCGCAGGCAGAGCACCGTGGCGACCGCCTCGATGGCGCCGGAGCAGCCGAGCAGATGGCCGATCAGCGCCTTGGTGGCCACCAGCGGCATGCCGCCGGCGCGCTCGCCGAACACCCGTTGCAGAGCCTGCCACTCGGCGGCGTCGTTGAGCGGTGTGCCGGTGCCGTGGACGTTGACGAAATCGATCGTCCCGGCGGCGAGGCCGGCGTCGGCCAGCGCCGCCTCGAGCGCCGCCGCGGCGCCCGCTCCCGAGGGGTCCGGCGCCGTCATGTGGTGGGCGTCGCAGGAGGCGCCGGCGCCGGCGAACACCGCCAGCGGCTCGGCCCCGCGCTCGAGCGCCCGCTCCAGCGGCTCCAGCACCAGCACGGCCGCCCCCTCGCCGAACGACATGCCGGCGCGCTCGGCGCGGAACGGCCGGCAGGGGACCTCGTCCACCGAGCGCAGGGAGTTGAACCCGGCGTAGGTGAGCTGGCAGAGGGAGTCGGAGCCGCCGGCGATCGCCACCTCCACCAGCCCTGAGCGCACCGCGTCCAGCGCCGCGCCGAGGGCCAGCGCGCCGGAGGCGCAGGCCGAGGAGTAGGTCACGACCGGGCCGGTGACCCCGAAAAGGCGCGCCACGGCGTCGCCGGGAGCGTTCACCTGCTGCGGGATCAGGGCCGAGAGCCGCGCCCGCCGCGGATCGCGCAGGAACTCGGCGAAGAAGAGCTCGCTCTCGTACATGCCGCCGGTGCTGCTGCCGAAGTAGACCCCGGTCTCGGCATCGTCCTCATCGCCGACGCCGAACGGCGCCGGCAGCCCGGCCGTCGCGACCGCCTCGAGGGCGGCGAAGAGGGCGAAGCGGTCGGCGATCGACAGGCGGCGCCAGCCGGGGCAGGCGCGCGCCAGCAGCGCCGGCGGCGCCTCCACCTCGGCGGCCAGATGGGTGCGGTGCTGGGAGTGGTCGAAGCGCTGGAAGGGGCCGATGCCGGTCTGGCCGGCCCGCAGCCCCGCCCACAGGGAAGGGATGCCCCAGCCCAGGCCGCAGACGGCGCCGATCCCGGTGACGGCGACCCGCCGGTCCGGTTGATCTCGCTGCATGGCAGGTCTTCTAGATCCGCCCCTCGATGAACTGGGAGAGCGTCGAGACCGAGGAGAAGACCTCGCGGCCGATCTCCTGGCTCTTGATCCGGATACCGAACTCCTTCTCGAGGGCCACCACCAGCTCGAGGGCGTCCACCGAATCGAGCCCCAGCCCCTCCCCGAACAGGGGGGCCTCGTCCTCGATCATCTCCGGCCTCATCCCCTCGAGGTTGAGACTCTCAACGATCAGGCGCTTGATCCGGACCGGGGTGGTGACTGCTTCCGACATACGAGAAGAACCTCTGAGATCCGGCGGCTCAACGTCCACCGTGCGGCACGATCCGCAGGTTTTTAACTCCGGGTCGTCAATGCTAGCGTGCCCCGGGGGGCGCTGGCAACTCCAACCCTTTCTTCAACAAGTCCTTAGCGATCCCGGGAGGCCCCGCCGCTGGTATCATCCCCCCTTTCGCGGAAAGGAGACGAGCGGCCGGTTTGAGCACCCAAGACCCCATCCTCCAGGCGTTCGAACGTCTCGCGCGGCGCGCTCCCCTCGCCCCCCTGGTGGTCTCGCCGGAGCGGCGGGCGACCGTCGGCGACGTCGACGCCCTGGCGCGCGCCGCCGGCCGCCGGCTGGAAGAACGCCTGGCTGCAAGGCTCGCGCCAGGGACCGTCGTGGGGCTCGCCGCCGCCAACGGCCCCGGCTTCCTCGCCTCCCTGCTGGCGCTGCGCCGGGCGGGGCTGGCCGCCCTGCTGCTCGATCCCCAGACCCCTGAGCCCGAGGCCTGGCGCGTCCTGCGCGCCCTGGGAGCCCCCGCTCTCCTGCGCTGTCCCGCGGGGTGGCCGCGGGGTCCGGAGGGGTGGTCCATGGTGTCCCCTCCGGAGGACGGAACAGGGCCCTCCCCAATCGCCCAACTCCCGGCGGACATCGCGGCCGTCAAGCTCACCTCCGGCTCCACCGGCGCCCCGCGCGGCATCGCCGCCTCCTCGGAGGCGCTGCTGGCGGACGAGGCCGCCCTCACCCTCTCGATGGGATTATCGGACGCCGACCGCCTGCTCACCACCATCCCCCTCTCCCACTCCTACGGCCTCGCCAGCCTGGCGCTGCCCGCCCTGGCGCGCGGCACCCTGCTGATAATGCCCGAGACGGCCGGCGTCTACGACCCCTTCATCACCGCCGCGCGGCTGGGCGCCACCTTCTTCCCCACCGTCCCCGCCTACCTCGACGCCCTGACGCGGATGGCCGAGCCGCCCCCCCGGCCGGACTCCCTGCGGCTGGTGATCACCGCCGGCGCCCCCCTCGCCGCCGCCACCTCCGCCCGCTTCCGCGAGGCCTTCGGCCTGCCGGTCCACGTCTTCTACGGCTCCAGCGAGTGCGGCGGCATCTGCTACGACCGCGAGGGGGGAGCCGCCGAGCGGGGCACCGTCGGCGCGCCCGTCGAGGGGGTGCGGGTGCTGGTGGAGCCCGACGATGGCCGCGTCACCGTCGAGTCCGCCGCCGTGGCGTCCGGCTACCTGCCGGACCCGGACGAGCGACTCGCCGGCGGCCGCTTCCGCGCCGGCGACCTCGCGGTCTGGCAGGACGGCGAGCTGGCCCTGCGCGGGCGGATGGACGATCTGGTCAACATCAAGGGGAAAAAGGTCAACCCGCGCGAGGTGGAAACCGTTCTCGCCGGGCTCCCTGGGGTCGACGAGGCGGCCGTGCTGGGGGTCCCCCTGGCCGGCGCCGGCGAGCTGCTGCGCGCCGTGGTCGCCTGCCGGCCGGGGAGCCTGACGGCCGGCGAGGTGGTCGCCTGGTGCCGCGCGCGCCTCTCGGCGCACAAGGTGCCGCGCAGCGTCATCCTGATCGAGGCCCTGCCGCGCAACGCCCGCGGCAAGCTCGACCGCGCGGCGCTCCTCGCCCTGGAGGCGGACCGCCGTGCCTGAGCCCTACCGGCCGCCCCCCCTGCTGCTCGGCTCGCTCGCCCTGCACGCCGCCGCCGCGGTCGCCCTCGCCGCCGCCCCCCGGCACTGGCGGGCAGTGGCCGGCCTCTGCTTCGCCGACCACGTGACCCTCGCCGCCGCCAGCCTCTGGCCGCGCGGCCAGTGGGTAGGGCCCAACCTGCTCCGCCTCCCTGCCGCCGGTTCCGAAGAGATCACCGGGGAGATCGCGCTCACCTTTGACGACGGGCCCGACCCCCAGGTCACCCCGCGCGTGCTCGACCTGCTCGACGCCGCCGGCATGCGGGCGACCTTCTTCGTCATCGGCCGCCGCGCCCGCGCCCATCCCGACGTCGTCGCCGAGATCGCCCGCCGCGGCCACCGGGTCGAGAACCATACCGACACCCACCCCCACCTCTTCGCCTGCTACCCCGCCGGCCTCCTGCGGCGGGAGATCGAGCGCGCGCAGGAGTCGATCGCGGCGGCGGCGGGCCGGCGCCCCCGGTATTTCCGCGCTCCGGCCGGCCTGCGCAACCCGCTCCTCGACTGGGTGCTCCACAACTCCGGCCTCCGCCTCGTCGCCTGGACCCGGCGCGGCTTCGACGCCGTCGAAAAGAGCCCGGCGGCGATCGCCCGCCGCCTGCTCGCGGGCTTGGCGCCAGGGGACATCCTGCTCCTCCACGACGGCCGCGCCACCGATCCTCCCGCCGGCAACCCGGTCGTCCTCGAGGTCCTGCCGCGGGTGCTCGACGCCCTGGCCGCGCGGGGACTGCGGTCGGCGGCCCTCCCCGATCCGCCCGGGACGGCCTCATGACCGAGACGATCGAAACGAAGAGAAAAAAGAAGAGCCGCGCCGCGCGGGAGGTCCAGGACGTCCTCTACAAGATGCGCACCGAGGGGATGTCCCCCGGCAAGCAGGCGGCGGCGGTGGCGCTGGGGGTGTTCATCGGCTGCTCCCCGCTGATCGGCCTGCACCTGGTGCTCTGCCTGCTGTTCGCCAAGCTGTTCCGGCTCAACGCCGGGCTCGCCTACCTGGCGGCGCACGTCAGCCTGCCGGGGATCACTCCGCTGATCCTGCTGGCGGAGGTGGAGACCGGCCGCCGGCTGCGCGGGCAGAGCTACCTCCACATCCACGTCACCGATCTCAAGGAGCTGGGCCTGCGCCAGGTCGGGGCCGACCTGCTGATCGGCAGCGTGGTCATCGGCGGCGTGCTCGCGGCCCTCTTCGGCCTCCTCGCCTGGTGGCTGGCGCGCCGGCGGCAGGCGCACCCCGAGCGAGAGGCCCTGCTCGAGGAGGCGGCCTGCCCCTACCTGAAGCCGGGCATCTTCGACTGGGAGTTCGTGCGCGGGAAGCTCCGGTACGACCCGCTCTACTTCAACCTCCTCCGCCGGGGATTCCTCCCCGCCGAGGGGACGCTGCTCGACCTCGGCTGCGGCCGGGGGATCGCCTTCTCCCTGGTGCTGGCCGCCCACGTGCAATCGGCGAAGGGCAAGTACCCCGGGGATTGGGCGCCGCCGCCGCTCCACCTCGCCTTTCACGGGATCGAAGGGCGCCCCAAGGTCGCCGAGGCCGCCCGCGAGGCCCTCGAAGGCAAGGCCGTCATCGAGACCGCCGACCTGCGGACCGCCGACTACCCCCCGGCCGACGCCATCCTCCTGCTCGACGTCCTCCACTACCTGCCGGCCGCCGAGCAGGAGGCCGTGCTGGCGAAGGCGGCCGCCGCTCTGCGACCCGGCGGCGTCCTCCTCCTCCGCGACGCCGACGCCGCCGCCGGCTGGCGTTTCACCGCCACCCGCCTCCAGGAGCGCTTCTCCGCCCTCCTCCGGCGGCACTGGAAACAGCGCTTCCATTTCCGGAGCGCGGCCGAGTGGGCGGAGCTCCTCGAGCGCCTGGGGCTGACCGTCGACCTCCAGCCGATGGGGATGGGGACGCCGTACGCCAACGTGCTGCTGGCGGCTCGGCGGCGCCCTTAGAATCCGTGGCCGGTTTTTTCCTCCACCCGGAACGGGGGGAGGCCAGGAGGGGGGCTTTCCGGAGTCCGGGAACCGCTCCTTGTCTGGGGCGCCCCCTCCTGACCTCCCCCTGGAGGGGGAGGAAAAAGACAACTGCCCCCCACCCCCTACTCGTACCGGATCGCCTCCTGCGGATCCACCGCCGCGGCTCGCCGCGCCGGCATCCAGCTCGCGAACAGGGAGACCGCGGCGAGCAGCACCGGCACCGCCACGAAGGTCGCGGGATCGGTGGGAGTGACGCCGTAGAGCAGCGCGATCATCAGCCGCGTCACCGCCAGAGCGAAGGCGAGGCCGATCGCGACGCCGGTCAGGGTGACCGCCAGCCCCTCCCGCAGCACCATGCGGGAGATGTCCCGCCGCTGCGCTCCGAGGGCCATCCGCACCCCGATCTCCCGCTTACGCTGGCCGACCACGTAGGAGATCACGCCGTAGATCCCCACCGCGCCCAGCAGCAGGGCGACCAGGGCGGCGATCACCAGCAGCAGCATGGTGAAGGAGGTCCGCGCCATCGAGCGCGCCACCATCTCCCGCATCGGACCGACGCGGGAGAGCGGCAGGTTGGGATCGAGCTCGCGGATCACCCCGCGGACGGGCGCCACCAGGGCGGCGGGATCGACGCGCCCCTTCACCACCAGGAAGAAGCTCCGCGGCGCCCAATCCTCCTTGGCGTCCAAGCGCACCATCGGAAAATAGATGCTCTCGGCCGGCTTCTCCTCCAGGCCGCGGTCGTGGACATCGCCGGCGACGCCGACGATCGTGTACCAGAGCGGCTCCGCCACCATGCCGGCGGTCAGCCGCTTGCCGACCGGGCTCTTGCCTTTCCAGAAGCGCTCCGCGAGACCCCGGCTGACCACCACCTCCCGCCGCGACAGGTCCAGGCGGTCGAACGCCCGTCCCGCGATCACCGGGATGCCCATCGCCTGAAAGTACCCGGGGCTGACGAAACGGGTGCCGAGGAGCGGCGGCACCTCGTCGGTCCGCACCGGAAAATCCTCGATGGTGTAGGCGCTGGTCGAGTCGCCGCCGGAGAGCGGCAGGGGGTCGACGGTGGCCACACCGGCCACCCCCGGCAGCGCCCGCACGCGGTCGAGGAGCTGCCGCACGAAGCCGAGGGTGGCGGCGGTGTTCGGGTAGACGGCTTCCGGGAGGTCGAGCCGCAGGGCGAGGATGCCGCGCGAATCGAAGCCGGGGTCGACGCCGCGCAGCCGCCAGAAGCTCTTCACCATCAGTCCCGAGCCGACCAGCAGCACCAGGGCGAGAGCCACCTGGGCGACCACCAGGACGTTGCGGGCGCGGTGGCGCTCGCGCCCGCCGGTGCCGCCGCGTCCACCCTCCTTCAGGGCCGGCACCAGCGCCGGATGGCCGTAGCGCAACGCCGCGAGGCCGCCGCAGAGGAGGCCGGCGAGGACGGAGAGCAGGAGGGAGAAGAGGAGCACGCGGCCGCCGACGGCGATCTCCTCCAGCCGCGGGATCCCCTCCGGGCGCAGAGACACCAGCAACCGCACGCCCGCCCACGCCAGGGCGAGCCCGAGGGCGCCGCCGAGCAGCGCCAGTGTCAGGCTCTCCCCCAGGAACAGGCGGGTGACGTCGCCGCGCGTGGCGCCCAGGGCGGTGCGCACGGCGACCTCCCGCTGCCGCCCCTCGGCGCGCACCAGGAAGAGGTTCGCCACATTGGCGCAGGCGATCAGCAGGATGCAGGCGACGCTGCCGAGCAGCACCCAGAGCACCCGCTCGACGTTCCCCACCACGTCGTCGCGCAGCGGATTCACCAGGACGGTGAACTTCGCATGCTCGAGCATGCCGCGGTTGATGTCCCCGTCGCTGTAGACCTCCGGGATGCGCCAGACCAGCACAGAGAGCTCGCGGGCGGCCCGCTCCGTGGAGATCCCCGGACGGAGCCGGCCGATCCCCCTGTAGTTGAAGTTGGCGGCCTCGAGCTTGGCGGGATCGATCGTCATCGGCACCCAGAGCTCGGTCTCCGGCGAGGGGAAGCGGAACCCCGCCGGCATCACGCCGACGATCCGGTGCTCGACGCCGTCGATCCGCAACGTCGCCCCCAGCGCCTTGAGATCGCCGCCGAAGCGGCTCCGCCAGAGGCGGTCGGAGAGGACGGCGACCTTCTCCGCCCCCGGCTTCTCGTCCGCCTCCTGGATCGCCCGGCCGTGGGCCGGCGGTACCCGCAGCACGGAGAAGACCGAGCCGGTGGCGGCCGTCGCGCCCAGCCGCTCGGGGCTCTGCCGGCCGGTCAGCGTCATCGAGCCCTCCGAGTAGATCCCCAGGTCCGTGAGCACCCGGTTCTCCCGGCGGTAGAGGACGTAGCTGCCGGTCGAGTGGTCGAAGTGGCGGAAATTGATCCCCGGCGCGTCGTTCCAGACCCCGACCAGGCGGTCCGGCTCCGGATAGGGGAGCGGCCGGATGACCACCGCGTCGACGACGCTGAAGATCGCGGCGTTGGCGCCGATGCCGACGCCCAGGGTGATCACGGCGACCAGCAGGAAGCCCGGGCTGCGGCGGAGCCCCCGGAGCAGGGAACGGAACGTCGCGGAAACAGAGCTCATCGGCACCTCCAGAAGCAGACGGCGGAGCGCCGCCTCCAGAGCACACTACGGAACCGGGAGCGAAGAGGTTACAGCCTCCAACAGGGAGGATGTTCCGGAGACCCGCAACCGGGTTACCATGTGATTACTTCTTTGATCTCCTGAAAGGAGCAGTTGATGAGAATGCACGCTGTGCTGTCTTTCCTTGCCGGAGGATCGCTCTTCCTCGCCGCCGCGCATCCTGCGGCGGCCGAGGGCCGGGTCACCTTCAATGACATGGTCGTCCAGAAGTGCCCGGACAACGGGAACTGCCCGTGGAAGCTGAGCTGCGGCGTGGAGGGGAAGCCGGAGTCCGAGATGTTCGCGGGTACCAAGGCGAAAACCAAGTACACCGTCAACATCAACCGCGGCCTCGACATCCGCGCCTTCCCGGCGGAGATCCGCTGCACCGCCTGGCGGGACACCGGCTGGATCGGCACCACCTGGGACAAGCTCAACACCACCACGATCAGCATCCCCGCCGGCGGCGAGTACACCCTCGACATCAACAGCCGCGAGAACGGCTCGGTGACCGTCCGCATGAGTGTGGACAGCCTCGAGATCTTCATGCCCTCTCCCGCCGCGCCGGCCGCCGCCACGGGGAAAAAAGCCGCCGCCGCCGCCAAGCCTCAGCCCACGCCCCAGTACCTCGGCATCTTCAACCCCGAGCCGGAGGGGCGCGCGGTGGTGGTCGGCCTCGAGTGGGGCCCATTCAAGAAGCGGGTGGATGAGCTCGCCGTCCGGGGGCTCCAGCCGATGGACATCGAGACCTTCGAGCAGGGGGGCAAGGTCTACTGGAGCGGCATCTTCCGGAGCACCCAGATCTCGACCCTCCTGATCGCCAACCAGGACTGGGACACCTTCCTCAAGAGCTGGAAGACGGTCACCGGCAGCCGCAAGCGGCTGATCAACTTCACCGTCTACCAGAACGGCGGCAAGGCCAACTTCGCCGGGCTCTTCCGTGACCTCAGCGAGAAGCACTCCTTCTGGGTCGGCCAGTCCCGCAAGGACTTCGAGGCCAAGGTCAAGGAGCTCGCCGGCACCCAGGGACTGCGATTGCTCGACATGAACGCCTACCGCTCCGGCGGGCCGACACTCCTCTATGCCGGAACGTTCCGGTTTCAGGAAGCCTCCAAGGAGTTCTGGACCGCCCTCGATCAGAATGCCTTCAACGCCAAGTGGCAGACCGCCCGCGGCAAGCAGATGCAACTGCTCGACGTCGAGACCTACAAGGACGGCGACAAGCGCTTCTACGACGCCATCGTCCACGCCGGCTCGCCGGGAGAGGTGGCCCTGAACCTCGACGCGGCTGCCTTCACGGCCCGCTGGCGCGACATGGTCGCCAAGGGGCTCCGTCCGACCAACCTGTCGGTCTACCGGGATTGATCACCAGGCCGGCGCGAGCAGGCGAAGGTTCAGGGCCATGGCGCGGCGCCCTGGATCGGCGGCGGTGCCGAGGCGTCCGGAGTCGATCCGCCAGCGGGTGGCGAGGTACTCGCGGACAGCTTGCACGCGCCCCTCGGCCCCGGCCGTCGATCCGCCGTCAGGAGGCAGGGCGATCTCGGCGCGGAGCGCCGGCCACCGTTCGAGCTCTTCACCGGCAGTATCCAGGAGATCCCTCGCCTCGCGGGTCAAGGCGCCGTCGCGGCGCGCGAAGGTGAGAAGGCCGAGGGAGCGCGGGCTCCGTTCGAGGCTCACCTTCATCCCCGGCTCCTCGCCGAGGCGGTCCCGCACCGCGCCGGCGATCAGCGCCGCCGCGTCCGCCCCGATGTCCTGGTCGGCGAGATAGGCGAGGGTCAGCGCCAGGGGCTCCCCGGGCCGGACGGATGCCTGGAAGCCCAGGGGCTCCGCCTCGGGCGGGAGGCGCAGGCCGCGCAGACCGGAAGAGAGGCGCTGTTCCAGCTTGCCGTGAAGCTGTGCCACTCCAGGCGGCGGTGGGGGGGGTGGCGGGACCGCCAGCTCGTCCCGCTTCGCCTTCAGGGCCGCCCTCGCTGTGGGGATCTCGATGAGCTGAAGCGCCAGGCTGTCAGTCGACCGGCCCAGCCGCGCGGCCACGAGATCGGTGTAGAGGCTCTTCTCGGCTTCCGCGCAGGGCTCGCTGGTGAAGACGCTCAGGACGAGCTCTGTCTGGCCGCTCCCCTTCTTGAGCGTCATGTGCTCGATAAAGGAGCGGGGCTCTCCGGTCGGCAGGCGCCCGAACCTCTCCTGCCACACGGACCTGGCGACGGAAAGGATCCGGTTCTCTTCACGCTGCCGCTCGGTCTCGTGCCTGAGCTGGCTGAAGGATCTGCTCAAAGGGATCAGCAGCAGCGCGATGCTGGTCACGACCGTCGCCACCCGCACGGGCAGGCTGCCGATCGGCCCCCGCCGTTCGAGGGCCGGAAAGCGGACGAAAAGCCCGCGCAGGAAGGCGCTCTCCCCATCCTGCCGGTACCAGTCCAGCACCTTCGCCCGCACGCTCTCGCCGTCGAGCCGCACCGCCAGGAAGACCACCATCGCGGTGAAGGTGATGGCGATCAGGTTGGTGAGGAAGAGCAGCCCTCCCCCCTGAGCCACGCGGAGCCCCTGAGCGGCGTCGACGGTGAGGGCGTACCCGGCACCGTAGCCGACCACACAGAGCGGCGGCATGAGGGCCACGGCGATCGCCACTCCGGGAATCGAGGTCGCCACCTCCCTCGCGTCCTTGCAGATGGCGACCGAGCCGACCAGCCCCGAGAGCAGGGCAATGACGAAGTCCAGGGTCGTCGGCTGGGTCCGGGCGGCGATCTCGGCGGTCATCTCCTTGAAGGGGAGCACCGCCGTCAAGAGCACCGCGAAGCCGATGGCCAGGGCACAGCTCGCCACGAGGTTGAGCCCCGCGCGCAAGCCCAGGACGAGATCGCCGGCCGCGAGCGCCAATCCCGCCGCGAGGATGGGCCCCATCAGCGGAGAGATGAGCATGGCTCCGATGATCACGGCCGGGCTGTTGAGGATCAGGCCGAGAGTGGCGATCCCGGCGGCGAACAGGATCAGCAGCCAGTGATTCCCATCGCGGAGCGTGGTGGCGCGGACCAGTTGAAGGTAGATCTCCGCCTGGCGCCCCGGAACTATACCCAGGAACCTCGCCAGCCCGCCGTGCCATCGCCGGCCCTGCCGGCGCTCCGGCTCCTCTGCTTTCGTGGACGGCAATCCAGCCTCCTCTCACCGCCATTCTTCCATATCCGCGGGAGCCAAATCCGCCTCCGGGGGCATGGGGTAGACTGCGCCGGCCAGGGACTTCGGAAGGGAGGTGAGATGTTCGATGTCGCGGTCTGGTGCCTCGTGGTCACCGCTGTGCTGGCCTATCTCAATCACCGCTATCTCGGCCTGCCGACGAAGATCGGGGTGATGGGCATCGCGCTCCTCCTGTCCGGCCTCCTCATCGGGCTCAACAAGCTGGGGCTCAGCTCTCTGCACGACTCGGAAGTGGCGTTCCTGTCGTCCATCGATTTCTCGGACCTCCTCATGCAGGGGATGCTCTCCATCCTGCTGTTCGCGGGCGCCCTGCACGTCGACCTGACCGAGCTGAGCAGGTTCAAATGGCCGGTCGGCCTGCTGTCGGTCTTCGGCACCGTGACCTCCACCCTGCTGGTGGGCCTCAGCCTCTGGGCTGTGCTGCCGGTCACCGGAACGGCGCTGCCGCTCCCCTACTGCCTGATCTTCGGCGCCCTGATCTCGCCCACCGACCCGATCGCCGTCATGGGCATCATGAAGTCGGCGGGAGCGCCCAAGGATCTCGAGATCGTGATCGCCGGAGAATCCCTGTTCAACGACGGCGTCGGCGTCGTCCTGTTCTCCCTTCTCCTCGTCATGGTGGCTCAGGGGGAGTCGCCGACGGTCGCCCACGGGGCGCGGCTGCTCCTCCAGGAGGCGGGCGGCGGGATCCTGTTCGGATTGGCGCTCGGCTACCTCACCTACCGGATGCTCAAGAGCATCGACAACTATCAGGTCGAGGTGATGATCACCCTGGCGGCGGTCCTGGGAGGGTACGCGCTGGCGGATCGCATTCATGTCTCCGGACCGCTCGCCATGGTGGTGGCGGGACTCCTCATCGGCAAGCACGGCCGGGCGCTGGCGATGTCCGATACCACCCGCGAGCACGTCGACATGTTCTGGGAGCTGCTCGACGAGATCCTGAACTCGGTGCTGTTCGTGCTGATCGGCCTGGAAGTCATCCTGATCCCCTTTTCCACGGGCATCTTCCTGGCCATGGCGGCCGTCCTCGCCATTACCCTGATGGCCCGCCTGATCTCCGTCGGCGTGCCCATGGGCCTGGCCTACCGGATCTTCCACTTATTGCCGCCGGGGTCCTGGAAGGTGCTCACCTGGGGAGGCCTGCGGGGCGGCATCTCCGTGGCGCTGGCGCTCTCGCTACCTGCCGGCGGCGAGAGGGAGATCGTCCTGGCGCTGACCTACGCGGTGGTCGTTTTCTCGATCCTGGTGCAGGGGCTCAGCATCAAGGCCGTGGTCAATCGCGCGATCCCGGCGACCGCCCGCGGGTGAGGCTCCGGCCGCGGTCAGCCTGCCGCCGGGTAGAACTCCACCTCGCCGGCCTCCCGCGTCAGGAGCGTGCCGGCCTCGCCGCGGGCGATGCGGGTGACGTCGGCGAGAGCGCCGATGGCCGCCGTCTTGCCGGTGCGCTCGGCGAACTCGACGGCGGCTTCGACTTTGGGGCCCATCGAGCCGGTGGCGAAGTCGTAGGCGGCGAGGGCCTTCGGCGAGGCCCGCCGGATCGCCCGCTGGGTGGGCTTGCCCCAGTCCAGGTAGACCGCGTCGGCGTCCGTCGCCATGATGAAGAGGTCCACCTCCAGCTCGCGCGCCATCAGGCAACTCGCCCGGTCCTTGTCCACCACCGCGTCGATCCCCTGCAGCTTGCGCCCCGGCGCGTACATCGTCGGGATGCCGCCGCCGCCGGCGCAGACCACGATGCACCCCTTCTCGAGCAGCCACTTGACCGGCCGGATCTGGAAGATCCGCTTCGGCAGCGGCGACGCCACCACCCGCCGGAAGCCGTCGCCGTCCGGCGCCATCACCCACCCCTTCTCCGCGGCGAGGCGGCGGGAGTCCTCCTCGGTGTAGACCGGGCCGATCGGCTTCGACGGATTCTCGAAGGCGGGATCGTCCGGATCGACCTCGACCATCGAGAGGATGGTGGCGAACGGCTGCTCGAAGGGGAGGAGATTGCCGAGCTCCTGCTCGATCATGTAGCCGATCATCCCCTCCGTCTGGGCGCCCAGCACGTCCAGGGGGAAGGCGCTGGCCTGCTGATAGGCCGCGCTCTGCAGCGCCAGCAGCCCCACCTGCGGACCGTTGCCATGGGTGATCACGAGCTGATGCTCGCGCCCCAGCGGCGCCAGGGCCTCGGCCGCGACCCGGACATTCCTCCGCTGATTCTCGGCGGTCATCTCTTCGCCCCGCCGTAACAGGGCGTTGCCGCCCAGGGCTACCAGGATTCGCATGCGCGGACTCCCAAGTTCTGGACCGGCTCGCGCCGGGAAAGGGGGAAGTCTACTCCGGTGGGGTGCTCTCCCGCTCCAAGGCATCTGTGCCCTCTAAGGCATCCTGCCCTTCGAAGCCTCACCCTCGATCCCTCTCCCGGGGGGAGAGGGAGGGCGATCCGCGGAATGTTTCCGGATCTAGGGCTTGTCTCCCCTCTCCCTCCGGGAGAGGGGCCGGGGGTGAGGCCTCGAAGGGCAGGATGCCTCAGAGGGCACAGATGCCTGTAACCGGCCGCTCCGGCGGTGAAGAAGCCCCTTGACGGGGTGCCCGGGGGTTTGGTCGCCCGGAGGGCGGTCTACCCCCTACGCCCCCCGCACCGCCCGCTCCACCGCCGCCTGATCCCCAGCCTCCATCGCGATCTCCGTCTCCAGGCTCTCGCGGTCGCGGAAGATCGTCGCCACGGCGACGATCCGGTCGCCCTCGCGGAAGGTGACCACGGCGCTCTTCTCCGGGATCGATCCCGAGACCTCGATCGCATCCCACTTCGTGGCATGCCCGACGTAGGAGATGGCGACGTCGTAGTGCTGGCTCCAGAAGAACGGCGCATCGCCGTAGCGCTCGTTGCGCCCGAGGATGTTCTTCGCCGCCGTCTGCCCCTGCCGCTCGGCCACCACCCAGTGCTCGACGCGGATGCGCTCGCCCGAGCAGGGATCGGGCCAGCGGGCGATGTCCCCCGCCGCGAAGATCCCGGGCGCGCTGGTCTCCAGGTACTCGTTCACCAGCACGCCGTTGTCCACCGTCAGCCCGGCCGCCTCGGCCAGGGCGACCCGGGGCCGGACGCCGACGCCGATCACCACCAGGTCGGCGGGCAGCGCGGTGCCGTCGTCGAGCCGGACCTCCCCCTCGCCGATCGACGCCGGCTTGCGGCCGAGCCGGAAGGCGACCCCGTGCTCCTCGTGGAGCGAGCGGATGAAGTCGCCGAGCTGCGGCCCGAGGACCTTGCCCAGCGGGCGGTCCTCGGGCCCCACCACCGTCACCTCCAGCCCGCGCGCCCGCAGCGACCCCGCGGCCTCCAGGCCGATGAAGCTCGCCCCGATCACCACCGCGCGTTTCGCCCCCTCCGCCGCCGCGATGATCGACCGGCTGTCCGCGAGCGACCGGAGATAGCGGACGTTCGGGCCGTCCGCCCCCGGGATCGGCAGGTGGACCGGCTCGGCGCCGGTGGCGAGGAGCAGCGCCCCATAAGCGAGCGAGCGGCCGTCCGCCAGGGTCACCGTCTTCTTCCCAGGATCGATCGCCGTCACTCCAACCCCGAGGAGCAGGTCGATCCGGCGCTCGTCGTAGAACTCGCGGGGGTGGAGCGGGATCCACTCCTCGGGCGCGTTGCCGGCGAGATAGTCCTTCGAGAGATTGGGCCGGTCGTAGGGGAGGTCGGCTTCGGGGCCTATCATCATGATCGTTCCCTGATAGCCCTCGCGGCGGAGCGCCTCGGCCGCGGCGTTGCCCGCCGCTCCGGCGCCCACGATGACGACCGGCTCAGGACCGGATGCCTGGCGTCGCGGGATCGCCTCGATCTTCTCGCGGACGGCGATCCGCTCCCCCTCGCGCTCCACCCTGTAGCAAGAGACCGGATTGAGGGCCGGCGCCCGCAGCGCCTCGCCGGTACGCAGGCTGAAGCAGGCGTGGTGCCACGGGCAGCGCACCGTATCGCCCACCACGACCCCCTCGGCGAGCGGGCCGCCATAGTGCGTGCAGGTGGCGCCGACGGCGAAGATCTCCTCCCCCCGCCGCACCACCAGCACCGCCTCGCCGCCGCTGTGCCCGAGGAGCTGACCGCCCTCCGGCAGCTCGGAAAGGGGAACCCCCTGCGCCAGATCGGGACCCGAGAGTTGCGTTTCCCCGCTCATTCGTCCATCCTCCCCTGGAATCCAGCCGCTATCCTACTGGAGGATGTAAAAATCAGGGATTGCGGTCCGGGAGGGGGGGCAAAAGTTTTCCGCCGCCTGACCCGCGAATGGCGGTATCCGACCCACGGGTCGCTGCATCCGACCCACGGGTCCGGCTCTCCGACCCACGGGTCGTGGACTCCGACCCACGGGTCGCGGACTCCGACCCACGAATTGCGGCATCCGACCCACGGGTCGCGGCATCCGACCCACGGGTCGCGGCCTCTGACCCGCGGGTCGCGGACTCTGACCCGCGGGTCCAGCTCTCCAATCCGCGGGTCGCGGACTCCGACCCGCGGGTCCGGCCCTCCAATCCGTGGGTCGCAAACTCCGGCCCACGGGTCCGATTCTCCAATTCGTGGGTCGCGGGCTCCGACCCGCGGGCACTGGGTCTTTTTGAAATCCGCATTCACGCCGCCCGCTTCTTGTAGGGTCCCCGCGTCTTCGGCGCTTCGGCCGGAAGTAGCTCGACAATCTCCGCGATCGACCACAGGTGAGGGGTGACACCGGCCGCCATGGCAGGCGAGCAACGGATGGTCTGATGGGTGCGGGCGAAGTTGTAGTACATGAAGTAGATCGCCAGCGCCGCGCAGTGGTTCTCCAGCTTCTTGCTATGTGCGTTCGTCAGCCGGGTGTAGCGGCGGAGTCCCATGCGGATGCTGAGGTTGGCACGCTCGACATAGGAGGTCGAGATCTTCGCCCGGTCAGGGTTGCCGGAGATCACCTGCTTTTGAATGCCGGTGCACTCTGCGGGGCTGTAGCGGGTCTCTCCGCCCGGCGCGGCGGCGTAGATCTTCTGAAGCATGGCGTAATCCAGCTCGCCGTTGAAGGCATCCGTCAAAGCGCCCACGTAGACCTTCAGGCCGTCGCTCGTAATTTGTGGCCGGTAGGATAGGCGGCTCGCCAAATCCTGGCAAAACTCGGTCGCCGTCCCAGCGTCACGCGAGCCGACCATGAACGACGGAATCAGCTTGGTCTCGGCATCAATCGCCGTAAACGTCCAAACGTCGCCGTAGCCGAAGACGCCTTTCTTTTCGGCGGGAACGTTCTTAGCCTTAGCGAAGCAGAAGGCCCATATTTCATCGACCTCTAAAACTGTGCAGGGGAGATCGTGGAACGCCTGGTCCATGTAAGCCGCGCACACCGGGCCAAGGTCGGCAATGAGCTTGATGACGGCTCCCTTGGAAGCTCCGGTCATCCGACAGGTCGAGCGAATCCCCACCCCTTCCACCAGGGCAGCGATGATTGAGGCGCGGCGCTTCGTGTCCATGCGATTCATGATGACTTATTATGCTTGAGTAGGCTGAGAAAGTCAAGCCGCCGGCTTGAAAGAAGCCCGGACGGCCGAAAGAGGCCCGTCCGGGGTGATACGCGGTTAGCCGGCTATTTCGAACGCGGCCAACACGATCTAAGCATTTTCTTAAGATACTGCTGGAACACAGGCACTCTGTTTGCTGCCATGGGTGGGAAACTACCCCTTGCACAGCTTCACCGGTAGGGGTAGAATTGGGGGGCTTAGTATCCCGATTCCAGGGCCCTACCGGGTCCGCCGCAGTTGGTTGAGACCCGCCGAAATGGCGGGTCTCTGTTTATGGCGGTCGTGTCAGCGTCAAAATCAGCATTGGCGTCACCTCCAAAAAAAGGCGTGTTAGTCCTCGGTATGGGTCTCTTGGCTGTCGTCAAACGGGGAAACAGCCCGGTACACCGGGGCTTCATATTCTAGGTTGGCATAGAGAGCTGGCTTTCTGGGTCCTCCGGCTCTAATCAGCTTGATCTTTCCTCGCTTAAGAAGGTTCCTGAGAGCATTTGACGCTTGTTTATCGTCTAAGTTGAGGCCGTGTTTGCTGTTGACGACCGCCTTCAGCCGGACATCGAAGGGCTTGGTTTTGCCTTCGGCCGCCTCCAGGAACATGTCCGACAACCCTTCCTCCCTCGGCTCCGGCCCCGCAAGTTCCCGAGGAGCCGACGGCTTCGCCGGCCTTGACATATTGGCTACGCGAATTCCAAACGGGCGTACGGGCTTTTCTCCTTGGGTGCGCGGATCGTCGCGTCCGGCCAGAGACACCAAGCGGGCCAAGTCGGCGAGCCCCTCCTCGATTTCGCCAAGTTCCGTCTTAAGGCGAGCCCGCTTTTCCTCAAGCTTGCTCCGGAGCTGCTCGACCGTAAATGTGTCCGCCATAAATTGATCCTCTCTCCATAGGACTGCTCAATCAGGATACGCAGCTATGAGGCAAAGGTCAAGCGTAATGGCTGAGTAAATGTCGGCCGGCTGCGTTCGGCTATGGCCGGCCGGCAACCTACGGGTAACACGGGGGTAACGCGGAAAAACAGGAAAGGCTTTGTTGACGCGGACTTACGCGGCCGGCCAGTCTGGTTGTGTGTCATGACACTGTCATGGCAAACGCAACTCTCACTCGCCGGAGAGATTCTTCTTCCAACGGGCCTCAGCCGCCTTCCTGGCAATCTCCGACCTTTCCTCAGCGGTGAGCTTGGCGGCACGGGCCTTGCCGCCTTTGAGTCCACCACGGCGGCTTGCGGCAATTTTGGGAGTGACTGGCCCGGGTTCCTCGACAGGCGGTTCCAGGTGGGCCGCTTGCTGGCCGATCCGGAAGGCAACCTGCGTGAAATCGGGCTTTGGCTTCTTGCTCATGTCGGCCTCCAGTATCGCACGGGGGGCGGCCCGTACAGGCGCCGCCCGTGGGTGCTGGTCTACTGCGCTTCGCGGACGTGGCGATCGACAACCGGCATGAGGTCCGGCAGCTCGCCGCGCAAGAGGACGGGCGCCAGCTCCGCCGCGAGGGCGCGGCACTGGCGGGAGCTTCGGAGCGTGGCAATGACGCGGCCCGTGGGAAGGTGTACGAGCGTGCGGCGCTTGTTCCCGTCCGGGCCGTGGCTGTTGCCGCAGAAGACGCCGAAGGGCGGCGAGACGACGCCGCGCACCCCGACCTCTCGCCCGTCCATCATCCGGGCCGTGAACGCTCCCAGGTGCCATGCAAGGGCGATCGGTTGCCCCGCCCGGGCGCGGACCCGCAGATAGGCGTCGGCAGCCAGGGCGAGCCACGTACCGGCGGAACGGTGCCCCTCTGCTTCCGCCGCCCGCTTCCAGCGGATGGACTGCTCGGCGGTCCCGTGAACCGTGAACGCGGCGGTCTTCATAGGGCCTTGTACTTCTCCGGGTGCATCTCCCGGTCGTGGTCTTCGGTGACCTTGTTGTACGCCTCCCGGAAGCCGATCGCCATGTCCGCCGCCCACGCCATGAAGGCCCCACGGCTCACCCCCAGCCGCTTGCCTTCCGCCTCCCAGCGGGCGCGCTGCCAGTCGGTAGCCTTGACGGTGACGGTGCGCAGGGCGGTCATGGGATAGCTCTGCTTCGTGTCCCAGCTCACGGCTAGATCTCGTAGAGGATGATGCCGTCCGGGGAATCCGGCGCGGCTTGGATGCGGACCATCTCGGTCATGCGCCACGCGGGCAAACCCGGCTCCGGAACGTCGCGCCAGAACGCGAACCAACGGCCGAAGAGGTAGAAGACGGTCAGCT
>JBDSHF010000098.1:0-40290 GCA_039918595.1 Thermoanaerobaculia bacterium
CGCGACCGGCTTCGAGCTCGAATCGATGCGGGACTTCAACCACCTCGCCATCCCCGGCTGGATCTTCAACGGCAAGATCCTCAAGCGGCGCCACTTCAGCCGCAACCAGCTCAAGCTCTTCAACGTGCTGGTGCCGGCCATCCGGCGGATCGATCCCCTCATCCCCGGCAAGGGGTTGGGGATCATCGCGGTGGCACGGAAGGTGTGAAGTCGGGGCTCTGCTAGAATCTGTCCATGGGACTTCCGCAACCGCTGGTCGACCCCCTCCGGGAAATCGAGCAAGCTGAAATAGCTCGCCCTGTGGAGACGCTACTGGAAGCGACCACGGCGAGCTTGAAAGAGACGGTGAGAGCACTGTCGAAGGCCACTGGCGACATCGAGCAGGGGGCCGCCAGGGTCAAAGGAGCGAGTCGGGTCGTCCAGGAAAAGGCAGAAGAGGAGATCTCCGCTGGCAACCCATCGCCAGACCTGGACGAGCACATCGAGTCTATCTTCAAGATGGAAGAAGACTTGAGGAGGGATTGGCTGCCCCACATCGAGCTCGCACGAAAGGTGAAGGCTGGCACTTTCCAACTGCCCAGGATTGGTTCCGCAGAGAAGGCGAGATTGGTGAATACCCTGGAGCGATTCATCAAGGCAACTCTGAGTGTTCTTGAGACGCTTCGGGATTTGCGGTGGAATTTGATGACGCTCCGGGCCGAAGCGGAAGATCCTGGTGAGGCCCCGGTTTTCGACAATCCTCAGGACCTTCTGGTTTATCTCAAGACTCCGCCCAAGTGACCGGACCGGTCCGCACCAAACCTTCCGCCCAGTTTCGTAAGAGCCTCGGGAAGCTGGGGGAGCCTATGGCTTCCCGAGCCCTCAAGGCGTTGAAGAAATTTCATGACGCTCCGACGATTCCGGGCCTGAACTTCGAGGCGTTCAAGAACCGGCCTGGATTCTTCACGATCCGTGTGGACCGAAACTTTCGAATCCTTCTCAAGGCGGAGACGGATAGCGAGGGCCCCTACTTTCTCCTCGTCGATATTGCCGACCACCAGGACACATACTCCTGAAGACGAGAGCTCTCACCCAGGTGAGAAGAACGACGGGTGAGGCCGGTCCTCTCACCTGGTGCGGCGAAGTAGCTTTTTTCACCCCAACCAGCGCTTCCGCAGCGCCCAGACATACCAGCGCAGGTAGAGCGGCAGCCAGGCGGCGAGGCGGAAGCGGCTCTCGCCGGCGGTGCGGTCGCGCCAGGTGGCGGGGAGCTCTTCGACGCGCTCGCCGGCGAAATGGGCCTTCACGGTCAGCTCGAGGCCGAGGCTGAAGCCGGCTTCGCTCTCGATCGGCGTGCGCTCCAGGAAATCCTTTCGGTAGGCCTTGAAGCTGTTGGTGGGGTCGCGGGTAGGCAGGCCCGCCAGCCCGTGGAGGGTGAGGCCGGCGGCGCGGCTGAGCATGCCTTTGAACCAGGGGCCGCCGATCTGTTGGCCCCCGGGCATGTAGCGGCTGGGGCAGACGACCGCCGCCCCCGCCTCGGCGCGGGCCACCATCTCCTCGACGATCCGGTAGTCGTCCGAGAGGTCGACCATGGTGACGATCACCACCGGCCCGCGCGCCGCTTGCATCCCGGCCTCGATGGCGTAGCGCACCCCGCGGCCGAGGGTGTTGTGGACGAGGCGGACGGTCTCTGGCTTCTCCTCGGGTCCGAGCGCGGCCAGGGCCGGCAGGGTACGGTCTTCCGGCATGTCGTGGCAGACCAATAGCTCGTAGCCCGGCGGGAAGGCGCCGCGCACCGCGCGGCAGAAGGGACCGATGGTCTCGGCCTCGTGGAAGACCGGCACGATGACCGAATATCGCACCGAGTAAAGCGGCGGCGCTTCCTCACTCATGCTTGCGCCCCCAGGTGACCACGAAGGTGCCGAACCAGCGCCCCAGCCCGATCTTCTCCCACAGCCAGTCGGCGCGGTTGTAGAGCGGCAGCAGGGCGTCCAGCCCCTTCGGCGCCACGGCGCGGTAGGGGAGGTCGGACTGGCAGCGCTGGCCGATCGCGCCGAAGCCGGCGGCCTGGAAGTCCTCGCGCAGGACGCGCGGCAGCAGCGGCTGCTCGTCCGGGCTCACCCCCTCGGGGTTGTAGAGCGGGCTCCTGGGATGGCGGAAGAGGAGCATCGCCGGGTGGAGGAGGTTGGGATCGAAAGCGAAGGCCCACCCGCCGGGGCGCAGCGCGCGCCTCGCCTCGCGGAGGGCCGCCCGGCGGTCGGGCACGTGATGGAGCACGCTGCTGAAGGCGACGACGTCGAAGCCGCCGTCGCGGAAGGGGAGGCGGAGGGCGTCGGCCTGGAGCCACGCGGCGTCCGCGCCGCGCCGCCGGGCCAGCCGCAGGGCGCCCAGCGAGAGGTCGATGCCGGTATAAGATCGGCTGCAATCTTGATAAATACGCCTGGAGCGGCCGGTGCCGCAGCCGACGTCGAGGACGCGGAACCCGCTGCCGGGGATCGCGGCGGCGAAGCGCCGGGCGAGGGTCGCCCAGCCGCGGTCGGCGAAGGGGTTGAAGTCGCCGCTCTCCTCGACGAGGCGGTCGAAGTAGCGCCCCTCTCGCGCGGCCGGAGAGGGGGGTGGCGTCAAATCCGCCCCTCGGCGACCTCGCGCTCGACCCAGGGGATCACCTCGTCGAGCACCGTGGAGAGGTCGGTCGTGGCCTCGAACCCCAGCACCTCGCGGGCCTTGCGCGTCTCCGGGATCCGCATCTGCACGTCGTACGGATAGGGGGGATCGGAGACCCAGCGGAAGGGTTTGGCGTCGCCGTGCACCTTGCGCCAGATCAGCTCGCCCAGCTCGAGGACGGTGGTGGCGGTGGGGATCGAGAGGTTGAAGTCCTCGTTGCCGGCCGCCGGATGGAGCATCGCGGCGAGGATGCCGCGGGAGAGGTCGCCGCCGTAGGTGTAGCAGCGCACCTGGTTGCCGGCGCCCAGGATGTGCAGCGGATCCTGCCCCTTGAGGATCTTCTGCACCAGGTCGGGCAGGACGTGGCTCATCGCCAGCTTGATGTTGCCGCTGGGGATGTCCTTGTCGCCGAGCGCGCGGCTCTCGCCGACGCCGACGCAGTTGAACGGCCGGCAGATCGTATACGGCAGCCGGTACTGCTCCCAGGCGCCGCGGGCGAAGTACTCGCAGGCGAGCTTCTGGAAGCCGTAGGTGCTCGACGGCGGCGGGCACTGCCGCTCGTGCCCCTCGGGGCTGGGGAAGACGGTCGCGTTCTCGAACACCATGCTGCTGGAGAGCACGGTGATCTTTTGCAGATGGTGATGCCGGTGCGCGTGCACCGCGGCGTCGAACGCGGCGGCGGTGATCCGCTCGTTCTCAGCCAGCAGGTCGTAGGCGTATTCGTGGAAGTAGGAGATGCCGCCGATGCGCGCCGCGCAGGCGATGAAGTGATCGCACTCCGCGGCCAGCTCTTTCATCAGCTCGACGTCGCGGGCGTCGGCCTGGACGAAACGATAGCGGGGGTGGTCCTGATAGCTGCGCTCGACGGCGCCGTATTTCGAGAAGTTGTCGAGGCCGATCACGTCATGGCCGGCCTCGAGGAGCTGCTGCACCAGATAGCCGGCGATGAAGCCGGCCGACCCCGTCACAAGAATTTTCACGTCGCGGGCTCCGTCATGGAAAGCGATAGAACGGGAAGGGGATGGAGGCAGGCGCGCTCACGGCGCCGGCGGCTTCTGCAGGCAGTTCCAGACGTCGACGACCCGCTTGCCCGCGATCGGCGGCAGCTCGCGATAGGTCTTGTGCGGCGTCGCCACGAACAGGATGTCCGACTCGGCGAGGACGCGTTCCAGCGGCACCAGGGTCGGGTCGGGCACATAGGGATCGGTGCACAGCACCTGCCGGGCCTCGAGGGCGAGCAGCTTGCGCAGCTTGTAGCTCAGCGAGTCGCGGGGGTCGTCGCTCTCGGCCTTGAAGGCCATGCCGAGGATGCCGACGGTGGCGTCGCCGAGGCTCCCATCCCGGCGGGCCATCTCGATCAGGTGGCTCGGCAGCCCCTCGTTCACCAGCATGGCCGAGTGGCCGAGCATGAAATGGTTGTGGCTGAAGGCGGCGAGCTGCATCGTGTCCTTGACCAGGCAGGGGCCGGCCGCGAAGCCGGGGCCGGGCATGCCGGCCATGCGCGGGTAGTCGTCCCGGCAGCCGTGGAGGATGCGATCGAAATCCACGCCGTTGGCGGTCGCCAGCATGTAGAACTGGTTGACGGTGGCGAACTGGATGTAGCGCCAGGAGTTGGTCATCAGCTTGCACAGCTCGGCTTCCATCGGGCTCATCTCGACGAACGCGCGGGCGAAGCGGCCGAACAGCCCGCGCACGGCGGCGAGGGCCTCGCCGTCGAAGGCGGAGAGGATCTGCGGCAGCTCGCGGAACTCGCGCAGGCTGTACCCCTGGGCCACCCGCTCGGGGCAGCAGGCGACCTGAATGCGCAGCCCCGCTTCCTCCAGGTAGCGCTGGATGCGCTGGCTGGTGCCGGGGAAGACGGTGCTGCGCAGGATCAGGATCTGCCCGTCGCGCAGGTGCTCGCGGGACGCCCGCAGGGCGCGGTCGATGGCGGTGAAGCTCGGGTTCAGGTGCTCGTCGACCGGCGTGCCGATGATCATCACCAGGAAGCGGCAGGAGCTGATCGGTTCAGGGCGGTCCTCGACGCTCAGCCGGCCGGAGGCGAGGGTGCGCTGGAGCATCTCCTCCGCCCCCTCCTCGAAGAAGGGCATCACACCGGAGCGGATCTGCTCCACCTTACGGCGGTCGACGTCGTAGATGACGGTGCGCAACCCGGAATCGGCGCAGATCAAGGCGAACGGCAGGCCGACGTGGCCGCCGCCGCCGATGACGCAGACGTCGTGCGAGAAGGTGATCTCCTGAATGGGCCGCGACCTCTCGTGAAACGGGACGAGTCTATCGTATCGGCCGGTCCCATCCCAGGCGCCGGATCAGGACGGGCGTGGGGCCTTTGGGGTCGATCCGCGCCACCGCCGGTCCCGCGGCGGGCGCCGGGATCCGGACGCTACGCCACTCCGGAACGGCGACGCCGGCGAACGCGAAGCTCTGGCCGGGGCCGTCGCCGGCCGCCAGCGTGAAATCCCGCCCCTTCTCGGCCAGGTACTCGACCCGCAGGGTACACGGCGGGCTGGAGCACCCTCCGAGCGGCAGAGCGGCCGGCGCCTCCACCAGAAACTGGGGGAAGGGGAGGAACGTCCAGCTCAGGAAGGGCGCGCTCTCCGGGGTGTAGTCCACCGGCGGCGCGAACGACTGGACGCCGGCCAGCCAGACCTCGGAGCCGGGATGGAGGGTGAGGACGGCCGGGGCGGCCGTTCCGTCCACCGCAAAGGTGGCGACCGGCCAGGTGGGCTTGGCGCCCGCCGGCACGCGGACCTCCAGCCGCGAGCCCGCGGCGTCCGTCACCGTGAAGGCGGCCCCCGGGGCGCGGAGATAGCGCACCGCCACCCAGGAGCGCTCCGGGGAGACCGCCAGGGGGAGCTCGAGCGGCTGCCCCGCGTAGGCCCGGAACCAGGGCCAGGCCCCGGTCTGCCATTCCAGGTAGGGGGCGGAGTCGAGGTCGTAGCGTTCGGGAGCCCGCCAGCTCGCGCGGTTCAGCTCGACGACAGAACGGGTCCGGCCGTCGAACATCAGCACCAGGCCGCCGGGGTCGCGCGCCCGCCGGGCGAGCTCGCCGAGGGCGATCGGCCGGCTCTCGTTGGCGAACTTGCCGTCGGCGAAGGAGGCATAGGTATAGAACAGCTCGAGCCCGGCGACCCGATGATGGGTCGAGAGCCGCAGGAACTGGTGCAGGCCGTTGACGAAGGTGAAGGCGCCGATGCCGTCCTGCGCCAGGATGGCGGGCATGTTGACCAGCGCCACGCGCGGGGGCGCGGCGGGATCCGCCGCCAGCCGCTGGCCTACGAGGTCCGCGATCTGCCGCGAGGCCGCCGAGGCTTGCCGGTGGAGGGTCGCTGCGGTGTTCAGGTCGGTGGCGGCGCCCGCGACCAGCAGGGCGAGGACGAGCCCGGCGAGGATCGCTCCGGCCTGACCCCCGGTCATGTCCAGGGCGGCGAACCCCTCGCGGCGGGAGAGCCGGGCCGCCAGCCGGTCCGCGGCGCTCCAGATCAGCCAGGAGAGGAGGAGCGAGGCCGGCAGCGCCCCCAGGTAGAAGTGGCGCGAGACGATGTCGGTGGCGGTGGCGACGGTGACCATGTGCGCCGCGAACCAGAGGGCCGCGAAGCGCGCGGCCGGCGAGCGCGTCCGCCAGACCAGCAGCGCTCCGGCGATCCCGAGCCCCAGCGCCATCGTTACCAGCAGGACCTTCTGCTCCAGGCTCCCCGCCGGGGGGGAGACGCCGAACGACATCAGCCGGTAGATCCGGGAGTCCGAGCCGCGGAGGGTGAAGATGGCGACGCAGCCGCGGAGGAGGAGGTAGAGCCGGAGCTTCAACCCCGCCCAGTCGTGCGGCAGGAACATCGCCTGGTACCCTTGAGCGGAGGTGTAGAGCTTGCTCCCCAGCACCACGGCGATGGCGGGGAGCGAGAGGGCGAGCACGGCGAGCGTCCGGCGCGCCCGGTCGCGCAGGGGGAGCGGCTCCCCCCCTGGCGGGACGAGCGCGGCGTAGAGCACCCCCACCCCCAGCACGGAGACCGCCGGCTCGTAGGTGAAGAAGGCGGCCAGCCCGCAGAGCGAGAACAGGACGATCCAGGGCCAGGGGCGCGGCGAGCGGAACGCCCGGATCACCGCCAGCACCCCGGCGAGGTAGAGCATCGCCGCGAGGCTCTGGAAGTTGCCTACCGTCGGCCAGAAGGGGACCTCGTAGAAGCTGCTGTTGGCGAGGAACAGGAGAGCGGCGAACAGGGCCACCCGCGCCTGCCCGAAGAGGGCGCGGCCGACCCTGTAGAGCAGCCAGCCGGTCAGCGTGAGCTCGGCGAGGTTCAACGCCTGGTAGCGGAGCTGGTGGAGGCCGAACAGCTTCCAGAGGACGGCCATGAACAGGTTGGTCACCGGGATGGTGTGGTAGGAGAGGAGGACGAACGGCGCCTTGCGTACCCCCAGGCTGCCGATCTCGAGCAGGACCCAGCCGTCGGAGAGCACGCCCACGGCCAGCGCGCGCGCATAGAGGACGGCGGTCCACAGGGCGAGCAGCGCCAGGACAGGCAAGGCGTGGTAGCCGCGCCGCAGCAGGCGGCTCGCGAGGGGGGCTCGGGGATCGGGCATTGCCGGCGTCGACGCGGGATCTTAGTCCGCCGCCGGGGCTTCTCGCAAGGCATCTGGCAAGGCATTTGGCGCGGCGCTTGCTATAAGCTTCCTGCGCCATGAATGAAGATCGAACCAAGGGCACCGTCTGTGTCACCGGGGGAGCGGGGTTCATCGGCTCCCATGTCGCCGAGGCTTATCTCAAGACCGGGCGCCGGGTGCTGATCGTCGACAACCTGTCCGGCGGCAAGCGGGAGAACGTGCCCGCGGGGGCGGAGCTGCACGTCCTCGACATCCGTTCCAAGGAAGCGGCGGACCTGGTGCGCGAGTCGGGGGTGGAGATCCTGGTCCACCACGCCGCGCAGATGGACGTCCGCCGCTCCGTCGAGGACCCGGTGTTCGACGCCGAGGTTAACATCCTGGGGAGCCTGAACCTCGCCGAGGCGGCCCGCCGCGGCGGCGTGCGCCAGATCGTCTTCGCCTCGACCGGCGGGGCGATCTACGGCGAGCAGGACTACTTCCCGGCCGACGAGAACCATCCGGCACGGCCGGTCTCCCCCTACGGCGTCTCCAAGCTCTCGTTCGAGCGCTACCTCTTCTTCTACCACGTCACCTACGGGCTCGACGTCACCTGCCTGCGCTACGCCAACGTCTACGGCGAGCGGCAGAACCCGCACGGCGAGGCCGGGGTGGTGGCCATCTTCCTCAACCGCCTGCTCGCCGGGCAGGCGCCGACCATCAACGGTGAGGGTCTGCAGACCCGCGACTACGTCCACGTCTCCGACGTGGTGCGGGCGAACCTCGCGGCGGCGGGCCGGCCGGGCTTCCACATTTACAACGTGGGCACCGGCGTCGAGACCTCCGTGGTCGATCTCTACAAGGAGATCGCCCGCGCGCTGGGCACCGGCCTCCAGGCCCAGCACGGCGCGGCCAAGCAGGGGGAGCAGCAGCGCTCGGTGGTGGACGGCAGCCTCGGCCGACGCGAGCTGGACCTCCCGCAGCCGATCCCGCTGAGTGAGGGGCTGGCGCGGACCGCGGCGTGGTTCCGGGAGCGGGCGGAGCGCCCGGTGGTGGCGGCGACGAAGTAGGGTAGGATCTGCCTCCTGGGATTTGAGTCCCGGGCGGCAAGCTCATAGTGCTTGCCTGATCCCTGTCCCGCTTTTCCAGTCTTCACGCACTTCAACGACGTGCGCTGTCAATGCTGTCGCGCCTCAACGGGAAATAACTGCTGCCGCTGCGTTCCGGTTTGACGAGAAACACTTCCAACGCTCCCCCGAGGGTGCGAGGGTTTCACTCTCTCGCCCTCTTTTCAACCGCCGGCTTGCCTCGCTCTCGCGAGCAAGCGGCGGTCTTTTTCAACTTGAATTTTTACCAGGGAGACCGGGTGAGAGGATCGCCGCACGGGCGTCGTTTTCCCGCACGGGGATAGACGGCGGATGGCCGCCGTCCGTAAACCCCACGTCTCAACCGGGTGACGGGCTCGCGGCCCGTCGTCCTGACTCAGGAAGAAGGAGTTTTTCGTTATGAAGAGAATGGTACTCGCAGGTCTCGTCCTCGCCGGCGCCCTTGGCGTGGGTCAGCTTTCCGTCCCGCAGGCTTCGGCCCAGACCGTCGACTGCTCGCTCGTCCGCTGCGCGGCCTGTCCCGTCGGCTACCATCTGGCTCCGACGGGCAGCGACTGCTGCCGCTGCAAGGCCGACTAAGAACCCTCAACCCTCGCGCCGGCCGTGCCTCACGGCCGGCGCTTTCGGCTCAACCTTTCCCCGATAACAGATCGCGCAACGGCTTGCCGTCGAGAAAGAACTCCGCCGTCTTGACGTCGGAGAACTGGGTCGCCGTGCGGGTGAGCTGCGCCAGCACCCGTGGACTGTCGCATTCGCCGCCGAGTTCCAGGTAGCCGGTGAGGTAGACCCGCGCCTCGCCCCCGCGGCGGTCGATCCGCTCGACCTTGAGAGGAGAGTTGGCGAGGGCGTTGTAGAGGCCGGAGCCCTGATAGCGCTTGCCGGCGTCGAGCAGGGCATGGAGGGCTCCCCAG
Source organism: Thermoanaerobaculia bacterium (assembly GCA_039918595.1). Classification (GTDB taxonomy): domain Bacteria; phylum Acidobacteriota; class Thermoanaerobaculia; order Multivoradales; family UBA5704; genus DATARR01. The sequence goes on from JBDSHF010000098.1 coordinate 9,236, forward strand.
AGCGCCGGCTCGGAGGTCGGGAGCTCCACGTCCAGGGTGCCGGTGCGGTCGCCGCAGCCGACGGCATCGCCGGAGCCCTCGCGCCCTTCGATGGCGATCAGATGGATCCGCGCCTTGCGGATCATCACGGTGGCCTCGATATCCTGGGGCGCGCCCTCTGGGTCGGGACGCGAGCAGCCGGCGAGGGCGCTGAGGACGACCAGCGCGAGGAGGAGGAGACCGAGCGGCTTCAAGGGAGCTTGTCGTAGACCTGAAAGCTGTAGGCGAATGGGATCTCCTCCGTGGCCTCGTGATCCTCCCGCTCGACCAGCCGCCAGGCAGCGGCATCGAATTCCGGAAAGAAGGTGTCGCCGGGAAAGTCCTGATCGATATAGGTCAGTTGCAGCCGGTCGGCAAGACCGAGCCCCAGGCGGAAGATCTCCTCGCCGCCGGCGATGAAGATCTCCTCCGACTCCTCCTGCCGGGCGCGCTCCAGGGCCTCTTCCAGCGAATGGGCGACGAGCACCCCTGCCGGCGCGTAGTCCTGCCGGCGGGTGACCACGATCGTGGTCCGCCAGGGGAGCGGCCCATTGAGCGACTCGAAGGTCTTTCTTCCCATCACCAGCGTGTGCCCCTTGGTCAGCGCCTTGAAGCGCTTGAGGTCGGCGGGCAGGCGCCAGGGGAGGCGGTTGTCGATGCCGATCGCGCGATTTCGGGCCATGGCGGCGATCAGCGAGATCCGGAGCATTTTTCCGTTCATATGCCGTTCATACACCGTTCATACGGCGATCGGCGCCTTGATCGCCGGATGTGGATCGTAGCCGCTGAGGGTGAAGTCCTCGAAGCGGAAATCGAAGATCGACCTCACCGCCGGGTTGAGCGTCATCACCGGCAGCGGTCGGGATTCGCGGGTGAGCTGGAGCCGCGCCTGCTCCAGATGATTCTGGTAGAGGTGGGCGTCGCCCAGGGTGTGGACGAAGTCGCCGGGGGCGAGATCGCAGACCTGGGCCACCATCATCGTCAGCAGCGCGTAGGAGGCGATGTTGAAGGGGACGCCGAGGAAGGTGTCGGCGCTACGCTGGTAGAGCTGGCAGGAGAGCCGCCCCTCGGCCACCCAGAACTGGAACAGGGCATGGCAGGGGGGGAGGGCCATGGCGTCGAGATCGGCCACGTTCCAGGCGCTGACGATGTGCCGCCGCGAGTCGGGATTCTTCCGGATCGCCTCGACGACGCGCGCGATCTGGTCGATCGTGCCGCCGTCCCGGGCCGGCCAGGAGCGCCACTGCGCGCCGTAGATCGGCCCGAGGTCCCCCTCGGTGTCCGCCCATTCGTCCCAGATGGTCACGCCGTGCTCGTGGAGAGAGCGGACGTTGGTATCCCCGGCGAGGAACCAGAGCAGCTCGTGGACGATCGAGCGCACGTGCAGCTTCTTGGTGGTCAGCAGCGGGAACCCCTGGGAGAGGTCGAAGCGCATCTGGTAGCCGAAGACCGAGAGCGTGCCGGTGCCGGTGCGGTCGGACTTCGGGGTGCCGCGGTCCAGGATGTGCTGGAGCAGGTCCAGGTAGGCCCTCATGGCGGGAGAATCTAACACGCCGCGCAGGCGCCTAGCCCAACCCTTCGAACCGGTACGCCAGCTCCGGCCCCTCGGTTCCTTCATAGGCGAGCTGGGCAACCAGCAGCGCGAACGGCTCGGTGTAGCGTGCGACAGCAGGAGAACGTCCGCCTCTTGCGCGGCCTCGCGCGGTGTGCCCGCTCGCGCGTTCCCCTGGGCGTCGCGGGCCAGTTGTTCCAGCTTCTCGTGGTGGCGCGCGTAAGCGAACACCACCTCATGCCCGGCGCGCGCGAAGATCGTCCCGAGCTTGCTGCCCATCAGACCCGAACCGAGAATCCCAATCCGAATGCGTTGCCTCCGTTTCGTTGCCGTGGTATTCGCGAGCGATCTCGGAGTCCGAGCGAACCCGCTGCGCGAAGTGCCCCATGATGACACGGTCGCAGATCCATCCGTTCGGGTCGTTGCACTGATGACCTCGAGTGGCTCGTGCGGCCCGTGTTCGTGGGAGAGCCGACGAGCGGCACCTGAACTAGTGGGGAGACGAGACCGGTTCATCCTTCCGGACAGCGGCTTGGCCGGAGCGTTATCCGGGGTTCGAGGGCAGCTCAGCAATTCATTCCGAGGAATTCAAATTTCGGGCCGTCTAATAGCATGGGAGCGTTCAGCCTGCGGCGGAGCCGGCTGTTTCGAAAGCCCAGCCAATCTCGAGGAGGCATGCTATGGCCGGCAGAAAGATCTTTCAAGACAGTGTCACGCCGCTCCCTGAGCAATCAGGGCTCACTCATAACGGCTTGATGATCAATGCGGCGGAGCCGGAACATCGTGAGGAGGCGATGACAGTCCTCTTTTCTCTGGAGCTTCCTGCGGAAGCGCAAGCCGATCTGGAGGCGAAAGTTGCGAAGGGCGAGGTCGTGCCGATCGCTGAGCTTCAGAAGAGCTACACGGCCAATAAGAACGATCGTGACACTCTACTGGCTTGGTTGAAGGACAAGGGTTACGAGATCGTCCAGGTTTCAGGAGACGGTACCAGCATCTATGCCAGGGCAGGAATCGACCTGATCGAAGAAAGCCTTGCAGTCAAAATGATTCGCGTGACCAAGGACGGTATCACTTACACATCTGCACAAAATGCGCCGAGCTTGCCGGATAACGTCGCGAAAAGCGTGCACGCCATCATTGGTTTGCAGCCCTTCCGGCAAGCGCACAAGAACAGTCGTAAATGCATCCCTGCGGGTGGAAACCGGTCGGCTCTGGGCGTGCCTGAACTGGCGGCGAAGGGTGCCGCCAAAAAGAACGCCGCCGATAAGGCCGCGGCCGACGGTGTGATTCCTGTCGGTCCTTCTCCCAATATCCAGAACGCTCCACCGTACCTCGTTGAGGAAATTCTCAAGGCTTACAATGCTGACGGCCTCGGAGTGACCGGAAAGGGCCAAACCATAGCAATCCTGATCGACACTCTTCCAGCAGCCTCCGACTTGAAGGTGTTCTGGAAGCGCAATAACCTGCCTGTTACCATGAAGCAGATTGAAATGATCAATGTGAAGGGTGGCCATCTTCCGCCAGCGGAAGGCGAAGAGACACTCGATGTCGAATGGGCAAGCGGGATCGCGCCGGGCGCAAAGGTTCGGGTCTATGCGAGCGGATCGTTGAGGTTCGTGGACCTTGACATGGCTCTTGACCGGATCATCGCCGATCTGCCGAGTCAGCCGAAAATGCGGCAGCTGTCGATCAGCCTGGGCCTAGGGGAGACCTTCATGGGAGGTCCTCAAGGTGAGGTCGCAACGCAGCATCAGAAGTTTTTGCGCCTCGCTGCTGCCGGGGTGAACGTCTTTGTCTCGAGTGGAGACGCGGGATCGAATCCCGACGAGACGGGGCACGGCTCATCGGGCCCGACCCAGGCTGAGTATGAGTCTTCCGATCCGAGTGTGATCGGTGTCGGCGGCACGACCCTGGCGCTTGGCGCAAATGGCACAGTTGCCAGTGAAGCCGCCTGGACGGGCAGCGGTGGCGGCAGGAGTATCTTTTTCCCCCGCCCCTCCTGGCAGACTGGAGTCGGTATTCCTCCTGGCCATGAAAGGCTCGTGCCCGATGTGAGCCTCGCTGCCGATCCCAACAAAGGCGCCTTCCTGATCTTTCAAGGGAAGGTAGTCCAGATTGGTGGAACGAGTTGGAGCGCGCCGGTTTGGACCGGTTTCTGTGCACTGCTGAACGAAGCGAGAATCAAGGCAAAGAAACCTCTGCTCCCATTTCTCAATCCGCTTCTCTATCCCTTGATGGGTAGCTCTTCTTTCCGTGACATTCAGTCTGGAAGCAACGGAGCCTTCGCGGCCGGTCCGGGCTTTGACATGGTCACCGGGGTTGGCGTCCCGAATATCAAAGAGCTGGCCAAGGCCTTGACACAATGACAACGCCGGTCCGGTCGACCGCCGCGGCCTGTCGGACGCTTTATGTCGCCCAGGCCCCGGGCTCTTCTCTTTGGCGACAGCACTTCCACCACCTGGATCGCCAACGGCTCGCGGCCTCCAGCCGAATTGAAGCATGCTTCCACGCGAACCTTAGTTAGCTCGGAGAAATCCATAGGCGTTGTCGGTCCGCTGGCAAGCCGTTTCTCAATCTCAGCCTGAAAGGCTGTGGCACGCCTATCGAGCTCCTGGCCATCCTCCGCCATCAAATCCGCCAGCAGCACGATCCGCCTCCGTAGCGAGCGCAGCTCCACGTACTCCTCCCGGGTGTGCATCCCGCCGCCGATCGGGCCCAGGCCGTCGAGGATGGGGATGCGGTCGGGGTCGGGGAGGAAGTTGGGAAAGGAGATGCCGCCTCTCTCTTCTTCGATCTCCAGGCGCCAGCCGGCGGCGGCGGCGAGGGCCACGGCGCGGTTGCAGGTGCCAGAGTGGGGGCCGCTCGGATCGACCGGCGGGATCGTCCCACTAGTGGCGAAGGTGATCTCGGTGCCGGTGGCGGCGGCCACCTCCCGCGCGAGGTCCTCGAGCCGGCGGGCGAGGTCGGCACACTCGCTGGCGCGGAGAAAGCGGGCCTCGCCTTCGATGATCGCGCGGTCGGGAACGACGTTGAGCTGGCGGTCGGTGCCGAGCAGGGCGTGGGCGGTGGCGAGGCCGTCCACGAAAGTGGCGTCGCCGGCGACGAAGCGGCCGGCGTTCACGGTGGGACCACCCTCCGGGTGCGAGAGCGCCTCGGCCTTGGCGACCCAGCTCGCGGCGGCGACGAGGGCCGAGCGCCCTTCCCAGTAGTGGAGCCCCGAGTGCGCCGCCTGCCCCTGCGCTTCGAGGCGCCACTGAAACATCCCCCGGCGGCCGGCGACGATCGTCTCCGCGTCCTTCCCCTCGCCGGGCTCGCCCGGCTCCAGCACCCAGAGCGCGCGGGCGGTCTCCCCCCAGCGGCGGACGGCGGCCCGCGACAGCTCGCCTCCCACCTCCTCGTCCGGCACCACCACCAGCAGCAGGTCGGATGGTGGCTGCTGTCCGCGGTGGCGCAGGAGATCCAGGGCGCCCACGAAGGCCGCGAGACCCCCTTTCATGTCGATGGCGCCGGTGGCGACCAGCCGGTCGCCGTCGAGATGCGGCTCCAGGGCCGGCAGGACGGTGTCGAGATGGCCGATCAGCAGGAGATGCCCGCGCGAGGTGTCGGCTCCCCGGGCGTAGAGCACCGGCAGGGGAGAGGCGCCATCCTCCTCTCGGATCTCGACGGCCAGCCCGCGCTCGCGCAGGGCCGACGCGAGCCGTTCCGCCACGCGGCGGAGCCCCACGGGATCGCCGCTGTCGGAGGAGATGGCGGTCAGCTTGCGGAGGAGCTCGACGGTCCGCTCGAAGAGGGGCTCGGGGAGATTCGCGACAGCCGGTTCCATGGACGGGAAGCCTACCTCAGTCCCGGCCGGAGGCGTGGGCTGCACCGCCTGGTATAGAGTCGTGGCAGATGGAGCCGCCCGCCGGCTCCGGTTCACTTGGAGGGGTATCCCATGGTCAGTGCCGTCATTCTGCTGGTGGTGGAGAAGGCAAGGGTGAACGAGGTCGCCCAGCAACTGGTCGACTTGCAGGGGATCACCGAGGTCTATTCGGTGGCCGGCCAGTACGATCTGGTGGCGATCGCGCGGGTCAAGGACAACGAGGCGATCGCCGACGCGGTCACCCACCAGATGCTGAAGATCGAGGGGATCATCCGCTCGGAGACCCTGCTGGCGTTCCGCGCCTTCTCGCGCTACGACCTGGAGCGGATCTTCTCGATCGGGGCGGAAGAGCCGGTCCGCTAGGAATGAGGTAGAAAACGGCTCATTGCCGCGCCTCCTTGAGGATCAGCGCGGCGAGGACGTCGTAGTCCCCTCCGAAATGGTGGGCGCCCGGCAGCACCTGGGCCTTGCCCACGGCGGCGGGGACCCGCGGGCAGATGCTGTCCTTCTCCTGGCTGCCGTAGAGACAGAGGACGGGCGGGTGCCCGGCGAGCTTCTTCACCTCGGGGAGCACCGGCTGCCCCTGGCTGCCGCCGCCCAGCCAGTCGGTGACGTGGAACTCGAAGTCGGCCGTCTCGCTGGGTCCGAGGAGCGCCACCAGCCGCACCCGCTCCAGCAGATCGGCGGGCAGGCGGTTGGCGAAGAAGGGGAGCACGTCGGCGCCGAAGGAGTAGCCGATCAGCAGAACCTCCTGCTTGTTCCAGACGGCGAGATAATGACGGAGGATCCGCTCCAGGTCCCGGGCCGCGGCGTCCGGCTTGCGGGCGGTCCAGAAGTACTGCAGGGAGTTCCAGCCGACCACCGGGATCCCTTTCGCCGACAGCGCCTTCGAGACGTCCTTGTCGATGCCCGCCCAGCCGCCGTCGCCCGAGATCATGACGGCGAGCGCCGGCCCTCCGGACCCCTTGACGGGGACTTCGACGAGCGGCAGGTCATTGACCGCCGGCACTCCCTTGGCGGCGTTTGGGAGGGGCGCGGCGGGCCGTTCCGGCCGCTCCTCCCCGACGATCTTGCGGAAGGCCTGGCGAAACTGCGGCGCCCATTTGTAAGTCTTGGAAAAGCCGTGGCCGACATCCGGCAGCAGCACCAGCTCCGAGCCCTTCACCCTGGCGGTGTACTTGACGACGTCGTCCTTGGCGCAGACCTGATCGATCGTCCCCTGGAAGGCGATCCACGGCTGCTCGAGAGTCGAGGCGGGACGGAAGACGATCCCCTTCACCTTGGGGTTGGGGTCGGGGTCGCTGGCGATGCCGTGGCCGGGGCAGAAGGGGTGGACGAGGTTGAGGTCGGGGCAGAAGCCCATGCTGATCGCCCCCTTGAAGGTGCTGGGCGGCGCCTGGACCAGGGCGGCGTAGGCGAGCGTCGCGCCCGAGGAGTAGCCCACCAGCACCGGCGGCTCGTAGTTGGGCAGACCGAGCGTCTTCTGTACGTACTTGGAGAGCAGCTCGAGGTCGACCGCCGCCGAGGTGCAGCTCTCTTTGGCGCCGTTGAGCTTCGCCACGTAGTAGGGAACGCTGATGCCGACCACCAGGGTGTCCTGGTCGGCCAGGATTTTGGCCATGTCGACCACCCCCAGGTTCCAGCCGCCGTCGCCCGAGAAGAAGAGGGCGACGTGCCGGGGGTGGGGCGTGCGCCGGTAGAGGTAGACCTTGCCGAAGCGGCCGTAGGTGAGGGTTTCGGTCGGCGGCGCCGGCGCGGTGGCGGCCGGGGGGGAATCCTTGGCGGCCGCCTTCGCGCGGGGCGTGGACGGCGCGGCGGGGGGAGGCGCGGTTTGCGCGGTCGCCTGGAGTGCCGTCAACAGGAGCAGCAGCGGAGCGGTCGTCTTCATCTTATCAGCTCGGATTCCTCGACTGGAGCGCCGCGACGGCGCGCAGGTACTCGGGGTCCTGGCGGAGCGGGGCGAAAGCCTCCTCCTTCTGGAGGGCGGCGAGGTCTTTCCAGCCCTTGTCCACGGACTGGAGAAGGTCGGCGAGCGCCCGCTTGCGGTCCCCCCTGTGGGCGTAGGCGGCGGCGCGGCTGTACCAGATGTTGGGGTTCTCGGGATCGATCTCGGCGGCGATCGAGAGCACGAAGACCGCGCGGTCGTACTGCTTGTGCTCGCTGAACGACTGCGGCAGATAGTAGCCGGTCTGCACGCCGAGGGTGTTGAGAATGCGCTGGGCGGAGAGCCGCTCGTCCGGCTCGGGAGCGCTCTTCGCCTTGGAGCGCAGCTCGTGGATCTTCAGCGCCGCCACCACCTGGGCCAGGGTCACCGGCTCGCCCGCGGGGTTGACGGCGGCGAGGATGCCGGGAGCCTGCGCGAGGAATTCCTTGTCGTGCTTGAGCCTCGCCTCGCGCTCCTTCCAGTCGCGCTGGAGGGCGGGGTTGGCCGCCAGCTCGGCGGTCTTGGCGGTGGCCGCGGCGAGGTCGGCGGCGGCGCGCAGGCCGGCGAAGTCCGCCGCGGCGCCCGCATAGTGGCGGTGCGCGAGGTACAGGTTGCCGGCGGCCTCGGCCTCGCGGGCCCGCGCCAGCGTCTGTTTCCACAGCTCGCCGACGATGGCCGGGTCCTTGGCCCGCGTGCCGGCCTTCATCGCCTGGATTTCCATCCAGCCGAGGGCGCGGGAGGCGAGCTCCTCGGGCGGCCACTGGTGGACGCCGTCGAAGATCTCGACGCGATGGACGAGCCCGGTCTCCTGGAGCCTGGGCTCCAGGTCCATCATCTCGTAGTAGTTGAAGTCCTTGTCCCCGACCGTGCCGAAGAAGACGAAGGGGTCCCCCTTGCGCGGCGGCTCGTGGAAGGGGAAGCCGGCGCCGGCGCCGATGATGCCGGCGATCGTGCCGGGGACGGCCCGGGCCAGGGAGCAGCAGGAGCGGACGGTGCCGGAGAAGCCGGCGGCGTAGATCCGCTTGTCGTCGATCGCGAGGCGGCCGTGGGTGTCGGTCCACATCGCCCGCATGGCGTCGACGTTCGGCTCCGCCGGGCCGTCGCTCAGGGAGTTGTTGGAGCTGGCGATGAGGAAGCCGTACTTCTCGGCGCCGGGGCGGAACCGCTCGGCCGCGAGCTTTCCCCGCGATCGCGGGTCCATCACATAGAGGATGGGCCAGGCGCGGCCGGCGGTGTAGCCGCTCGGCAGGTAGAGGGCGTAGCTCTCGTCGGGCCGGGCCGTGCAGACGACCTTCTCGATCACCTGGCCGCGGGGCAGGCTGGGAGCGGGCGCGGGAGGCGCGGCCAGCAGCGCCAGCGACAGGATCAGAGCGGATTTCATGGCTTGATGGTACATGAGGCCCGGGCGCGATTCAGGCAAGGGAATTGCATTTGACCTCTGCGCTGTTCGAAGGATCTGGCGAAGAGGAGCGTCCAATGCTGATGAAGGTGGGCTCCCGGATGATGTCTGTTCCCTCCACGACGACGAGCGCCGCGGCGCCGTCGCGCTCGCGGGGCGCCCTGCGCCCGGTGGTGGATCTCGATGCGACCCTCCCTCTGGGGCAGAAGACGCGGCTGCGGCCGGCGGTCGAAGTGCTGCCGATGCGCTGCCTGCGCTGCCAGGGGCCGGTCGAGAAGGGGACGGCGCCGGTCTGCCTCGAGGGGCATGGCTACCGGCTGGCCTGGGAGCAGGTGCCGGCATGGGTCTGCACCCGTTGCGAGCTCGCCTACTTCGAACCCGACGAGGTCCAGACCGTGAAGCAGGCGCTACGGGCCATGCGGGCCCTGAAGTCGGCCGCCCTCTCCTGAGCCTGCTCCAGCGGGCGCGCCCCGCCGGTGCCTTTCGTCAATTATGGTATCCTCCCTGTCCCCGCGGGGTGTGTAACCTTTTCACCGATTTTTCCCACTCTTCAGATAGTGAGGACGGTTTGACTTTCGAGACCCGAAACGACGTGCGCAACCTTGCGATCATCGCGCACGTCGATCATGGCAAGACCACCCTGGTGGACGCGATGCTCTGGCAGAGCGGCACCTTCGGCGCCCACGAGCACGTGGCCGAGCGAGTGATGGACTCGATCGACCTCGAGCGCGAAAAGGGCATCACCATCATGGCCAAGAACACGTCCATCCACTTCCTGGGGACGCGGATCAACATCATCGACACCCCGGGCCACGCCGACTTCGGCGGCGAGGTGGAGCGGACTTTGAAGATGGTCGACGGCGTCCTGCTGCTGGTGGACGCCAGCGAGGGCCCGCTGCCGCAGACCCGTTTCGTGCTGCGCAAGGCGCTCGAGGCCGGCCTGCCGCCGATCGTGGTGATCAACAAGATCGACCGCTCCGACGCCCGCGCCGCCGAGGTGCTGAACGAGGTCTTCGACCTCTTCATCGACCTCGACGCCACCGAGGAGCAGCTCGAGTTCCCGGTGCTCTACTGCAACGCCCGCGCGGGCCGCTGCGGGCTCACCGCGGAGGGCCTGGAGGACACGCTCAAGCCGCTGTTCGAGGAGATCGTCCGCTCGGTGCCGGCGCCGCGCTTCAATCCCGAGATGCCGCTCCAGCTCCTGGTCACCAACCTCGACTACGACGACTACGTCGGCCGGCTCGCCATCGGGCGGATCTTCAACGGCCGGGTGCGCAAGGCCCAGGAGATCGCCATCTGCCGGCTCGACGGCACCTTCCCCCCCGCCAAGGCCTCCCTGCTCTATGGGTACGACGGGCTGAAGCGGGTGGAGATCGCCGAGGCGGGTCCCGGCGACATCGTGGCCATCGCCGGCCTCGACGATGTGAGCATCGGCGAGACGCTCTCCGAGCGCGAGAACCCGCGGGCGCTGCCGCACATCCAGATCGACGAGCCGACCATCTCGATGGTGCTGTCGGTCAACGACTCCCCCTTCGGCGGCCGTGACGGCAAGCACGTCACCTCGCGCAAGCTCAAGGAGCGCCTCGAGAAGGAGGTGCTGACCAACGTCTCGATCCGGCTCGAGCCGACCGACACCCCGGACGCCTTCAAGGTCTCGGGCCGCGGCGAGCTGCAGCTCGCGATCCTGATCGAGATGATGCGCCGCGAGGGGTACGAGATGTCGGTGGGCAAGCCGGAGGTGATCACCCGCCGCATCGACGACGGCCCGCTCCACGAGCCGATGGAGCAACTGGTGATCGACTGCCCGGAGGATTACATCGGTGTCGTCACCCAGCAGATGGGGGTGCGCAAGGGGCGGATGACGAAGATGATCAACCACGGCTCCGGCCGCGTGCGGATCGAGTTCCGCGTCCCCTCGCGGGGGCTGATCGGCTTCCGCTCGGAATTCCTCACCGATACCCGGGGGACCGGCATCATGAACCACCTGTTCGACGGCTGGGACGTCTGGCAGGGGGAGATCGCCCACCGCACCAACGGCGCCCTGGTCTCGGACCGCGCCGGGCGCACCACGGCCTACGCCATCGAGGGGCTGCAGCCGCGCGGCGAGCTGTTCATCGCTCCCGGCGAAGAGGTCTACGAGGGGATGGTGGTGGGGGAGAACGCCCGCCCCAACGACCTCGACGTCAACATCACCAAGGAGAAGAAGCTCACCAACATGCGGGCCTCCGGGTCGGACGACGCGGTCCGGCTGGTGCCGCCGCGGATCATGAACCTGGAGCAGGCGCTGGAGTTCATCCGCGAGGACGAGATGGTGGAGGTGACGCCGCACAGCTTCCGGCTGCGCAAGCGCATCCTGCCGGGCAACCGCCGCAAGTAGCGGGTCTGGAAATCCCGGGTGCTATCCTCTCCCGCCGTGGACGACCCCCAAGGACCTGAAGCCGCCACGACCCTGCGCCAGCGCATCGCCGAGCTGCTGGAGGCGGGGGAGTGGGGCTTCGAGGAGCTCCGGCGCGAGCTGGAGGTGTCCGCCCGTGTTCTGGAGGAGGATCTCCGGCACGTCGAGCGGAGCCTCCGCCGGGGTTCCATGCGCCTGGCGGTCGAGCCCGCCCGCTGCCTTTCCTGCGGCTTCGTCTTCCGCGAGCGCGCCGCCCGCCACTTCCACGCCCCCAGCCGCTGCCCCCGCTGCCGTAGCGAACGCATCGCCGATCCCCGCTTTCATATCGCATAGCGCCATTTCAGGAATGGCTTTTGCACAGGACTCTGTGCAGGCGGCCGGATGTCCCGGCCGCGGTGCAGCGTAGCAACTCCGTCAGGGTGGTTGCAGCTTACGTGAAAACGGAGGTAGTACCATGAACATGAGAAAAACAGGTTTGTACGCGGTGGCGGTTCTAGGGTTGAGCCTTCTGGCGATACCGGCGAAAGCGGGGGACTTCGGGGTGTTCGGCGCCTATCAGGATACGAGGGACGCTGATTCTGGGTACGGCGTGGGGGCGAAGCTCGACTTCGGCCGCTTCGTCACCCTGCGGGCCACCTACCTGGGCGACGTGACGGCCACGGAGAATTCCACCAGCCCCAGAAACTTCAAGCTTCGCGTCATCCCCCTCGAGGCGGGGCTGCAGTACAAATTCCAGGCCGAATCGAACTTCTCCCCCTACCTGGGCGGCGGCGCGAGCTACTTCCTGCTCGACACCAACCGGGGGAACATCGACGACGAGCTCGGCTGGTTCGCGATGGTGGGAGCCGACATCAAGACCCAGCACTCCTTCGGCATCACGCTGGAGGCCATCTACCGCGACGTCCAGTCGACGGTGCGCGACGACGACAACGGCGATCCCACGATCTCCGACCGGGTCAACGTGCAGCTCCGCGGCTTCGGCGCCAACGCCGGCCTGGTCTGGCACTTCTAGACAGTCCCCCTTAACGGCTTGAAGATCGGGCAGGGGCGCGGCCTGTCACGCCCCTGCCTGTCTTATATATACTCCCCTTCGTAGTTTCGTCTCGGATCTCAACAGATCTATCCAAGGAGGGTTCTCATGAGGAACTGCGCGATCGTTCTGCTGCTCGCGGGCCTGCTCGCGTCCGCGCCAGCCCGTGCCGTGATCTGCACGGTCGACGAGGTGCCGGCGGCGACGCTGCTGCTGCCATACTTCGAGGTGGACCTCGGGAACCAGTGGGGCCACGGCACCTTGTTCTCGATCAACAACGCCTCGGCGACGGCGGTGCTGGCGCACGTCGTGGTCTGGTCGGACCTCTCGGTGCCGGTGCTCGACTTCAACATCTATCTGACCGGCTACGACGTGCAGACGATCAATCTGTGGGACGTCCTGCACGGCACCCTGCCGCGGACCGCCTCGGACGGGCAGGACCCGACCGACACCATCTCCCCCCAGGGTGCGTTCTCCCAGGACATCAACTTCGCGAGCTGCACCGGGCTGCTGCCGCCGCCGCAGTTGCCGGCGTCGTTCGTCGACCATCTGCGCCTGGCGCTGACCGGCCAGGCGTCGCCGGTCCTCGGCGGCCGCTGCGCCGGCCGCGCCTTCGGCGACAACGTCGCGCGCGGCTACATCACGGTCGACACGGTGAACAACTGCACGCTCCGCTTCCCCGGTGACCCCGGCTACTTCGGCTCCGGCGGCACCGGCGACGCGACCAACCAGAACGTGCTCTGGGGGGACTACTTCTACGTCAGCGACATGCAGAACTTCGCCGACGGCAACCCGCTGGTCCACATCGAGGCGAGCGCCACCGACCCGCAGACCTCGGTGGCCGGGCAGTACACCTTCTACGGCCGCTACGTGAACTGGACGGCCGCCGACAACCGCGAGCCGCTGGCCACCAACTTCGCGGTTCGCTACGTGACCGGCGGCACCTTCAGCGGCGGCTCGGACCTGATCGTCTGGCGCGACTCCAAGGTCAATCAGAGCCCCTTCACCTGCCCGGTTTCGCCCGGCGCGCGGCCGTCCTGGTATCCGCTCGGCCAGGAGGGGATCGTGATCTTCGACGAGGAGGAGCAGCCGCAGGTGGCGCAGTCTTTCCCGGTCTCGCCGCAGCCGCCGCAGACGGGGCTGATCCCCTTTCCGGCCGAGGCGCAGCGCACGGCGGTCGGCGGCGCCGACCTGCCGGTGCCGTTCGCCTTCGGCTGGCTCTACCTGAACCTCAACACCACGGTGGCCGCGGCCGGCGCCAATCCGCCCGAGGATCCGGCGGCCGCGCAAGCCTGGGTGACGGTGGAGATGAAGGCCCAGGGGCGGTTCAGCGTCGGCTTCGATGCCATCCAGCTCGACAGCGCCTGCCTCGCGAGCCACTTCACGCCGGGCGGCGACCTCCGGTAACCTTCCCGCAGGGGGGCGGAACGGCGATTCCGCCCCCTTTTTCATGTAGATAGCCAGATCGACGGAGCGGATTCCGCGCTTCTGGTGTACCATCCCTCGCAGATTCACGTCCCTTGTTCCTATAAAACGACGTAAGGAGGGTGGTAATGATGAAGCAAAAAGCTTTGTGCTGTGCCTTGCTTTGCCTGCTGGCTTTCGCCGGCTCGGCCTCGGCGGTGATCTGCACCATCGACGCCGTCCCCGCCGCCACTCTGCTGCTGCCTTACTTCGAGGTGGACCTCGGCAACGCGACCGGTCAGACCACGCTGTTCTCGGTCAACAACGCGTCGGCGACGGCGGTGCTGGCCCACGTCGTGGTCTGGTCCGACCTGTCGGTGCCGGTCCTCGACTTCAACATCTACCTGACCGGCTACGACGTGCAGACGGTCAACCTGCGCGACATCCTGGTCGGCGGCGCGCTGCCGCGGACGGCGTCCGACGGCCAGGACCCGACCGACACGATCAGCCCGCAGGGTGACTTCTCGCAGGACATCAACTTCGCGAGCTGCACCGGCCTGCTGCCGCCGCCGATCCTGCCGGCGAGCTTCGTCCAGCACCTCCAGCAATCGCTGACCGGTCTGTCCTCGCCGGTCCTCGGCAACCGTTGCGCCGGCCGGGCCTTCGGCGACAACATCGCGCGCGGCTACATCACCATCGACACGGTGAACAACTGCACGCTCCGCTTCCCGGGCGACCCGGGCTACTTCGGCGGTGACGCCACCGACCAGAACGTGCTCTGGGGCGACTACTTCTACGTCAACTCGGCGCAGAACTTCGCCGACGGCAACACCCTGGTCCACATCGAGGCGAGCGGCACCAATCCGGAGACCTCGGTCGCCGGGCAGTACACCTTCTACGGCCGCTACGACGCCTGGACGGCCGTCGACCACCGCGAGCCGCTGGCGACCAACTTCGCCGCCCGCTACGTGACCGGCGGTACCTTCAGCGGCGGCACGAGCCTGATCGTCTGGCGCGACTCCAAGGTCAACCAGGGCCCCTTCACCTGCCCGGTGTCCCCCGGCGTGCGGCCGTCCTGGTACCCGCTCGGCCAGGAAGGGATCGTGATCTTCGACGAAGAGGAGCAGCCGCAGGTCGCGCAGTCGTTCCCGGTCTCTCCGCAGCCGCCGCAGACGGGTCTGATCCCGTTCCCGGCGGAGGCGCAGCGCACCCTGGTCGGCGGCGCCAGTCTGCCGGTGCCGTTCAACTTCGGCTGGCTCTATCTCGACCTGAACACCACGGTGGCCGCGGCCGGCGCCAATCCTCCTGAGGATCCCGCCGCCGCGCAGGCCTGGGTGACCATCGAGATGCAGGCTCAGGGCCGGTTCAGCGTCGGTTTCGACGCCATCCAGCTCGACACCGCCTGCTCGGCGGCTCATAACGGCACCCCGGGCACGTTCGGGAGATAACAACCTTCCCCTCCTGGGGGTGGAGCGCTCCTCCGCCCCCAGGATTCGTTCCCGCCAAGCCTCAGTCGTAGATCCCGTCCGCATACCAGGCGCCCGTGGCCCGTTCCCGGTAGATCCGGTAGAGTCCGCGGCCCGCGATCTCCACATCCCAATAGTCCCGCCCCGCCGGATCGTCGGCCCACCACTCTTCTTCCAGTCCCCAGGGACCGGAGGCGACCTTCACCGGCCCTTCGACGCGCGGCCGCTTCGCCTCCTCGGTATGGGGAGCGGCGCGGACCTCGACCGGGGCGGCCTCCGGCTCCTCCGGGGCACCGTTGGTCAACACCTCGATCTCGACCGGCGGCCGCAGCACCCGCACGGCGAGGAGGCCGCGGCCGGCGCGCGGCTCGCGGCGGGTCTCAGGAGGTGGCGGGGGGGAGAAGTCGACCAGGGTGAAGCGCTCCGGGCGATGGCCGTCGACCGGCCGCGGCGAGCCCACCCGGTCGGGGCCGAGCAGGGCGAAGAGGCGGGCGAGGGTGGAGGCCAGCTTGTCGGGGGACAGGGCCGCCGGGCCGTAGAGGGTGAGCTGCGCCTCGCGCGGCCGGTCGGGGTGGGCGGCGAAGGTGAAGCCGGCCACCGGCGCGCCCGGGGGGCGGGCCTCGAGCTCCAGGCGGATCAGGGTGAGCAGGGTCTTGACGTCGTTGGTGGGCGCCGGCAGGATGACCGCGCGGGTCTGGAAGCCGTCCGGCTCGAGACGCATCTCGAGCTCCAGGCGCTGGCAGGCGAAGCCGCGGGACTCCAGGCGCTGGCAGAGGCGGTCGAGCGCCGCCCGGCCGACGAACAGGAAGGGCTCGAGGGCGACCAGCGGCCATTCCAGGCTCATCCCCTCGTGGAAGGCCGGCGGCGGCTCGCGCGGGATCAGCGGCCGGGGGTCGACCCCGCGGGCGGTCGAGTGCAGCTCGCGGCCGAGGCGGCCGAGCCGGCTGGCGATCCGCGACGGCGGCAGCTTGGCAAAATCTCCCACCGACCGCACCCCCCAGCGCTCCAGGGTTTCGGCGACGTCCACCTCGGGCGCCAGCCGCTGCAGGGGGAGGGGGGAGAGGAAGGACGCCTCCTCGCCCGCGGGCACGATCACCGGCGGGTCGGGGAGGCCGGCCGCCACCCGCGCCGCGAGCTTGCTGGAGGCGATCCCCGCCCGCGCCGGCAGGCCCGCGGCTTCCGCGGCGTTCATCAGCGCGCGCCCCATTTCCAGCTCGGGGGAGGGGCCGGGATAGTGGCGCTCGATGCCGTCGGCGTCCAGGTAGGCAATCCCCTCGCCGGCGTCCTCGACCCGCGGCGAGAAGGCCTCCGCCACCTCGAGCAGCGCCTCCTGGGCCGCCCGCTCGCAGTCGGCGTCGCGCGGACGGGCCACCAGTTTGGGGCAGAGCGCCCGCGCCTGCGGCAGGGTGAGGCCGGGGCGCAGGCCGGCCGCCCGGGCGAGGCGCGTCGCCGCCACCACGCGGGCGGCATTGCCGTTCCCCTCCACCACCGCCAGCGCCTCCCGGATCAGCTCGGGCTCGCTGCGCAGCCGGGCGGCCAGGGGGAAGAGGGGGAGGTAGAGGCAGGCGATGCGCGGCATGGTCGGAACGGCTAGGCCGAGGCGGCGCGGAGGAAGGGGCGGACAACCTGCTCCTGCCGCTCCCGCCGCTCCGGAACCGCCGCGGGCCGCGCCGGCTGGCGCGGCGGCAGCGCGGGCCGCGGCAGATCCTCTACCAGCAGCCGGAGCTCCTCGCTCTGTCCAGGCAGGCGCCCGCGGCACTTCTCGAGCTCGACGCGCGCGCTGAAGCCGTCGAGCAGGCAGGGGGAGACGCCGCCGCCGCGCCAGGCGGCGCGCCCGCGGTTCGCCTTCAGCACCGCGGCGGCGGCGGTGCCGCTCACCCGGTAGGGGGAGCCCACCAGCAGCGCCGCGTCGTGGGCGCGGGCGGTGCGGGCGAGCCGCAGCCAGGAGGACTCGACCCCGCGGCCGCCGCGCAGCGGGGGGAGCCCGAGGTCGAGCGCCACCAGGGGGAAGCCGCTGGCGAGCAGCATCTCGGTGGCCGCCAGCGCCTCCTTGAGCCGCGCCGGGCGGACCCAGAGGAGCCGCTCGAGGTCGATCCCCAGCGCCGCGGCCGCCGCCGGATCGAGACCATCGCCCAGATCCACCAGCGCCGCCACCTCGCCCGTGCCGGTGGCCGCGGCGAGCGCCGCGAGCAGGATCGAGAAGCGGCCGCTGGCCCGCGCGCCGACCAGCTCCACCAGTTGCCCGCGCGGCAGGCCGCCGTCGAGGAGGCGGTCGAGGACGGGCACGGCGGTGGGGAAGGCGCCCTCTCCCGCCGACTCCCGCAGGTCCCGGTCGAGCTCGCGGGCGCTCCGCAGGTGGGCGCGCAGACCCTCGGGAAGCGCCGACCGCAACCGGCTCAACACCGCCGGCGCAGGCATCGGTTTTTCGAGTATCGTCTGGGTCAGCGGCTCGGCCATCAGGTTCTCCCGTGGCGGCCAATATAAAGCGTAATGAAAGCGTAAGTCAAATAAAATCAGATACTTACAATGAGTTACAAGCTCCCGTGATGATCTCTGTAGACGGATTATGTGATCGATTCTCGCGCCGCCGCGCGGGCGCCTTTTTCCGCTATGCGCGCTTTGTGACGGCTGGCGCGAACTTCTCCCCGCCGCCTTCACGAAGTAGAATCCCGTTCCTATGAACGTTGCCGACGTGCGCCGGGAGTACGGGCTGGCCGGGCTCTCCGAAGGGGACCTCGCCGCCGACCCCATCGACCAGTTCCGGCTCTGGCTGGAGCAGGCGATGACGGTCGATCCGAAAGAGTTCACCGCGATGACGCTCGCCACCGCCGACCGCGAGGGGCGGCCGTCGGCGCGCGTCGTGCTCCTCAAGGGGGTGGACGAGCGCGGGTTCGTCTTCTACACCCACTACGACAGCCAGAAGGGGCGGGAGCTGCTGGAGAACCCGCGCGCCGCGCTGGTCTTCTACTGGCCGATGCAGGACCGCCAGGTGCGGGTCGCGGGGACGGTCGAGAAGACCTCGCGCGCGGAGTCCGAGGCCTACTTCGCCTCGCGCCCGCTGGGCTCGCGCGTGGGGGCGTGGGCGTCGCCGCAGAGCCGGCGGATCTCCGGCCGCGAGGAACTCGAGCGCAAGGTTCGCGAGGCCGGCGAGCGCTTCGGCGAGAACGTGCCGCTCCCGCCGGAGTGGGGGGGCTTCCGGGTTCACCCGGAGACGATCGAGTTCTGGCAGGGGCGCCCCAGCCGGCTGCACGACCGGTTGTGCTACAGCCTCGATGGCGAGGGGCACTGGCGGATCGAGCGGCTGGCCCCTTAGAGGCCTTTCATGCAATCGATCGACTCCTCCTGCGACATCGCGGTGATCGGTGGCGGCCTGCTCGGGCTCGCCACCGCCATGGCCCTGGCCAGGGAGAAGCGCGTGGTCGTCCTGGAGGCCGAGGAGCGCCTGGCCACCCACCAGAGCGGCCACAACAGCGGCGTCATCCACTCCGGGATCTACTACAAGCCGGGCTCGCTCAAGGCGACTCTCTGCGCCGAGGGGGCGCGGGCGCTCTACCGCTTCTGCGCCGAGGAGGGGATCGCCCACGAGCGCTGCGGCAAGCTGATCGTGGCGACGCATCCGGACGAGCTGCCGCGGCTCGACGAGCTGGCGCGGCGGGGGGCGGCCAACGGGCTCAGCGGCGTCCGCCGGCTGGCCGCCGCCGCGGAGATCCAGGAGATCGAGCCGCACGCCGCCGGCATCGCGGCCCTCCACGTGCCGGAGACCGGGATCGCCGACTACGCCGGGGTGGCGCGCGCCTACGCCCGCCGGATCGAGGCCGCCGGCGGGCGGGTGCTGACCGGCGCCCGTCTGACCGGGGTGCGGCGGGACGGCCCCGGGCTGGTCGCGGAGACGGCGCGCGGCGCCTTTTCCTGCGCGCTGCTGGTCAACTGCGCGGGGCTGCAGTCCGACCGCGTGGCGCGCCTCTGCGGCGCCGAGCCCGACGTGCGGATCTTCCCCTTCCGCGGCGAGTACTACGACCTCAGCCCCGAGCGGCGGAGCCTGGTGCGCGGGCTGATCTATCCCGTACCCGACCCCCGCTTTCCGTTCCTCGGCGTTCACCTGACGCGGCGGGTGGACGGCTCGATCGAGGCCGGCCCCAACGCCGTGCTCGCCTTGAAGCGCGAGGGGTACCGCTGGCGCGACGTCTCCCTGCGCGACGCCGCCGCGATCGTCACCTGGCCAGGCTTCTGGCACCTCGCGGCCCGTTTCGGCACGATCGGCGCCTACGAGGTCCGGCGGTCGCTCTCCAAGCGGCTGTTCGTGCGCGATCTGCGGCGGCTGGTGCCGGAGATCGCGCCGGCGGACGTCCACCGGGCGGGCAGCGGGGTGAGGGCGCAGGCGCTCGACGCCAAGGGGGGGCTGGTGGACGACTTCCGGATCGTCCGCAGCGAGCGGGCGATCCACGTGCTGAACGCGCCCTCGCCGGGGGCCACCGCCTCGATGAGCATTGGTGAGCGGATCGCGGCGATGGCGTCGGAAGGGGCGTGAGGACTGACACGGACTGACACGGACCGACACGGACCAACAGGGACAACAGGAAAACCTTGTCGTCCGTGTTCGTCCTTGTTGGTCCGTGTTCGTCCGTGTTTGCCTTTTCCTACCTTCCCTCCGACTCGTGATCGACCCAGATCCGCACCGTCTCGTCGTCGCCGGTGACGGTCAGCAGCTCCCCTTCGCCGAAGCGGGCGAGCTCCTCGAGGGCGGCATGGAGGTTCAGCTCGTCGCCGGAACCCGAGAGCAGGGCGGCGATCACCGGCAGGGGGACCCTGGCCTCGACGGTCTCCCCCTTGCCGCCGCGGTCGGTGGCCCGCAGCTCCAGGTAGTCGCCGCGCTTGGCGATCCGCACCTTGGAATCGGCGTCGTTGACCTTCAGGTAGGTGGCGTCGGGGCCGTTGCGGAGCTCGCGCCAGGCCCGGCGCAGATCGGCGATGTCGTAGTCACGGTCCTTGACCCGGAAGTGGCGGGACTTCCGCGCCTCGTCCGGGATCATGCCGGAAAGGTTGTGGACCATGGAGAGCGGCAGGTTGATGTTCGCCTGCTCGCCCTTCCGGTCGCCGTGCACGTCGATGTGGATCCAGAGATCGGCGGCGGCTGCCCGCCCTGCCGTCAGTCCCGCTGCTGATCCCGTAATCAGTAAAACCACTCCGAGAAGCTTCTTGCCGTTCATCGCTCTCCTCCTTGGGAATCCATCCCGTTCGATCAACAGGACGGAGGAGGAGAGCGATCCGTTTCAAAGCTTCATCGCTTCCAGCTCGTCGATGC
Organism: Thermoanaerobaculia bacterium; assembly: GCA_039918595.1. GTDB lineage: Bacteria > Acidobacteriota > Thermoanaerobaculia > Multivoradales > UBA5704 > DATARR01. The sequence continues at coordinate 29,588 of JBDSHF010000098.1, forward strand.
GCTCGCGCACCAGGTCGAAGCCCCCCTGCCAGAAGGCGCGGTCGGTGATGTCGATCCCGACCTCGGCGAGGATCTGCTCGGGGCGCGCCGAGCCGCCGTAGGAGAGCAGCCGCAGATAGCCGGGCTTGAACGCCTCCCCCTCCTCCTGGAAGCGGCGGTAGAGGGCGAGCACCAGGAGCTGGCCGAAGCTGTAGGCGTAGCAGTAGAAGGGGGTCTGATAGATGTGGGGGATCGACAGCCACTCGTAGCGGAACTCGGGCGCCACCTCGACGCTGTCGCCGAACTGCTCGCGCAGCTTGTCCATGTAGATCTCCGACAGCTCGTCGGTCGAGCGGCCGGCGCGGATGGCCTCGTGGGCGTCGATCTCGAAGAGGACGAAGAAGGCCTGGCGCATCACCGTCGCGTAGACGTCGTCGACGGCGGAGGCCAGCAGCTCGCGGCGGGCGAGCGGATCGGACTCCTCGCGCAGCAGCCGGTCGGTCATCAGCATCTCGCCGAACACCGAGGCGGTCTCGGCCAGCGGCAGGGAGGCGTGCTGGGTCAGGCTCGAGCAATCGCTCGCCAGCATGCTGTGGATGGCGTGGCCGAGCTCGTGGGCGAGGGTGGCGACGTCGCGCACCCGGCCGGCGAAGTTGACCAGCACCCAGGGGGTGTAGCGCGGCAGCACGGTGTAGCAGAAGGCGCCGCCGCGCTTGCCCTTGCGGATCTCGCTGTCGAGGTGGTTCTCGGCGAACAGCCGCTGGGAGTACTCGGCGAACCGGGGGTGGAAGTCGTCGAAGGTCTCGAGCACCGAGCGTACGGCGTCGGCGTACTCCACCTTGCGGTCGGAGGTGGCGAGCGGTGCGTAGAGGTCGTACCGGCGCAGCCGGTCCAGGCCGAGCCATCCGGCCTTCATGCGGAAGTAGCGCTGGAAGATGCCGACATTCTCGCGCGCGACGTCGAGCAGCACCTCGACGGCGCGGTCGGGCACGTCGTTGTCGAGATTGCGCACGGAGATCGCGGAGGGGTAGCCGCGCAGCCCCACCAGTTCGTCGTACCAGTTGCGCGCCACGTTGGTATAGATCTGGCCGAGGACGTTGGCCTCCTGCGAGTAGACCCGGTAGAGCTCCCGGTAGGCGCTCGCGCGCCGCTCGGGCTGGGGGGAGAAGGCATGGCTCATCAGCTCGTCGCGGGTGAGCTTGAGCGTCTCGCCATCCATCTCGAAGTTGAACTCGAGGCGGTTGGTCAGCATCGAGTAGAGGGTGGTCACCGCGTCGGCGCCGCTCTGGTCCTTGATGTTGATGATCTGCTCGGACTTCTCGTCGAGGGTATAGGGCTTGAAGCGCCGCAGGTCTTCCAGATACTGGCGGTCATCGCGGTGCTCCGACTCGCTCGGCAGCAGGCGCCAGGCCTCGTCGTCGTCCAGGCCGCGCCACCAGAGAGTGAAGAAGAGCTTGCGGTTGCCCGCCTCGGTGATGGCCTGCCGCACGCGGTTGCGGAAGGTCAGCGCCTCCTGGCTGCCGGTGTCGGCGTAGAACCAGAGCGTGGAGTAGCCGTTGATCACCTGGATCAGGTCGTGGATCCGCTCATACTCGCGCAGGATGTCGAGGAACGTGCGCGAGTCCATGCGCGGATCGAGGTCCTCGCGCCGGGTTTCGAACGCTGCCACGGCGGTCTCGAGGTCGGCGAGCCGGGCGGCGAACACCTCTTCGCTGGGCTCCGGCAGCAGCTCCTTGAGGTCCCAGCCGCTCAGGCCGTAGGTCGGAAAGGTCTTGGTGATGACGTCCATTTCAGGGTTTTCTCGTTGACTCAGGAGTAGGCATTGGAATCTATTTTAGCGGAGCCAGGGGGACGATGACCGCCGCCACCCCCTTCTCGCGCGCGAGTTGATTGAAACCGGCGAGGTCGGTGTCCCAGATCCCGCGCAGCTTGGCGAGCTGGGTGTCGATCGCCGCCGTCACGTCGTTCCTGATTTGCAGGGCCTGTGCCGTGGGTCGGGCATCGCCGAGGGAGGCCGAGCTCGCCACGCCGTTGAGCTTGTCGTTGAGCCGGACGGGGTAGTTGAGCGGATCCTGGGGAGCGCGGTTCTTGGTCTGGTAGAGCGCCTCCTCGACCTCCGTCATCTTCTTGTCGAGGTTCTTGGCGGCGTCGACGACCGGCTTCATCGCCGCGTCCTTGGCGAGGCGCTTCTCCACGTCCTTGAGCTGGGCGCGCATGTCGCGGATGCGGCGGATGGCGTCGTGGGTCTCGGTGAGCTTGTCGCGGGTCTCGAGGAGGAAGCGGAACTGCGCCTCGAGCTCCTCCTGGGTGGCGGCGGAGCGCGGGTCCTTGCGGATCTCGAACGGCTCGGTGAGGGTCTGCCCCCCGGCGGTCAGGCGGGCCTGGTACTTGCCCGGCACCGCCACCGGCTCCACGGGGTCGCCGGTCCACAGCACCATGTCGGGGAACTTGCTGGCGCCGGGCCAGGTCATGTCCCACGCGAAGCGGTTGAGGCCCGCCTCGGTCGGAATCTTCGGCTGCTCCTTCTCCTCGTCCTCGTCGCCGGCCGGCGCCTCGTCTTTCTCCTTCACCTTGTCTTTAGGCTTGTCCTTGGCGTCCGCGCCGCCCTTTTCCTTGTTCTCCTTCGGCTTCTCGGCCGGCTTGCCCTCGAAGGTGCGGATCACCTTGCCGTCCTGGGTGAGGATCTCCAGCTTGACCTGCTTCGCCTGGTCTGCCGGCGGCGCCTCCTTCAGGTAGTAGTCGATGACCACGCCGGCCGGCGGGTTCTGGCCGATGCCCTGCGCCCGGGGACCGCCTTCGCCACCGCCGCCGCCGGCGTCGCCGTAGCGGTAGCTCGGAGCGGGCGGGAAGAGGTGTGCCGCGCCCCCTTTGAAGTCGTGGTTGGCGGCGAGGTCGCGCAGCGGCGCCAGGTTGTCGAGCACCCAGAAGGAGCGCCCGTGGGTGGCGGCCACCAGGTCGCCGTCCTTGATCGTCAGGTCGTGCACCGGCACGATCGGCAGGTTGAGCTGCAGCGGCTGCCAGTGCGCGCCGTCGTCGAAGGAGACGTAGACGCCGCGCTCGGTGCCGGCGTAGAGCAGGCCGCGGCGCGCGGGATCGGCGCGGATGACGCGGGTGAAGTGCCCGGGGTCGATGCCGGCGTCGATGCGCGCCCAGGTCGCCCCGTAGTCGCTGGTCTTGTAGAGATAGGGGCGGTTGTCGTCCGATTTGTACATCGTCGCCGCCACGTAGGCGCCCCCCTTGTCATGCGGGCTGGCGTCGATCGCGTTGATCATGATCCATTCCGGCAGCCCCTTCGGCGTCACGTTCTTCCAGGTCTTGCCGCCGTCGCGGGTGACGTTGATCAGGCCGTCGTCCGAACCGGTCCAGATCACTCCCTGCTCGAGCGGCGACTCGGCGACGTAGAAGATGGTGTCGTAATACTCGACGCTGGTGTTGTCCTGGGTGATCGGACCGCCCGAGGACGCCTGCCGGGACTTGTCGTTGCGCGTCAGGTCGGGCGAGATCGCCGCCCAGCTCTGGCCGCCGTCGGTGCTCTTGAACAGCACCTGGGCCGCGGCGTAGAGCGTGTTCGGATCGTGCGGGGAGAACAGGAGGGGGAAGTTCCACTGGAAGCGGTATTTGAGCTCGGCGGCGCCGGCGCCCATCGGGTTGTCCGGCCAGGGATTGAGGTCGCGGTACTCGCCGTTGTCATGGTTGACGCGGGTGAGCAGGCCGCCGTAGGAGCCGCCGAAGACGACGTCGGGGTTCTTCGGATCGGCGACGATGTAGCCGCTCTCGCCGCCGGCGGTCGGCTCCCAGTCGCGGATGCCGATGCCGGCCTCGCGGCCGCGCGAGAGGATGCGCACCGCCGAGTTGTCCTGCTGCGCCCCCAGGATGCGGTAGGGGACGTGGGTGTCGGTCGAGACGCGGTAGAACTGCGCCGTTGGCTGGTTGTCCTCGGCCGTCCAGGTCTTGCCGCCGTCGTACGAGATGGTGGCGCCGCCGTCGTTGGACTCGATCATCCGCAGCGGGTCGGCGGGATCGATCCAGAGATCGTGGTTGTCGCCGTGGGGGACGCGGATCTTGGTGAAGGTCTTGCCGCCGTCCTTGGAGTGGAGGAAATTGACGTTGGGGGCGTAGACCCCCTCCTCGTCCCTGGGATCGGCGTAAACGTGGCTGTAGTACCAGGCGCGCTGCCGCAACTCGCGGTTGCCGCTGGTCAGCGTCCAGGTCTTGCCGCCGTCGCGCGAGCGGAACATCCCCCCCTCGGCGGCCTCGACGATGGCGTAGAGGTTGTCCGGGTTGGACGGCGAGACGGCGACGCTGTTGATGCCGATCGGCCCCTTGGGCAGCCCGGGGTTGCGCGTCAGCTCGCTCCAGTGGTCGCCGCCGTCGGTCGACTTCCAGAGGCCGGAGCCGGGGCCGCCGCTCTCCAGGCTGTACGGCGTGCGCTTGAAGCTCCACATCGAGGCGTAGAGGACCCGCGGGTTGGTCGGGTCCATGGCGAGGTCCACCGCGCCCACCCGGTCGTTGACGTAGAGGACGCGCTCCCAGTGGTCGCCGCCGTCCCGGGAGCGATAGACGCCGCGCGTCTCGTTGGGGCCGAAGACGTGGCCCAGCACGGCGGCGTAGACGAGGTCCGGGTTCTTCGGGTGGATGCGGATGCGGACGATCTGCCGGCCGTCGACGAGGCCGGCGAGCTTCCAGCTCCGCCCGGCGTCGGTCGACTTCCACATCCCGTCGCCGTGGGCGACGTTGCCGCGCACCGTCACCTCGCCGCCGCCCACGTAGACGACGTTCGGGTCCCACTCGGAGACGGCGACGGCGCCGATCGAGCCGCCGAAGAAGCCGTCCGAGACGTTCTTCCAGGTACGGCCGCCGTCGGTCGTCTTCCAGACGCCGCCGCCGGTGCCGCCGAAGTAGTAGGTATTGCGGTCGGCGGGCAGGCCGGTGACGGTGGCCACGCGCCCGCCGCGGTAGGGGCCCACCTCACGCCACTTCATCCCCTCGAACAGGGCGGGATCGACCGCCGGCTTCGGCGCCGTGGAGGCGGCGCCGGGTTTCGGCCGCGCGGCGTGCACCCCGGCCGGGGCGCCCAGCGCCAGGATCAGCAGGAGGGGGACGATGGGTCGGAAGACAATGGGTCGGAAGGCGACGGGTCGGAAAAAGCCAGATCGGAAGGAAAGAGATTTCATCATGTCTGCACGACTCCCTTGTGCGTTCGTGGCTTTTTACCACACCCGGTCGCGGAGTTATGCCCAAAACGTCACCGGCCCGCCACGCGGCGGGCCGGTCGGGACAGCGGGGAGCCTGGACGGCCTAGCGGTAGTCTTCGAGGCTCAGCTTGTCGAGCGGCAGGCCGAACGGGTAGAAGAGATTGAACACCGGCTGCTCGATGACCTCGGCGAAGCGCAGAAAGAGCGGCCCGTACTCCTCGACCTCCGACTGCCCGGACTCGATCCTCCCGTACTCCTCCAGGGAGATCCCCAGCGCTTCCGCCATCTGCTCGGGCGTTTTGCCGCGCCCCTCGCGATGCTTGCGGATCAGCTCGCCGGCCTGGCCGGCGCGGGTGTCGGCCGACTTGCCGCTCTCGGCGAGCAAGCGGGAGGTCGGGGTTTCCAGCTTGATGGCGATATTGGCGAGCAGCGGCCCCCAGGTCTCCGCGGGCGAGTTCCCCGCCTCGATCTCCTGGTACTTCTCGGCCGGGATGCCCAGCTTGCCGGCAACGTCTTCGCTCGAGAGCTTCTTGCGCTCCCGTTCCTTCATCAGCACCTGTCCGAGTTTCACGTCTCTTCCTCCTTCGTCGCAAGAACCTGCGGCGGGACATCGTAGCATGGCGGCCCTACGCCTTTGGGGTGCGCGCCGGCCGCCGAGACGGGACAAGCGGCGTGGACGAGCGTCAGCGCTTGCGGTCGGTCGGCAGCGCCTTCAGCGCCTCGATCGGCCGGCGGTCCGGGCTCATCAGCTTGATCGCCCGGCGCAGGTGCGCCTCGGCCTCCGCGAGGTTGCCGACCTGGCGCTCGATCTCGCCGGCGTAAAACGCTGCCAGGCCGCAGCCGGGGTCGCGGCGCAGCGCCTCGGTGAGCTCCTTGAGGGCGCGGGGGGCGCCGGCCGGGTTGAGCAGGAAGCGGCAATAGGCGAGCTCGGCGGCATAGACGCCGTTCTGCGGGTCGCAGTCGGCGGCGAACTCGAGCAGCATCAGCGCCTCGCGGTGCTTGCCGGCGTCCATCAGCGCCTTGCCCTTCTTGTACTGCGACTCGGAGTCGAGCAGGTCGGTCTTGATGGCGAAGTTGGCGACCGGGCGCTTCGCCCGCTCGTCGCGCAGCGTCTTGCGCCGGAAGAGCAGGGTGTTGCGCTGCTCGACGTCCGCCAGCTCGGCGTAGGCGCGGGCGCCGGTGAGGAAGAGGTCGCGCGCTTTTTCGGCGATGTCCGCGAGGTCGGCGGAGCCGAGCGTCCACGGGGCGAAGCGGCGGGCGAAATCGAGGAACGCGGCCTCGAACCCGGCGGCGGTGCCCTCCTCGGGGGCGCCGAGCAGCTCGAAGGCGTCCTGCCGCCGGTAGGAGAGGTAGGCCTGCATGATCTCGTTGCGCCGGCGCTCGATCTCCGGATCGGCCGCCACGGCCGCCACGGCCGCCGTGGCGGCCGTCACCGGCGGCACGGCGGCGGGCACTCGGATGGGGACCGTCGCCGAGGGGGGCGGCGGCGCGGGGAGGAGCGGCCGGGGGAACGACCCGGTCGCGGTGAGGTCCCGGGGGAGCGTGTCCGCGGTGGTCACCACGCCGAGGATCGACAGCGCGTAGAGCACGCGGGTGATCTCGTCGACCGGCAACCGGGTCGCCTCCGCCAGTTCGCCCATCCGCCGCCCCGGCGCCTGCAGCCCCTCGGCGATCTGCCCCTGGTGGCGGCTGAGGCGGAGCTCGTCGAAGGGGAACGGCGGCGAGGGGTGGAGGACCAGCTTTTTGCCGACCAGCGGCGCCACCGACATGTCCACCTCCTCCTGGGGGGCGAAGCGGGTGACGCCGGTGAGGATGAGCTGCGGCACCTTCACCTTCAGCGATGAGTCCGTCGCCGGCGCCTCGTCGAGCCAGCGGAACTCCCCCTCGCTCCAGGTGAACAGGTCGAGCAGCTTCTTCGCCAGGTTCTGCTGCAGGATGCGGAAGAGATCGACCGCGGAGAGCAGCCCGTGCTCGATCAGGACCTCGCCCAGCGGGACGCCGCGGGCGGCCGACCGCGACAGGCAGGTGTTGAAGTCCTCCTCGCCGAGCTTCCCCTCGAGGACCATGTAGCGCCCCAGGGTCTCGTGAGCGAGGTTCGAGCGGCAGTCGACCGGAACGCCGTTTTCGATCAGGATCCGCTTCCAGACCTGCCGCCGGCGGACCTCGACCACCAGCGAGCTCTGGCGTAGGGCATGGGCGAGCAGCAGGGGGGCGAAGGGGACCTCGGAAAGGTTCCCTGCTCGCACCTGGGCGATCTCCTCCAGTTGCTCGGAAGTCGGAATCATCGTCAGTGAGAGAAAATAGCGGCGGCCAGTATATAAGAGGAGGAGGGCGCGATGGAGAAGTCCGGCATGATCTTCGACGGCCCGGCGGACGGTCCCGCCCTGGTCCTGGCCCACGGCGCGGGGGCGGCGATGGATTCGCCGTTCCTGAACACCATCGCCGCCGGCCTGGCCGGCGGCGGCATCCGGGTGGCGCGCTTCGAGTTCCCCTACATGCGGCGCCGCCGCGAGACCGGCGAGAGGCGCCCGCCGGACCGCGAGCCGGCGCTGCGCCAGGCCTGGCTGGACGCGATCGCGCTGCTGGGAGGAGGGGAGAGCCTGGTGATCGGCGGCAAGTCCATGGGCGGCCGGATGGCCAGCCTGGTGGCGGACGAGGCGTCCGTCCGCGGCCTGGTCTGCCTCGGCTACCCCTTCCACCCGCCGGGCCAGCCGGAGAAGCTGCGCACCGCCCACCTCCGCGACTTGCGCACCCAGACCCTGATCGTGCAGGGCACCCGCGACCCCCTCGGCACCCGCGAGGAGGTCGAGCGCTACGACCTCTCGCCGGCGATCCGCGTCGTCTGGCTGGAGGACGGCGACCACTCCTTGAAGCCCCGGGTCGCCTCGGGGCACAAGGAGAAGGATCATCTGGCGGCGGCGGTGGCGGCGGTGCGGGAGTTTGTGCTGGCACAGGGCGGCGGGAGTGCTTGAGGCGCCCTGCCCTTCGAGTCCTCACCCTCGGTCCCTCTCCCAGGGGGAGAGGGAGGACGATCCGCGGAAGATTTCCGAACCGGGGACTTGTCTCCTTTCTTGCCCCTTTTGTAGTCCGTAATCCTGCCGTCGCAGGGCCCTCCCTCTCCCCCCGGGAGAGGGACCGAGGGTGAGGACTCGAAGGGCACGCTGCTCCAACCATCCAGAGAGCCCTGGGCCCCATCAACAGAGGCGAAGGCGCCCTCTTTTCCGCTAAGCTCCGCCCCCGTGCCCGCCCCCTCCATCTCCTCCCCAGAATGGCTCGGCCAGCTCGCCGCGCTCGGCACGGCCGTCTGCTGGGCCTTCTCGGCCCTCGCCTTCACCGCCGCCGGGCGGCGCATGGGCGTGTTGCCGCTCAACCTGATCCGGCTGGTGATGGCGCTCGGCTTCCTGATCCTCGCGACCTGGGGGCTGCGCGGCCTGCCGCTGCCGGTCGACGCCTCGCCCCATGCCTGGGGGTGGCTCTCCATCTCCGGGCTGATCGGCTTCGTCTTCGGCGACCTCTGCCTGTTCCGGGCCTACGTGCTGATCGGCCCGCGGATCGCGTCGCTGATGATGTCCCTCGCGCCGCTGCTGACGGCGCTCATCGGCTGGCGGGTGCTCGGCGAGACGCTGAGCGGGCGCGACGCCCTGGGGATGACCCTCACCGTCGCCGGGATCGGCTGGGCCGTGCTCGAGGGCAGGCCCGCGGCCGAGGGGGAGCCGGAGCCACGCCGCTCCTCGCGCGCCGGCCTCGCGCTCGGCTTCTGCGGCGCGCTGGGGCAGGCGGGGGGGCTCGTCCTCAGCAAGCTGGGGATGGGGAGCTACGACGTCGTCGCCGCCACCCAGGTGCGGGTGATCGCCGGCATCGCCGGCTACACGCTCCTCCTCGCCGCCGTGCGGGGGTGGCCGCGGATGGCGGAGGCGCTGCGCGACCGCCGCGGGCTCGGCTTCGCCACCATCGGCGCCTTCTTCGGACCCTTCCTCGGCGTCTCGCTATCGCTGTTCGCGGTCCGCCACACCGTGTCCGGAGTGGCCGCCAGCATCATGGCCCTGCAGCCGGTGCTGATCATCCCCCTGGTCGTGCTCCTGCACCGGGAGAAGGTGGGGATCGGCGGCGTCGCCGGAGCGCTGGTGGCGGTCTCGGGGGTGGCCCTGCTCTTCCTCTGAGCCTTCCGGCCCGCCGGCGAAGACGATTGACAGCTATGCCGCTCTACCATAGAGTAAGAGGGTATCCGCAGTACACGTCGGTTCTGTCGTCAACTTCGAGGAGGAAGGCAATGAGAACGAAGCCGTTGCTCTGGCTCACCGCACTCGCCTTGCTGCCCGTGGTCTCCGCCCCCTTGGCGGGGCAGCCGCGGCCGGTCGGGAGTGAGTTCCGCGTCAACGCGAACACCGAGTCGAAACAGCATAATCCGGTCGCGGCGTTCAACGCCGCCGGCTCGGCACTGGTCGTGTGGGAGAACGACAAGAACGGGCTGCGCGGGCGCTTCTATGGCCGCGACGGCGCTCCCTTGACGGCGGAGCTGGGCCTGGTGGCGAACCAGAAGCTCACCACCGTGCCGTCCTCCGGTCTGGAAATCGTCCGCAAGGATCCGGCGGTCGCCTTCCTCGCCTCCGGAGACTTCCTGCTCGCCTGGACCGAGGAGCGGGCCGACGTCAGCGTCGACATCTTCATCGAGCACCGCGCCGTGATCGACCGCGACGTCTACCTCCAGAAGTTCAACGCCGCCGGCGCGCCCCAGGGCTCGCCGGTCCGCCTCAACGCCACCACGGCCGGCTACCAGAGCCTGCCCAGGATCCTGGTCCGCAGCGGCGCCGACGCCGTGGTGGTCTGGCAGAGCGACGGCCGGCGGGTGGGACCGGCGGGCGACGGCATCTTCAGCCGCCTAGTGAGCCCCTCGACGGGCCAGCCGGCCACGGGTGAGACCAAGCTCAGCTCGGTGCCCGGCCTGGCGGCCAACCCGGCGATCGCCGGCGCCGCCAACGGCGGCTTCGCCGTCGCCTGGGAGGCCGTGGACGGCAGCTCGCAGGGCGTCTTCGCCCGCCTGTTCGCCAAGTCGGCCGCGCCCCGCGGCGCCGAGTTCCGCGTCAACTCCACCGTTCAGGGTCTGCAGCGCCGGCCGGCGCTGACCGCCGACGCCAACACCGGCGGCTGGCTGATCGTCTGGCAGGGCCAGGCCGGCGGCATCAAGGACTCCCACGTCTACGGCCAGTTCCTGGGCGCCGGCGGCAGCTTCATCGGCCCGCAGATCCGGGTCAGCCAGGGCGTCGCGCAGGGTCAGGTCTCGCCCTCGGCCGCGGCGGTCGCGGGCGGCCACTTCCTGGTCACCTGGCTCGACTACCACGACATCTTCCCAGTCGGCCTGTTCGGCGTCGAGATCGACCGGCTCGGTGCCGCGGTCGGCGACGAGGTGGAGATCAACACGGAGGCGATCAACGCCCATACCCGGACCTCCATCGCCGTCAGCCCCAGCGGCGGCGTCCTGGTGCCCTGGGAGGGCTTCACCACCAGCCAGGTGGCGCCGGGCATCTCCGC
>JBDSHF010000099.1:0-2906 GCA_039918595.1 Thermoanaerobaculia bacterium
GTTAGTCGAAGCAAGTTTTAAAGCCCCTCTCTCCCGGCAGGCGGGGGGGAGGCTGGGAGAGAGGGGTTGGGGAGTGAGGGATAGCCCCGAAGGGGCGATACTCTCCGGCCCGCAATCTGACAAAGCAGAATGAGCGCCTACATCTTCTCCAGCTCCACCACGCCCTGCTCGATCACCTGCGTGGTCACCTCGTGAGGCCGGCCGCGGCCTGGGACTTCCAGGGTCTTGGGAATGAGGTCCGCCTTCTTGATCCGATCCTCGGGGATCTTTTTCGCCACGTAGACCGCGAGGTCCCACTCCCCCGGAGACTTTTCCGACGGCACCCTGCCGAGACCGACCACGTTCTGCTTCCGCGACAGCTCGGCGCTGAAGATGTCGAGCGCGCGCTTGACGTGCTCTGGCTTGGCCATCTCAGACCCCCTTCAGATCGCCTCGCTCACGAGCTCCAGCTCGAGCGCGTCGAGGACATTGCCGATCCGGTTGAAGATGCTGGCCGAGGGGGAGCCCGCGAAGTGCAGCCCGACGACCTTGCCGTCCATGTTGAACACCGCCGAGCCGCTGTCGCCCGGAGCGGTGAAGCGGGTGCAGAGCACCTGGTCGCGCAGGCCGACCCGCCCCTGGGCGCCGCCCCCCGGCTGCTTGTAGAACATCGGCAGCCGGTAGTCCACGTCCTTGATCTCGCCGACCGTGAGGTCGGTCGTGCGCCCGCACTTGCGCACCTTCATGCCGCGCCGCACGACCGTGCTGAAGCCCTTGGGAACGCCGATCAGGTTGACCGCCGACGTCACCTCGGCGGGCTTCCTGACCTTGGCGATGGCGGCGTCGACGAGATTGGGGAAGCCGTCCTCGTCGAACTGGAACGGCACCCATTCGGCCAGCTCACAGAGCACGTCGTCCGGCTGCAGGCCGCCGTCGTGCTTGCCGGCCTGGAGAATGATGTCCCCGGCCGCGCCGAGCCCCTCGTTGGCGAGCACGTGGGAGTTGCTCAGCACATAGAGGTCCGGCTTGCCGCGCTTGCGGACCAGGCAGCCGAAGGTGCCCACCTCGACCTCGAAGTGGCCGACGCCGCAGCCGGGCATGGCCGGGCGGTGCCGCGCGGTGTTGGCCTCGAGCTGCACCTTGCCGATCTCCTCGACGTCGGTGAAGACCGGCTCGTCCAGCCCCGGCATCTTGACCTTCTCGGGCACCAGGCTGTCGACCTTGCTCTTCGGCAGCTTGCGCTCGACGTAGACCTTGAGCGCGAGGTCGCCGAGCTTCTGCCCCTTGGTGATGCGCTCGGCGATGCCGAACCCCTGGATGTTCCCGGCCTTGGTCCAGGCCTGGATCTTGGGCTTCGCCGGCGCCATCCCCAGGCCCTCGGGCTGGATGCCGGGATCGCCTTCGGTCACGAAGTCGAGGGCGAGCCGCATGTTCTGAATCTTGCTCTTGGCCATCGTTCAGGTCCTCCCGGATTGGATCGTCGCGCCGCTTTCTGAATTTGGGTTGCTTACGCTTGGATTGCTTACGCTTGGATTGATCAATTATACGCCAACCCTCACGGCTGCCGTTTCCAGTCGAGGTCCCAGGCCTCCCTGCGCTCGGCGAAGCCGGTGACGTGGCCGTCGGGGGCGCGCTGGAAGATCTTCCGGTAGCGGGTCTTGCCGGGGACGAACAGAACGTCCGGCGTCTCCAGCTTCAGGGGCTCCGCCTGGCGCCCGTTCTGCTGCCCCTCGAGGCCGTCCCCCTGGCGCCGGATCTCATAGGTAATGGTGGGCGTCAGCGCATAGCGCCCGACGTACTCCGCGGCCTGCAACGCGCTGAGCTGGACCGCCGGCGGGTCGGTGCGCAGCGCGAGGACCTGTCCGGCGACCAGACGCCAGCCGGCGGCGGTCTTCAGCCAGGTGTCGGTCGTCCGGTACTGGCAGTGCAGCTTGTGCCCGTGGTAGTCCTCGTGCTCGTCGCTCACGTAGTGGGTGATCGCGACCGGTCCATGCACGGTGGCCTTGAAGTCGATCACCTTGATGCTGCCCGACACCCCCTCCGGCAAGGGCTTGGTGCCCTCCACCATCTGCGCCTTGGTCTGCAGGGTGCCGTCTTCCGCGGTATAGATGGCCTTCGCGTCCAGGTAGCGCTCCCAGACCGCCGCCGACCCGTGGGTGATGGCGTCCATCAGCTCCTGAGTCTGCCGCTGGAGGACGGCGGAAGCGTCCTCCGAGGCGGGCGTCGCCGGGGCGGCGGAGAGCAAGACCGCGCCGGTCAGTGCTACGAGGGGCCAGAATCTCTTGAGCATGTCGGATCTCCTCTGTCTCGACATTGTACGAGCGAGAGGGGGAAGAGTTGAGGCGGGGAGAAGAGTGCTCTACGAGACCCGCCGGAACTCCATGATCCAGTTCGTCTCCCAGGTCTTTCCGCCATCGGGTGAAAAGGCCTGTTCCCAGCGGGCGGACGTGGGCGTGATCCGCGACCAGACGAACCGCATGCGGATCGGCTTGCCGCGGAGCGTGTCGTCGGCATAGAAGGTGCCGACGCCGTTCTCGAAATGGCCCTTGACCGGCGGGCCGAGCTCGCCGACGGGATTGCGGCCGTCGAGCCACCAGATGGCCCACTGCCCGGTCTTCGGATCGTAGGCGCGCAGGGCGGCCGCGCGATATTCGTCGCCCGGCAGCTTCAATACGTTGTCGTCCACATTGGCCCAGCCGTCCATGAGCTTGCGCATGGAGAGCGTCCCCTCGAACTCCTCCCATTCATGACTGCCGGCCAGCCGCTCCTTCAAGCGGCGATGATGGGATTGCCACTGACCGACCAGAAAATCGAAATCGTGCAGGCCGTTCAGGTTGGCGGCCTGCAGGGGCTGCGGATTGTCCTGGCCGGAGTGTGCGGGAGCCACGGACCCCATGGCGGTGGCCAGGACGGCGGCGGCGAGCGTA
>JBDSHF010000100.1:0-2536 GCA_039918595.1 Thermoanaerobaculia bacterium
TCGCCGGCCGACGAGCCCTGCCTCTTCCGCAACGGCCACTTCCTCTGCGACACCGGCCGCACCGGCGGCGAGCCGGAGGTCGACCACGTCTTCGCCATCCGCGGCGGCGTGCCCGTGCTGGGCGACATCGACGGCGACGGACGCGAGGACTTCTGCCTCTTCCGCACCAACCGCTTCGACTGCGACAGCGGCCACAACTACGGCGCCGCCGAGACCGCGATCGTCTTCGGCCAGGGTGGGGATACCCCGCTCCTGGGAGACGTCGACGGCGACGGACGCGCCGACGCCTGCGTCTTCCGGCGCGACCGCTTCCTCTGCGACACCGGCCACGACGGCGGTGCCGCCGAGACCACGATCGCCTTCGGCGCGCCGGGCGACCAGGCCCTGCTGGGGGATGTCGACGGCGACGGACGGGCCGAGGCCTGCGTCTACCGCGGCCTCCAGTTCCTCTGCGATACCGGCCACAACGGCGGCGCGGCCGAGACCGTGATCGCCTTCGGCGCTCCCGGCGAGATCCCCCTCCTCGGCGACTTCGACGGCGACGGACGGGACGACGCCTGCGCGTTCGCCCACAACATCTTCCGCTGCGACACGGCCCACAACGGCGGCGCCGCCGAGGCCACCCTCACGGTCAACGGCCCGGGAAGGCCGCTGATCGGCAACGTCGACGGACTGTAAGCTCCCCCTCAGTGAGCGCTGTCCCTGGCCTGGCGATTCATCGCCAGGCCAGGGCGGCCGTCAGCCGTGGACCGCCGGGGAGACCCCGAGACCGCGCGCGAGATCGGCCTCGAGCTCGCGCCAGTGCTGAAAACGGTCCGCGAGAGCATCGGCGTCGACGCCGCGGCCGGCGAGCTGGTGGAAGAGCTGCCAGTGGCGGCGCTCCGCGGGGCCGAGATCGGCCAGCAGGTGCTCCACTTCCGGGTCCTCGACGACCTCCAGCAGCCGGGTGAACCGCTCGCAGCTCCGCGCCTCGACCATGGCGCCGAAGAGGAGACGGTCGACCTTCGTCCAGGGTTCACGGCCGGCGACGATCCCCGCTCTTAAGGCTTGAGCCCAGGGGTTCTTCCGCCGCCCCCCGAGCGGCCAGCCCCGCCGCGTCAGAATCGCCACCACCCGCCGGAAATGCTGCACCTCCTCGGCCGCGAGCGCCGCTACGCGCTCGACGAGCTCGGCGTCGTCGGGGTAGTAGCCGGCGAGCGACAGGGCATACATGGCCACCTGCTGCTCGCAGACCGCATGATCGGCGAGGAACTCGGGAAGGTTCGCGGCGGCGAGCTCCGCCCACGAGCGCGGGGTCGCATGGAGGAGAGGGAGGGCGGCAAAGACCTCCTCGTAGCCGATCGGCTCGGTCAGGCTGCTCTCGTTATCGGCGGGGCGTCGCATCGCCGGATCATACCGTGACTCCAGCCGGTCTTCGTCAACGGCCCTTTGGGCTCCGCGACCTCTCCAGTTGATTCCTCACCCTGAATTTCACGATCCTGCTGATCAATTCGAAAGGAACAGGCCTGTCCAACGGAAATTGCACCGAGCCCTTCGCGCCCTTGTAAGCCGACAGCTCGTCCTTGAACTCCTCGATTCCTCTCGGCGCGGGATAAAACCCGATGTGCTTCTTGAACGCGGCAAAATGAACCAGGTTACCGTTCAGAGTGAAGGTGGGCATCCGGTATTTGATGGCTTCTTCCGCGTCCGGCGCGGCTTCTCTGATCGTCATCCTCAGCTTTTCCAGAATCTCCCGAACATCCTCCGGGAAGCCCGCGATGTACTCATCGATATCCCTGGGCTCTGCTGGGCTCGTTTTCATCCTGTCTCCTTTCACCGGCTCGGGGTACAGGCACCGCAAAAGACAAGCACGATGGTCACCCACGGGATTGTCAGCCACGGAATGATACGCAATGGATCGTTCCTCCTGTTGAGGCGTCTGAGATTACTTGGGTACGCGACCCTTTACCGCGTTGGCCCGGCCACTACAGATGATACGGCCAGCGGCATCCGCTGGCAGGCGCGCGCGCATCCGTGCTTTGAGAAGCGCGAGATCTTCGGATGCCATCGCCGCGAGCTTCGGACCGACGCTCGCCCCGATGAGGATCGTCGTCCAGTAGTCGTCGAAATCGGCGAACGTCCGTTGCACGGCGATCTCCCGGGTTTCGATGGCATCCAGCCCTGTATCCTTCCACAAGTCCCGCATGGCGTCGATTCGAGACGCGCCAGGGCTGGGCGGTACCGGAACCGCAATGCCCATCTCACGCATTTCAACCTGCAACGCCTCATAAGGAAGGCCACCGCCGCACAGGTCCCACGCATAGGCTGTGACGATGCCGCCCGGGCAGACCACTCGCGCCATTTCAGCAACGCCCTGGGCCGGATCAGGAACGAAGAAGATCACCAGCGGCATGACAGCCGCGTCGAACGTATCGTCGGGGAAAGGCTGTGCCATTGCATCGCCCAGACGAAACTGTGCGGCCCGCGACGCGAGCCGTGTGCGAGCAAAGGCGAGTTGCTCCTCGGACGGGTCGATCCCCTGTACCGAGACGGGCGC
>JBDSHF010000101.1:0-4818 GCA_039918595.1 Thermoanaerobaculia bacterium
GGCGAGCCGGCGGAGCGCCGCTTCATAGAACACCGACCGCTCGGACTGGGTATACGGCGCGAAGAGGCCGCCGACGTCCGGCCCCTCGTCCCAATCGAGGCCGAGCCAGGCGAGATCCTCGATCTGCGCCGCGGCCATGCCGGGCACCACGCGCGGGAGATCGAGGTCCTCCAGACGCCAGACGAACCGGCCGCCGCGGCTGCGCGCCGAGAGCCACGCCGCCAGCGCCGTGCGGGCGTTGCCGACGTGGATCATCCCCGTGGGAGACGGGGCGTAGCGGCCGCGGGGCTTTCGGACAGAGATCATCTCGATCCAGAGCGGTCAGGCCACCGATGCCGCCTCCCGCCACGAGGATGGGGCCGTTCGCCGTCTCTCCCGACATTTGGGAGAGATTCTAATACTGCGTCAAAGGGCCGCGAGAGCGGCAAGAGAGGGGGCCGCGCCGGCACGGAGGCTGAATTCAGTAAGATCTTCGATCGAAGCGATCGCGTCCACTCGCCGCCGGACCTCTTCAGGCAGAGGGCCAAAGCGTCTCTCGAGATCCCGCAGGAGGACTCCACGAGCCTTCTCGAGCCCGTTTTCCAGCCCTTTTTCGAGCCCTTCCTGGCGCCCTTCCTGGCGCCCTTCCTGGCGCCCTTCCTGCCAACCCTGCTTCCGCCCCTCTTCGAGCCCTTCCTGCTTCCACTGTTCGGTCCATTCCATGACGCGTTCGGCGAGCATCGACTTGACCTCCTGAAGATCCGCGACCTGGGGGATTGTGATCCCCGGTACCCGGGCGGGAAGGAGAACTCCAAGGAGCCAGGTGGTGAACGACCGCCTCAGCTCCGCGAGATCCGGCTCCCGCAACCACTCGATCAGCGCCACCAGCACCCGCTGGATGTCCTCCGGACCCCGGCTCTTCTCCAGCCGGAACAGCGCCGCCGCCAGGTTGCGCAGCGACTCCAGCTCGGAGTCGGCGATCCGTGCCTCGTCCAGCAGGCAGTACCGCAGTTGCGGCCGGTACTGCTCCAGGCCCCCCGGGACAGTCTCGATCAGCTCGGACAGCTCCCGGGCGGCACCCCAGGGCGCGTAGCCATTATAGAGAACCAGCGGCAAGATGGGTGGCAGCTTGCCCGAAACAGTGAGCTGCCGGTGCTGGACGAGGTCCTGGTAGAGCAGGCCCACGTACACCATCACGCGGAGCGCCATGAAGGGATCGACTGTGGACTGGAACTCGATCAGGAGGTAGACATAGAGCCAGCGGTCCCGCTCCCAGCGGACCCGCCATACGACGTCGCTCTCGCGGCTGCGCAGCTCCGGGGTGACATAGCTCCCGGAGACCCTCTCCAGCGTCGAGAAGTCGAGATCCTGGACCCACTCCTCCCGGACGAAGCCGCGGAGCAGGTCCGCGACCATTTCGGGATGTGAGAACAGCCGCTTGTATCCGTTGTCGTGTTCCGCCACCGCCGCTCCATTCCGGCATGTCCCTGAGAAACGGCGGCATTCTTACAGGGAACGGCGGGCGCCGCAAGAGGTCAACGGCCCGAAGCCACCCGGAAGGGATACCCGCCGATCTCGGACGCGGAGCCGTCCGGCTTCACCCCCTCGACGCGCAGGCGGTAGTCCCCGGGAGCGAAAAAGGAGGCGGGGAAGGTGATCATCAGGGCTTCGAGCGCGTTCGGCTCGAGGTCCGATTGCCGGAAGACGGTCCCGCCGCCTGCCTTCGTGATCGTCGCGCGGTAGCTTGCGAAACGGGGATCGGCGCCGACGTCGACCGCGAGCGCCAGGGCGTCCCCGGCGCGGGCGAGATCGATCGTGGCGGGTTTGCCGTCGTCGCTCCGCAGGGCGGAGAGGAGGAAGACCGGAGTATTGACCAGTGGATTGACGAGCGGGCCGGCAAGGCCGCGCGGCGTCTCCGGAGGCTTCACCTGGGCGATCTTCGCCTCCAATTCGCGCCGCTCCGCGATCCGCCGGCTTTCGCTCTCGTCGAGGCGATGCTCCAGCTCCCGGTTGGACCGGCGCTGAGCGTCGAGACCCGCGCGCCACTCCTGCCGCTCTCCCCGGCTGCCGGCGAGCAGCCAGAGCGCCGGCAGCGCGGCGGCAACAGCCAGGGCGGCGAGGGCCACTCCCCACTGCGCCAGCCGCCCCCGCCGGGCCAGCCAGGCGAACAGCCCCGCGCTCACCACCACACGGGCCGCGTCCTCGGCCACCAGGGTCTTGAGCCCCTTCTGGAAACCGCGGGCAAGCTCGAGCTGCTCCATGCACGCGGGGCACTCGACGAAATGCTCCTCGAACCCCGCCTCCTCGCCGGGCGGCAGCAGGCCCTGGTGATAGCGCTCCACCAGTCCGTTGGTTTCGATGTAGGAATGATCCATGAGGTCAGCCTCTCCCGCCGCGCGACACTCCCCTCCAGAGTGTGATCAGGATCAGAATTATCGCACCCGCCACCTGCGCGGCTTGGGTCCCGCCGCCGAGCCGCTCCATCATCAGCTCCTTGTAGCGCTGCCGGGCGCGGTGGAGGACGCGGTTGAACTGCAGGCTGGAGAAGCCATAGTCGGCCGAGATGCGGTCCTTGTCCTCCTCGGCGATATAGAAGCGGAGGAGGATCTGGCGGTCGCGCTCGTTCGCCAGCTCCTGGAGAACCTGGCGGACGAGCATGGCGTTCTCACGGGCGAGGAGATTCCCCAGCGGCCCCTCGCTGGGCGCCACGGCCTCCAGCACGGCGTCGCTGTCGGCGTCGGTCTTCCGGCGAGTGATCTTGCGGTAGTGCTCGATGGCGAGGCTGCGGGCGATCTGGGCGAGGAAGCCCGGCAGCTTGGCCGGCTCGCGCAGCTCGCCGCGGCGGAGCTTCTCGAGGCCGGTGCGGAAGGTATCCTGGAAGAGGTCCTCCGCCTCGGGCCGGCCGTTGGTGTGGCGGTCGAGGATGATCGCCACACCGCGGCCGTACAGCTCGACCACCCGCTCCTCCGCGCGCCGGTCTCCCGAGCGGACGCGCGCGACCAGTTCCTCCAGCCCTTCGGGGGTTGTCTCGTTACTGGCCAGAAGCGATGTCCCCGCGTGGTCCCGCTTGGTTCCCGCTTAAAAGCAATGCGGGCGGATTCTAGCACGCGGCCCGCTGGCTACTGCCCCTCCTTCGGATCCGGCGGCGGCGGCGGCGTGCCGCTGCCCCCCCAGACCGCCATCTGCTCGGGATCGCCGTAGGTCGTCGAGCCGAAGACATGAGTATATTTTTCCCCCGCGGGCGTCCAGGTCTCAGCGGCGGCGATGTAGATGTAAAGGGGCTGTTGCTTGTAGTAACCCTTCCAGCGGAGTTGTTCGCCGGTGAGGCGGAGTACCAGGGGCTGATTCCCGGGGTGGTCTTCCGTGGAGAGCTGGACCGGACTTTCGTCCCGGAGGTTGAGCACGGCGAAACCCACGCAGGCCGCGTACTCATCGGTGAGAAACGGGGGCTTGTCTCCGAACTCGCTGTCCGTACCGATCATCAAGATCCAATCCTCCTGGAGCCAGGCGACGCCTCCCGTGAACTGGATGTACCACTTCCCAATGAAAGTCCCGATGCTCATCTTCGTCCTCCTTTTGAAAAGATAGTGGTATGAAAGCGCGGATCATCGCACCCCGTTTTCAACGCCAGTCCCCCTCCAGGACGAACGCCGCCCAGAAGTAGGGGTCGCGCCAGCGCCGCTGCCGGCTCACCCAGAGCTGGGCCGCCCGCAGCGCCGCCGCGGGCGGCAGCTTCTCGATCCACAGGCCGCGATAGAACCGGGCCATGAGGGAGGCCGTGGCAAGATCCTCCACCCGCCACAGGCTCGCCACGACCCGCGAGGCTCCGGCGTACTGGAAACCCCGGGTGAGCCCGATCAGCCCCTCGCCGCGCACTTCCTTGCCGAGGGCCGTACGGCAGCCGCTCAGGACGACCAGGTCGGCGTTGAGCCGCAGGTTGTAGATGTCGTGCAGGTGGAGAAAACCTTCCTGGGGCCGCCCGCCGGAGTCCACCATGGAGAGGGCCAGCCCCGAAAGCGTCGGACGCTCGGCGTCGATCACGCCGTGGGTGGCGAAGTGAACGATCCGGAAGTCGCTCAGCCGGTCGCCGAGCACCCGTGGGAGGGCGGCGTCGAAGTCCAGCGCCACCAGGGATTCCCCCCGCGGAGCGAGCGCCGCGATCGCCTCCGCCTCCCGGCGCGAGGCGGGCAGGCGCTCGAACGCGGGGGGAGCCCCCTTCGCGAGCCCGCGCGCGGCCACCCGGGGGTCTCGGCGGTCGAAGACCGGATCGGCCAGCACGGCGAGCCGCTTCGCCGTCGGCGGGCGCCGCGCCCTCTTCGCCAGTACCCGCCGCTGCACCGCCAGAGCCGAGGCCGAGGGGAGATCGACGACCTCGTGCCGCTCGAGCAGGAGAACAGGTCTCGCCTCTTCGCCGGACGCCTTGCCCGCCGGCAGCGGCAGGGCTCCAAAGGGGATGTACTGCAAGGCACCGTCCGGCACGATGACCAGGCGCTGACTACCGAGCCGGCCGGCCACGGACCCCAGCAGCAGGCGGCCGAGGGCTGCCGCGTTCCCGGCCTCGCGCCGCCGGTTTTCAATGTCGAAGCGGCTCAGCTCCTCGTTCACCCGGCGGGCGAGCTCCTCAATACGGGCGCGGCCGGGCAGCTCGAAGCTCTCGATCCGGTCCGGCGCGACGGCCCAGAGATAGCTCCGCTCCTCGCCCAGGGCGTAGGCGAGGAGGAGCGTGTCCGGATCGAGGAGGGCTTGGATCTCGGCGGCGCGCAACGGCTGCGGCTGGGTGAGCGCAGCGAAGCCCGGGCTCCGCTCACGGATCTCGGCCTCGACGGCGTCCAGCTCCCG
>JBDSHF010000102.1:0-8296 GCA_039918595.1 Thermoanaerobaculia bacterium
TGCGCGATGGTGATCTTTGGCGCCACGGGGGATCTGACCAAGCGCAAGCTGATTCCGGCGCTCTACAACCTGCTGGCGAACAAGCTGCTGCCGGAGGAGTTCGCCGTCGTGGGCGTCGGCCGCTCGCCGCTGCCGGAGGAAGAGTTCCGCGGCCGCATGGAGCAGGACCTGCGGGAGTTCGCCACCACCGAGGTCGAGGACGAGAAGCTCGAATGGCTGGCGCGCCGGCTGCGCTACGTCGCCGTCGATCCGGAAAAACCCGAGACGTTCAAGGACCTCGCCGGCATGCTCGCCAAGGTCGACGAGGAGCTAGGCACGAGCGGCAACTACCTGTATTACCTCGCGGTGCCGCCGAGCATTTTCGACGATTACGTCCGCTGCCTCGGCGACGCGGGCCTGCTGCGCGAGGAGGAGGAGCGCTGGCGGCGCGTGATCATCGAGAAGCCGTTCGGCCACGACCTCGAGTCGGCGCGCGATCTGAACCGGCGGATCCGCGAGGTCCTGGAGGAGCGGCAGATCTACCGGATCGATCACTACCTCGGCAAGGAGACCGTGCAGAACATCATGGCGTTCCGCTTCGCCAACGGCATCTTCGAGCCGATCTGGAACCGCCGCTACATCGATCACGTGCAGATCACTGTCGCCGAGACGGTCGGCGTGGAAGGTCGCGGCGGTTACTACGAGGAGGCGGGGGCGCTGCGCGACATGGTGCAGAACCACATGTTCCAGCTCCTGGCGCTGATCGCCATGGAGCCGCCGGTCTCGTTCGCGGCCGATACGGTGCGCGACGAGCGCGTGAAGGTGCTCTCGGCGATCCGTCCGATCTCGCCCGAGGATGTGCTGCGCCGCATGGTGCGCGGCCAGTACGGCGAAGGAGATCTCGACGGCGAGCGCGTGCCCGCCTACCGCGCGGAAAAATCGGTCGCCGCCGATTCGAACACCGAGACCTTCGCCGCGCTCGAGCTGTTCGTCGACAACTGGCGGTGGGCCGACGTGCCGTTCTATCTGCGCACCGGCAAGCGGCTGCCGAAGCGGGTCTCGGAGATCGCCATCCAGTTCAAATGCGCGCCGCTCATGCTTTTCCGCGACACGCCGGTCGAGAAGCTGAACCCCAATCTGCTGGTGATCAAGATCCAGCCGGACGAGGGGATCTCGCTGCGTTTCGAGGGCAAGGTGCCCGGCCCCACGATGCGCCTCGGCACCGTCCGGATGCATTTTCAGTATGAGGACTACTTCGGCCGCCAGGCGCACACCGGCTACGAGACGCTGCTCTACGACTGCATGCTGGGGGACTCGACGCTCTTCCATCGCAGCGACATGGTGGAGATGGGGTGGCGCGTGGTCACGCCCATCCTCGACGTCTGGAAGGCGCTGGCGCCGCGCAATTTTCCGAACTACGCCGCGGGCACCTGGGGACCGAAGGAGGCCGACGAGCTGATCCAGAAGGATGGACGGAAATGGCGCGATTGAGCGAGATACTGACCGTGAGGATCTTTGATGATCCTTCCGCGCTGATGCGTGGGGCGGCCGACGAGATCGTGCCCCTGACGCAAAAGGCCGTCGACGAGCGCGGCCGTTTCACCTGGGCGCTCTCGGGCGGCTCGACGCCGCGCGCTCTCTTTCGTCTCCTCGCGGGCGATCCGTACCGCGAGCGCATACCGTGGAACGCGATCCATTTCTTCTGGGGCGACGAGCGCCCCGTGCCGCCCGATCATCCGGACAGCAACTTCCGCATGGCGCGCGAGGCGATGCTCGACGCGGTACCCGTGCCGCCGGAGAACATCCACCGCGTGCGGGCGGAAGAGCCCGATGCGGGACGCGCGGCGGCGGAGTACGAGGCGGCGCTGCGCTCTTTCTTCGCTCTCGCTTCAGGAGAGATCCCATGCTTCGATCTGGTCCTGCTCGGGCTCGGAAAGGATGGCCATACGGCGTCGCTGTTCCCGGAGAGTGATGTCCTTCACGAGCGCGAGCGGCTCGTGGCCGCGCCCTGGGTCGAGGCGCAGAAGACGTTCCGCATCACGCTGACGCCGCCGGTGTTGAATCACGCGCGGCGCGCGATGTTCCTGGTCAGCGGCGAGGAGAAGGCGGAAGCGCTGCGCGCCGTGCTCGAAGGGCCGCGCGAGCCGGAGCGCTATCCGGCGCAGATCGTGGAAGGGAATCGGTTGTGGATGGTGGATCGATCGGCGGCTCGCCTGCTGAAAACCGCCGCGAATCTTTGAGAACCGGCACGACGCTTACGCCGCGGGGCGAGGCGGTTACGCCGTGCTAGGCGACGCTGGAGCAGAAGACAGCAGAGGCAGACAAACCATGAGCCCCGGAAAGAACCAGAACGTCGCCTCCTGAACGTCTCTCATAAAGCCTGCCGGACTGACGGTTCCCGCTACTTCTTGGCAGCGGTTTTCTTGGCTACCGTCTTTTTGGCCACGGTCTTCTTGGGAGCGGCCGCCGCCTTTTTCGGAGCGGTCGCCGTCTTCTTCGCGGTCACCTTTTTCGCGGCCGTCGCCTTCTTGGCCGGAGCGGCCTTCTTGCTGGCGGTCACGGTCTTCTTCGCGGTGCCCGAAGACTTGGCCGCGGTCTTCTTCGCGGCGGGCTTCGCAGCCGCTTTTTTCGGTGCGGCCTTGGCGGCGGGTTTGGCGGCCGCTTTTTTGGGAGCAGCCTTGGCGGCGGGCTTGGCCGCCGCGGTCTTTTTCGCGGCAGTCTTCTTCGCGCTGTCGTTCGTAGCCATTCTCTTCTCTCCTTTTTTGTTTTGCCCAAGGGGTGGGCAGTGGTATGGCGTTTAGGTTACGCCCACAAGATCTTGTGCGTCAAGAGATTTTACGCCGCAAGAGCTAGCGTCGCTTTCTCGATCTACGCGAAAAGACCTGGCGCGCAAGGCGCGCGCGTCCTCGCGAGGGGGCCGCACGCTTCGCGGACCCCGAGCAAAGGCCCGTGGAATATGGGTTCGGGCGAGAGGAGAAGCGGGGGAGCTAGTACGCGTTGAGCCGCAGCGCGTAGCGGATCGTCATCCAGAGAATCTTGAAGTCGAGCGACAGCGACCAGTTCTGGATGTAGTAGAGGTCGTACTGGATGCGCTTCTTGATCGACGTGTTGCCGCGCCAGCCGTGGACCTGAGCCCAGCCGGTGATGCCGGACTTCACGCGATGGCGCAGCATGTAGCGCGGGATCTTGTGCTTGAACTCGCGCACGAACGTCGGCCGCTCGGGGCGCGGGCCGATGATCGACATGTCGCCGGTGAGGACGTTCCAGATCTGCGGCAGCTCGTCGAGAGACCAGGCGCGCAGGAGCTGGCCGACGCGCGTGCGGCGCGGATCGTCCTTGATCGCCCACACCGGACCGCTCGTCGACTCGGCGTCGACGCGCATCGAGCGGAACTTGAGAATCATGAACGAGCGGCCGTCGAGCCCCATGCGCTCCTGGCGGTAGAAGATCGGGCCGCGGTCCTCGATCCAGATGGCGAGCGCGAGGAAGGGGAAGACGGGGAGCAGGACGACCAGCGCGGCGAGCGCGATCGCCAGATCCATCCCGCGCTTCATCATGCTGCTCCACCCCTGCAGCGGCATCTGCGAGAGATTGATCACCGGCGTGCCGTCGACGTCCTCGACCGCGGCCTTGATCGTCGCGTACTGGAGGATGTCGGGCACGAGCTTGATCTCGACGCACTCGCGGGCCATCAGGTCGAGGATCTGGAGGATCTTCTTGTGCGCCTCGAGCGGCAGGGTCAGGAAGACCTGATCGATGCGCTGCGCCGCGAGCACCTCTTCGGCCTGGCGCGTGGTGCCGAGCACGGGCACGCCGCAGATCATCGATCCCGTCTTGCCGGGATCGTCGTCGAGGAAGCCGACGACCTCGAAGCCCATCTCGCGGTGGGCGAGGATCTTGGTGGTGATCTCGCGCCCCAGCAGGCCGGCGCCGACGACCAGGATGCGCTGCAGGTTGTGGCCGGAGCTCCGCACCCGCCGCAGCACCGAGCGCGCCACCATGCGGGTGGTGGCGACCAGCCCGAGATCGATCAGCGCGAAGAGGCCGAGGAAGGCGCGGCTGTAGGTGAAGTACTCATGGCTGCCGGGTGCCGCGGGCGGCCGGTACCAGGCGATCACCACCGAGAGGAGCACGGTGGCGAGGAGGACGGCGAGGACGATGGTGAGCACCTCGTCGACGCGGCTGCGCCCCCGCCGGCTCTGATAGAGGCCGTGGAAATAGAAGACCACCGGCCAGAGCACGAGCACGAACGGCACCAGGCGCAGGTACGGCCCGAACTCCGGCACGTTCTTGGTGACCGGGATGACCTCGACCTCGAAGCGCAGCAGCCAGGCGCCGAGGAAAGCGGCCAGCGTCGCCGCGAGATCGGTGAAGAAGTAGAGCCCGGCCGTCTTCCGGTGGCGTTCTTGAATCAAAGGAGAGGCACCCTCAACTCGGAAACCGACGAGATAGAAGAGTTCGGATGCGATCGGTAAATCGCGAGACAGAGAAAGACTCCGCCCGATCGCGCAGGTCCAAAGCATTGAATCCGATCCGGCCGGCTTTGTCAATGGCGTCGCAGAGGGCGGTGGGGCCCTCCCAGTCCGGATAGAGCACTCCGTGCCTGCCGTCCTCCACCACGTCGAGGATGCCGCCGCGGGCCACGGCGACCACCGGCGTGCCGCAGGCGAGCGCCTCGACGGAGGCGATGCCGAAGTCCTCGACCCCCGGCTGCAGGAACAGGCGGGCGCCGCGGTAGAGGTCGCGCAGCTCCTCGGGAGTGACGTTGCCGAGGAAGTGGACCTGCGAGCCGGCCATCCCCTCCAGCCGCTCGCGCTCCGGCCCCTCGCCGACGATCCGCAGCTCGAGCCCCAGCTTCTCGCAGGCCGCCATCGCCACCTCGACCTTCTTGTAGGGGGCGAGCGCCGAGACCGCCAGACAGTATTCTCTGGGTTTGGCCCCGTGCTTGCTCTTTTCGGCCGGGGGCCGGGGAGTGAAGAACTCGACGTTGACCGGCGGGTGGACCACCTCGGCCGGACGGCCGTAGTAGGTCTGGATGCGGCGCGCCACGAAACGCGAGTTCGCCACGAAATGGTTTACGCGCGCCGCCGAGGAAACGTCCCAGGAGCGCAGCGCCGAGAGCGTCAGCGAGCGCAGGCGGGCCTTGAGCCCCGTGCGATTGGGGAAGTAGGCGTGCTCCTGGTCCCAGGCGTAGCGCATCGGCGTGTGGCAGTAGCAGACGTGGAAGGCGTCCGGCGGCGCGATCACCCCCTTGGCCACGCAGTGGCTGGAGCTGACGACGAGGTCGAACCCCGAGAGGTCGAACTCCTCGATGGCGGCGGGGAAGAACGGCAGGTAGGTCCGGTAGTGGTTACGGATGCCCGGCGCGCGCTGGAGAAAGCTGGTGCGGATGGAGTGCGACTCGATCGCCGGGCTGACGCTGCCGGGGAAGTGGAAGAGGGTGAACAGCGGGGCGTCGGGGAAGAGCCCGCCCAGCACCTCGATCACCTTCTCGCCGCCGCGCATGCCGGTCAGCCAGTCGTGCACCAGCGCCACCCGCAGCCGGGGGGGCGCCGGGAAGGGGATCGGCGGCGTCGGCGCGATCACGAGGTTTTCCCCGCGATGACCGACTGATAGATCTCGAGCGTCTGCCGCGCCGTCTGGTCCCAGCGGAAATCCTCGGCGCGCCTGGCCCCCCGCTCGATGTAGCCGGCGCGGCGCTCGGGGCTCCCCATCAGATTGGCGATCGCCTGGGCCATGCCGTCGAGGTCCAGGGGGTCGACCAGCAGCGCGTACCCCTCCGCGATCTCCTTGAGCGCCGAGGTGTTGGAGGTGATGACCGGCACCCCGGAGGCCATCGCCTCGATCACCGGCAGCCCGAACCCCTCGTAGAGCGTGGGGTAGAGGAACAGGGTCGCCCCCTGGTAGATCGCCGGCAGCGCCTCGTGGGCCACGTGGCCGAGCAGGCGGACCTTGTCGCCGATCCCCAGGTACTCGGCGCGCTGGCGGATCTTGAACTCCGACCCCTCGCGGCTGCCGACGCAGAGCAGCGGCGCGTCGAACTGCGCCATCCGCCGGGCCCGCGCGTAGGCCTGGACGACCGTGTCGAGGTTCTTGTGCGGCTTGGCCGGATTGCCCACGAAGAGGAGATAGGGCGGCGAGATCCCCAGATCGCGCTGCCAGCGCTGCAACTCCTCGTGGGGCAGCGGCCGGCGGAAGACGTCCTCGACGCCGTTGTAGACCACCTGGATCTTGCGGCCGTCGACGTCGAAGTGCTGCATCAGGTCCGACCGGGTGTTCTGCGACACGGCGATGATGCGGTCCCCCCGGTTGAGGCTGCGGCGGATCATCCGCTGGGCGTAGAGGAAGGCGAAGTTGCTCGGCAGGAACTCCGGATAGAGAAGGTGGATGATGTCGTGGATCGTCACCACCACCTTCGAGCCCACCCAGGCCGGCAGCACGTAGTGGGTCGAGTGATAGAGGTCGAGCTTGCGCCGGTAGAGATGCCAGGAGAGGGCGATGAGCTCGCGCGCGGAGTAGACGGGCGAGCTTTCGAGCGCCACCTGGAAGTTCTCCGGCAGATCGCGGAGCCCCTCGTGGTCGCCCGGCTTGGCGAGCAGGATGTAGCGGTTCTCGGAGTCGATGGCGGCGAGCGAACGGACCAGGTTCCGCACGTAGGTGCCAATTCCGAAATCCTGGATCTTGCGCGCGTCAATTCCGATCGTATAAGGCAAACGAAAATCTCCCGGAGGGGTTAGCCGGCGGAATTCTACCCGAGCGCCTCGGAAAACACCTCTTCCATCTCGCGCGCGGCGCGATCCCAGCGGAAACGGGCGGCTCGCTCGACCCCGCGGGCGCCGAGCTCGGCCGCCCTTCCGGGGTTGTCGAGCACGGCCTTGATGCGGGCGGCGATCGCCCCGGCGTCGCGCGGATCGGCGAGCAGGCCGGCGTCGCCCACCACCTCCGGCAGGCTCGAGGTGTCGCCGGCGACCACCGGCACGCCGCAGGCGAGCGCCTCGGCGGCGGGGAAGCCGAACCCTTCGTAGAGCGAGGGGTAGACGAAGACGCTGGCGGCCTGGAAGATCCGCACCAGCCGGTCACGCTCCACCCGGCCGACCGCGATCAACCCCTCGGGCGCGAGCGCCTGGATCCGCCGGATCAGCCGCTCGCTCCCCCAGCCCTTGGGGCCGGCGAGGACGAGCGGCGGCGTCCGCGGGTTCTCGCTCCGTAGCGCCGTCCAGGCGTCGAGCAGCTTGCCCACGTTCTTGCGCGGCTCGAGCGTGCCGGCGTAGAGCACGTACCCCTCGGGCGCTCCCAGCTCCCGGCGGGTCGCCGCGATCTCAGCGGGCGTCCCCGGCTGGAACTCGGGATCGATCCCGGGATAGACGACGCGGATCTTCTCCGCGCACTGCGGAAAATAGAAAGCCAGGTCGCGCGCCGTCGCCTCGGAAATCGTCACCAGCCGCCGCGCGGCCTCGAAGGAGGGGCGGAGGAACGGCCGCAGGCTCCAGCGCACCTTGAGCGTGTGCGCCTCGGGGAAGAGCAGCACCGTCAGGTCGTGGACCGTTGCCACCGCCGGCACCGGACAGCGCATCGGCAGGGTGATCAGCGGCGACCAGAAGAGGTCGATGTCCCCGCGCGCCAGCCGCCGCGGCAGCACGAGCTGCTGCCAGAGCACCCCGAGCGGCGCCTCCTGGCGCTCGATCCCGATCCCCGCTGCCATAAGCTCCCCGGCCTCCCGCGGCGCGTGGTGGGCCATGCCGACATAGCGGGAGCCCCCCCGCGCCGCCAGCGCGAGCAGCAGCGAACGGGTGTAGACGCCGATGCCGGTGGAGGCGGGGACCAGGGCGCGGAGGTCAACGGCGATCGTCGGCACGCTTGTCGGCGGAATTGGCGGCGGGCTCGGCATCGCGCGGATTGTACCCGGGACTGCCCGGAGGCGAGGGGCCGGAAACCACGCGCCAGATCTCCACCTGCGGATTGGCCCAGGCGAGCTCGAAGTCCTCGGACCGGTGCGTCATCCAGCGCCTCTCCGGATCTTCCCACAGCGAGCGGACGACGACCACGTACCCGATCCCCATTCTTTCGAGATTGCCTCGCCACCGCCGGTACGGGCCGGTGATGTAGGGTTCCACGAGTGGCACCCCCCAGCGGTAGTACCGGGCTTCGAGGGCGCGGTTCCGCGGCACGATCTCCAGGGCGTTCTGGAAGCGGCTGCCATAGAAGAAATAGGGCTGATTGAACCCCGCGTAGGCCACCCGCGCGCCGCGCGTTCCGGCGATCTTCTCGAGGGCGAGCGCCCCCGGCAGGTTGGCGAGCTTCTTCTCCTGGTAGGTCT
>JBDSHF010000103.1:0-10039 GCA_039918595.1 Thermoanaerobaculia bacterium
AGAAACCCCACCGCCGCCGCCACGCACCCCTCGTCGCGCAGGATCCGCAGATGGCCGAGGCCGGGGGCGGGGCGCAGCTCGGCGCCCGGCCAGCGGCGGGCGAGCTCGGCGCCTTCCTCGAAGGGCACCTCGCGGTCTTCCGGGTCGTGAAGGACGAGCAGCGGCGCCGTCATCCGCGGAGCGACGTCGGCGGGCGCGATGCCGTCGAAGCGCACCTCCAGCCACTCCTCGGCCTCGCGGAGCATGCGGTCCATCACCCGCGGCGAGACGCCGACGCCCATCCGGAATCGGAGCCAGAAGGACTCGAAGCCCAGGGGCGGAGCGAAGAAGACGGCGCGCTCCACCGCCAGCCCGGAGGAGATCGCGTAGGCCGTGCCCGCGGCACCGAAGGAGTGGGCCGCGACGCCCCGCACCGGCCCGAACAGGGCGCCGGCGTGGCGGAGCGCCGAGGCGAAGTGGACCAGCGAGGAAATGCTCCCCTCCGACTCGCCGTGGCCGGGGAGGTCGATCGCCACCGCCCGGAAGCCCGCCGCCACGGCGGGATCGACCAGCGGCGTCATCTGCCCCGCGTGCCCGCCCCAGCCGTGCACCAGGAGCACGGCGGGTCCCGCCCCCCAGGCGCGGCCCACCACCCGCTGGCCGCCCACCTCGAGCGTGAAGAGCTCGCCGCGCGCCAGCACCGCCCGTTCCTCGTCCCTCACCCGCGCCCGCAACGGCGTGAAGAACAGCTTGCGCGCCACCCGCGCGGCGGCGGCGGGAGCCAGCGCGCTCGCCACCTGCATCCCCGTCCGCAGCCAGGGGGGAGCCGGGATGGGACGTAGACGACCGGTCGTGCTATTTGCTGCGGAGGGGAGGGCGAGCGCTGCATCCAGGGGCTGCATGGGATCTCCTTCACGGAAAGGGTCAGGGACGGCTGTGATCGAGCAGGGTCTCGAAGGCGGCGCGGGCCCGCGCTTCGGCCCGCGGGTCCTCGAGCAGCTTGGCGACCTGCTGGAAGACCATGCCGATGCCGACGAACTCGTAGGCGAACTGATCGAGGTCGAGATCGGCGCGGAAGTGCCCTTCCTCGACGGCCGCGCGGGCGGCGCGGGCGATGGTGTCGTACCAGTCGCGCTGCGACCGCACGAGGAGGTCGCGGACGGGGCCGGGGCGATCGTCGTACTCGTGGGTGAGCGCCATGAAGAAGCAGCTCCCGCCGCGCGCGTTGCCATGGATCCAGGCGAGGTGGAAGTCGAACAGCCGCCGCAGCCGGGGCTCGCCGCGCGGCTGCCGGAGCGCCGGCACGATGACCTCCTGGATGAAGTGGTCGATCGCCCGCTGCAGCACCGCGATCTGCAGCGCCTCCTTGGACCGGAAGTGCGCGAACAGGCCGCTCTTCGACAGGTTCATCCCCGCCGCCAGGACGCCGAGCGAGAGCCCCTCGAGACCGACCTCGCCGGCCAGCGCCCGCGCCCGCTCGACGATCTCCTGTCGTGTCTGCTCGCCCTTGCTCAGGATCATGGAAAGAAAATAGCACGATCGGTCGGTTGAGGGGAAGGGGGGGCGTGCGGTCGCTCGGACCCAGGGCGTTGCCCTGGGCTAAAGAAGGGCGGCCCGTCGGGCCTCAAACAAATTCCGGCTGGGGGAAGGGCCAAAGGCCCGGGCTCCTTTAGCCCAGGGCAACGCCCTGGGTCCGAGGGGGACAGCCCCCGATCCCTACCGGCTCGCCGTCTTCTCTTCGTCAGGGCCGCGGGCAGACGGTCCTGGCCGCTCCCGCGTGCTGCGGGTTCCAGCCGGCGTCGCGCACCCAGGCCTTCCAGAGCCCCCGGTAGGGGTGAAAGCCGTGCGCCACCATGTCCTTGTAGGCGTCCTCCGGCGTCATCCCCTTACAAACCTGGTAAAGCGCCACAATCAGCCCGGTGCGATCCTCGCCATGGCTGCAGTGAATGAGCACCGGCTTCCCGGCATGGTCGATGGCGGTGAGAATGTCTTTGATTTTCTGGGCGGAAGGGGTGATCGGTCCATAAAGCGGATAGCGAACCAGCTTCACCCCGGGCAAGACTGGCTCGGAGCCGGTGTTGAGCTTGATGACGGTGCTGATGTGACGATCGTCGACCAGCGTCTTGAGCTGATCGATGCTGGGCTGCGAGCCGCGGTAGACGTCATCGTCGACCTTGTCGAACCTCAGCATGCCTTTGTGATCCAGCGGCTCGAAATTCTTGACCGGCGGGGTGGGATAGATCACCGAGCATCCGGAGAGGGGGATCAGAGCCGCCAGCAGGACGGCGGCGAGAATCCGTTCGATCGATTGCGCTTTCATCGGGACCTCCTGGAGAGAAGAGTGCCTGCGAGGATAGACGGACAGCCGCCGGGCCTTTGCTTCCAGCCTCTACGGCACCGCCACCATCTGCCGGAAGAGCTCTTCGAGCCCGCGCTCCGGGTGCTCGCAGAGGCCGGCGTGGACCGGGGAGACCTGGAGGATCGTGCTGCGCGGCGCCACCAGCCAGCGGAAGCGCTCGCGGATCGTCAGCCGGGCGATCGGGCCCCCTTCCGGGCTGCCGGCGCAGATCCTGGGGATCGCCTCGAGGTGCTGGCGGACCAGCTCGAGGTCGGTGTCCGGCCAGAGCGCCCGCAGCCGGGGCTCGTTGACCTCGACGCGGGCGGCGAGGAAGTCCCGCTCCAGGCAGAAGAGGATCACGCCGGCGTTGATCAGCTCCCCGCGGTCGACGCGGGGCACCACCCGGACCACGGCGTAGTCAAACGAGCTGCGCGCGGGCACGCACCGCCTCCTCGACGAACAGGGAAGCCGCCTCGAGGCGCCGCGTCAGGTAGTCCACGTAGCCGGCCCGCCGGCCGGCCGCGGCGCCGGGATCGGGGGACAGCCAGTCGTCCGGGATCTGCTCGACGATCGCCGCGAACAGGGCCTCGTTCAGCCGCGGGCGCAGGCGGCGGCCGGCCTCTTCGATCCGGCTCGCCCAGGGGAGCAGCACGTGGTCGCGGACGGCGGGGAAGCGGCTGCGGGCCGCCTGCTCCACGGCCGGCGCCGTCGCCGGCCAGTTGTGATGAAA
The DNA here is from genome assembly GCA_039918595.1 of Thermoanaerobaculia bacterium. Lineage (GTDB taxonomy): Bacteria > Acidobacteriota > Thermoanaerobaculia > Multivoradales > UBA5704 > DATARR01. The sequence continues at coordinate 3,048 of JBDSHF010000103.1, forward strand.
GTAGAGCGCGGCGCCGTGATCGATCAGGTAGAGGACCTTGTGCCACCAGAGGAGATTGGGGTTGCGCGGCGTGCGGTCGACGTTGGTGACGAAGGCATCGAACCAGACGATGGACGAGGCGAGATCGGCCTCGACGACGTCGCGGGCGGCGGCGTCGAAGGTGATCGAGCCCGGCAGGTAGTCGAGCCCCAGGTTCACCCCCACGCTGGCCTTGAGCAGGTCGCGGATCTCCGGATCCTCCTCGTTGCGGCCGAGCGCCGCGTCGACTTCCACCCGCACCACCTCGGGCACCTCGAGCTCGAGAGCCCGGCCGATCTCGCCGGCGATCAGCTCGGCCACCAGCGCCAGCGGCCCCTGTCCCGCGCCGCGGAACTTGAGCACGTAGAAGCCGAGGTCGTCCGCCTCCACGATCGCCGGCAGCGAGCCGCCCTCGCGCAGGGGGGTGACGTAGCGGGTGGCGGCGACGGTTCGAAGGATAGGCGGCATGGCGGGAAGCGCGCGAGGTGGCGGGGGGAAGCTTATCGCAGGTCGGTGGCCCGCCCGGGATTGAAATCCCGGGCTACCCACGGCCGTCCCATCCGGGACTCCCGCAACCCTTTTTCCTTGCAGAGCCCCGGGAAGGGGCGACTGTCGGTAGCCCGGGATTTCAATCCCGGGCGAAGCGCCCCGGCCGGTCCCTGCTACCGCTTCGACCGCCGCCAGCCGCTGGCCTCGGCCTCGGCTTCGGTGCAGAACCACCGCTCGCCGGCGCCGGCCTCGATGGTGACGTCGTCGTAGTGCCGCTGGCCGGGGACGTGGTAGACCCGCTCGCCGGTCTTGAGGTTGATGTTCCCCTTGATGGAGCAGCCGGGCGGCGGCGTCTCGCACCCCGAGGGGCAGATGCCGCTGGTTCCTTCACCCGTGCCGCCGCCGGAACCGGTGGACGAGGTCCCCCCGCCCGCCGTGGGCACGGGGCCCGGCGCCAGGTCGCGGCCGGTCTTCGCCGGCTCATCCTTCTGGCCCGAGGCGCAGGCGGCGCAGAGGCATACGACGGCGAGGACGAGCAGGTGTCTCTTCACGAGAATCTCCTTTGGGAGAGAGGTCCGTCCAGCTCTTCCTTTGAGTATATCGAGGATGGCGCCGCCTTTGCATTCCCCCTGCGCAACATGGAACGCTCTCAGTCTCAGGCCCAGGATCGTCTGCGGAAGATCTCGCTGGTCACGATCGCGCTGGTCACCGCCGCCCTCTACTTCGGACGCGAGGTGCTGATCCCCCTGGCGCTCGCGATCCTGATCAGCTTCATTCTCACCCCGTCCGTCCAGCGCCTCCAGAAGATGCACCTGGGGCGCATACCGGCGGTGCTGCTGGTCGTCGTCCTGGCGTTCGGCGGCATCGGCGCCATGGGGTGGCTGATAGGGGCGCAGATCGTCGACTTCGCGGAGACGCTGCCCAAGTACGAGCAGAACATCCGCGGCAAGGCCCGCGCCCTGCGCGGCGGTGGGGCCTCGAAGCTCGACCAGGCGAAGCAGACCGTCGAGCACCTCCAGGAGGAGATCGGCATCGCGTCGCCGAGCGCTCCGACCACGCCGGCCTCCCGCCTCGAGGGGAAGTCGCGCGTCCCCCCCTCGTCGCCGGTGCCGGTCACCGTCGTCGAGCCGCCGGCGACGCCGCTGACGGTGCTGCGGACGACGCTGTTCCCGCTCCTCGGGCCGCTGGGCACGGCCGGCCTGGTGCTGATCTTCGTGATCTTCATGCTGATCCAGCGCGAGGATCTGCGCGACCGTCTCCTGCGGCTGATCGGCCAGGGGCGGCTCAACGCCTCGACGCAGGCGCTCGACGAGGCGGCGCAGCGGGTCAGCCGCTACCTGCTGATGCAGAGCCTGATCAACGGCGGCATCGGGACCGCGGTGGCGATCGGGCTGTTCTTCATCGGCGTGCCGAACGCCATTCTGTGGGGGCTGTTCGCCGCCGTCCTGCGCTTCATCCCGTACCTCGGCCCCTGGATCGCGGCGATGCTGCCGGTCCTGATCTCGCTGGCGGTCTTCCCCGGCTGGGAGAAGCCGTTCCTGACCCTCGGGCTCTTCCTGCTCATCGAGTTGATCAGCAACAACGTCGTCGAGCCGCTGGTCTACGGCTCGGAGACCGGCATCTCGACGATCGGCATCCTGGTCTCCGCCGTCTTCTGGACCTGGCTCTGGGGGCCGGTCGGCCTGCTGATGGCGACGCCGCTGACGGTCTGCCTGGTGGTGATGGGGCGCTATGTTCCCCAACTCCAGTTCCTGGACGTGCTGCTGGGCGATCAGCCGCCGCTGCCGATCGAGGCCCAGGTCTACCACCGGCTGCTGTCGATGGACGCCACCGAGGTGGGCACGGTGCTGGAGACCTGCATGAAGGAGCGGACCGTGGCCGAGTTCTATGACCAGGTGCTGATCCCGGCCCTGATCCTGGCCGAGCGCGACCGCCACCGCGGCGAGCTCAGCCCGGAGCGGGAGGAGTTCATCGAGACCACGATGCGCGAATGGATCGAGGAGCTGGCCGGCCGCACGGTGGAGGACGGCAGCCTGGGCGTCGAGACCGTCGACGGCAAGGCCGCGGCGGACCGGCTGGTCTGCGTGCCCGCCCACGACGTGGCGGACGAGCTGGCGGGGCACATGTTCGCGCAGCTCGCCGTGCGCGGCGGGACGCCGTTGGTCCTGGATTACGACACGCCGCGCTTGGAGGCACAGCGCCATCTGGCCGAGATCGGCGCCGAGCAGGTCTTCATCTCGGCCCTGGCGCCGTTCGCGTACGCCCAGGCCCGCGAGGTCTGCCAGGACCTGCGCTCGCATTTTCCCGGGCTGCGAATCGTCGTCGCGCTCTGGGACCTCCGCGCCGAGGCCGACCGCTACCGCAAGCGGCTGACGGCGGCGGGGGCCGACGAGGTCGTCGCCACGCTGGAGGAGGCGGTGCGCGCGATCCGCCTCGCCCCGGCGCGGAAGGCCGATCCGGCGTTCGTGGCCGGGGAGCTGGCGAAGGCTTTCCGCGAGGGGGATCTGCAGAGCGTCGAGGCGCTGCTGGCGGAGGCCGAGCGGAAGCTGCCGGTCGAGAGCCTGGCGGTCGAGGTGCTGCAGCCGGCGCTGGAAGGGCTGCGCGACGACGCGGCGGCGGGGCGGATCTCGGCCGAGCAGGAGAAGCTCTGCGGCGATTTCCTGCGCGAGCGGCTGTTCACCCTCGGCGACGCGGCGCCGCAGGGGCAGGGGTACCGGGCGCTGGCCCTCTCCGCCTCGGAAGAGGAGGAGGAGATCGGCCTGCTGATCCTCGCCCTCCTGCTGCGGCGGGCGGGGTGGAGCGTGGTCAACCTCGGCCAGCGGGCGCCGGACGAGGGGTTCGACGACGTGATCGCCTCCGTGCGGCCGCACGCGATCCTCATGTCGGCGGCGCTGCGGTTGAGCGCCAACCGGATGCTGGCCCTCGCCGAAACCCTCAATGGCAAGTACCCAGGGCTCCTCTTCGTCCTCGACGGTCCGGGCTTCCGGGCGTCGGCCACGACCCGGCTGGGCAAATCGGCGATCCGCGTCGGCGACGACGCCCGGGACGCGCTGGCGGCGATCGTGGAGCGCATGCCCCCGTTGCAGATGCCCAAGGAGGCCGAGGAGGCTCCCGAAGCGGACAAGGCGCCGCCGCCCTCCGAACAGGCTCCGGGAGCGGCGAGCGCGTAGGGCGGCTTGCCTTAGACTCCCGCGAATGACCCCGATCGCCATCACCCTGCTCGCCGCCGCGCTGGTGGGCTGGCTGGTCTGGGTGCAGCGCCGGACCGGAGTGTTCCTCGAATATCTCTACTTCTGCCGTTTCCCGCTGGCGTTCGGGCTGTTGCTGGCGGCGCTGCCGGCGATCGCGCTGTGGGGCGCGCCGTCGCTGCTCGCCAACCTCTTCCGCCTGACCCCGGGGGAGATCCTCCTCATCTCGTTTTTCGGCACCCTCGCCGCCTGGACGGTGCTGATCACGCTGGAGCTGATCATCGCCTACGCGCCCGCGCGGTTCAGGGTGCCGCGCCTGTGGCTGCCGCACTGGATGGTCCACTACCGCATCCCGCTCTTCACCCTGCTCGCCCTGCCGCTGATCGCCACCGCCGTCGCCCAGTCGCGCTCGCCGCTGGGGAAGGGGCTGGCGATGGCGGCGGGGGGGATGGTGCTGGCGGCGGCGGTCCTGCTGCTCGCGACCTGGGTCTACGGCAAGGTGGGGGGGACGATCCCCCTCGTGCTGGAAGCCCTTCCGCGGGTGGCGCGCGGCCGCGGCGGCAGCCACGGCTACGTCGATCCCAGGCGCAAGCTCGGCCGCGGGCACATCCTGGCGGCCTCGGCGTTCGGGGTGGCGGTCTTCCTCTACATGCTCGGGTACCTCTTCCTGCGGCCGGACCGCGTCCTGGTGCCGTCGCTCGGCTACATCCTGCTGCTCCTCTTGGTGGCCGGCTGGGGGCTGCCGGGGCTCTCCTTCTTCCTCGACCGCTACCGGGTGCCCGTGGTCTTCCTGGTGCTCGCCGCCTCGTTCCTGTCGAGCCAGGTCTTCGACACCGATCACTACTACCGGATCGAGCGGCAGACGGCGGCGCCGCCGCCGCTGCCGGGCCAGGCCTTCAATGCCGCCAATGCCGCGGAGCAGCGATTGGGGGAGGGGGACCGGCCGATCGTGGTGGTCGCGGCGAGCGGCGGCGGGATCACCGCGTCGCTCTGGACCGCCCGGGTGCTCACCGCCCTGCAGGGGGAGGTGGGGACCGGCTTCACGCGGTCGATCCGGCTGATCAGCTCGGTCTCGGGGGGGAGCGTCGGGACGATGTACTTTCTCGACCGCTACACGCCGGCGGGGTTCCCGCCGCCGGCGGACCTCGGCCGCATCGTCGACGCCGCCGGCGCCTCGAGCCTGGACGCCACGGCGTGGGGGCTGGTCTATCCCGACCTCTGGCGCGTCCTCTTCGGCTTTCTGCTGCGCGACAAGACGCTCGATCGCGGATGGGCGATGGAGCAGGCGTGGAAGCGTCAGCTCACCTCGCCGGACCGGATGCTGTCGCAGTGGCGGACCGGGCTGCGGGAGGGGTGGCTGCCGGCGCCGGTGCTCAACTCGACGGTGGTGGAGACCGGCGAGCAGTTCCTGCTGACCCCGCTCGATCTGCCGGCGGGCTGGCGGACGCGCCGGTTCGACGACGTCTATCCTGGCTACGACCTGCCGGTGGTGACGGCGGCCCGGCTCTCGGCCACATTCCCGTGGGTGAGCCCGATCGCGCAGGCGCGGGGGGAGAAGGGGAGCCCGCCGAAGGGGTTCCGCCAGCTCCACCTGGCGGACGGCGGCTACTACGACAACTTCGGGGTGGTGACGGCGGTGAACTGGCTGCGCTCGCTGCTGCCGTCGCATCTCGCCGACCTGCGGCGGCGGGGGGTGCTGCTGGTGCTGATCCGCGCCTTTCCCGAGGCGGCGGAGCCCGAGGCGGGGGGAGGCAGCGCCAGGGCGCGCCAGGGGTGGCTCTTCGCCACCGCCGGTCCGCTGCTGACCATGTACAACGTGCGCACCTCGACGCAGGCCTTTCACAACAACGCCGAGGTGGGGCTCCTCAAAGAGCTCTGGGAGCGCGGTTACGGGGTGAAGCTCGACATCGCCACCTTCGAGCTGGAAAAGAAGGCGCCGCTCTCCTGGCGGCTCACCGACGCCGAGCGGCGGGCGATCCTGAACGGCTGGAACGAGCCGCGGAACCGGGCGTCGCTGGGGGTGGTGAAGGGGCTGTTTCCGGCGGCGCGGTAAGGCGAAGCCTGACAAAACTAAAATCAAATCTTAGATCTGTCAGGATGTACGCCAGGGGCGAGAATTCCGGGGCCGGTGTTCGTCAATCCCCAAGAGGAGAGCGATATGACCGCGAAGCGCAGCCTTCAGACGGCGTTCTATCTCGGGGTCGCGCTCTGCCTGGGGTGCCACGGCCACATCGTGCGCAGCGCGCCGAACCATTCCGGAGCGCCCTTCGACTTCTCGCGCCATCCCGAATGCTCGCCGGCGGCCCGGCCCGCGGAGCCGCCGGCGCCCGGCGAGGTGGAGATCCGGTATCTGGGGGCGGCCGGCCTCTATCTGCACTGGGGTGAGGATTCGATCCTCCTGGGACCTTTCTTCTCCAACCCCGGCCTGTTCCGGGTCCTCCTCGGGGCCTGGCGGGCGGATGACGCAGCCATAAATCATGGGCTCGAGGGCATTGACGTCTCCGCGGTAGAGGCGATCTTCGCCGGCCATTCGCATTACGATCACATCGGAGACCTGCCGGTCGTCCTCGGCATGGCCGGCCGCGCGCGGGTGTTCGTCAACCGCTCGGGCGTCCACGCTCTCGCTCCGTACGCCGCCGGCCGCGGCACGGCGCTCGAGGACCATGCGGAGGAGTGGGTCTGGCTCACCGGGGAAAGGGGCGAGAGGCGGCCGATCCGTTTCCGCGCCGTCCTTTCCGATCACGCGCCGCAGGTGGATCACTATCTCTGGCAGGGCGGCGAGTTGAAAGACGAGGATTGGAAAGAGCCGTGGACCGCTCATCGCTTCCACGATCTGAAGGCGGGCCAGCCCTTCGCCCTGGTGATCGACCTGATGGCGGGCGATCTGATGGATGGAAATACCGTGCGCTACCGGATCTATTACCAGGACTCCGCGAACTCGTGGGGGACGGGCGAGCCCCCCCTCTTCGACGGCCGTCCTTACGATCTCGCGGTGCTGTGCATCGCCTCCTATGACAAAGCTCCGGGCCAGCCCGGGTCGATCCTCACCCGGCTGCGGCCGCACCACGTGCTGGTGACTCACTACGACGACTTCTTCCGACCCCAGGATCATCCGGTGCGCTTCGCCGGGCTTCTCACCGAGGCCAAGGTCGATCGCTACCTGCGGAAGATCTGCGAAGTGCTGGGCTGCGACGGTCCCTCCAGCGCCGGGCCGGTCCATCCCGTCTGCGGTCCGTCCAACTCCCGGTGGACGATGCCGCTGCCGGGCGAATGGATGCGGTTTCCGGCGAGCGCGGG
>JBDSHF010000104.1:0-7301 GCA_039918595.1 Thermoanaerobaculia bacterium
GGCGACGTAGTAGCCGTTCTGGAAGGCGGCGGTGCGGACCTCGGCCTCGTAGAGCCCCTCGGGCCATTCGCCCACCGTGCCCGCCTGCGGGATCACCACCAGCTCGGCGCCGGCCACTCCCAGGGCGCGCATCACCTCCGGATAATGGCGGTCGTAGCAGATGGCGACTCCGATCTTCCCCACCCAGGTCTCGTAGACCGGCACTCCGCGGTCCCCCGGATGGTAGTAGTCCTGCTCGTGGAACCCCTCGTAGTCGGTGATGTGAATCATCCGGGTCACGCCCAGCAGGCGGCCGTCGGCGTCGATCACCGGCGAGCTGTCGAAGCGGCGGCCGTGCTCGTCGAGCTCGTAGAGGTTGAAGATGGTGACCAGCCCCAGCTCCGCCGCGCGCTCGGCGATCCGCTCGGTCGTGGGACCGGGGATCGGCTCGGCGAGGCTCAGAGCCTTTTCGTCTCCGGGGTATTGGGGGAAGAAGGGATCGAGGATCACCTCGGGAAAGGCGATCAGCTCGGCGCCGGCCTGGCGGGCGACGGTCATCGTGTCCAGCGCCCGGGCAAGGTTGGCGGCGCGGTCCGGAGAGGCGGCGAGCTGCGCGAGGGCGATCCGCACGGCTACCTCTTCGACCGCCGCTTGAACGACCAGGTGAAGGCGAAGCGGGCGACCACCGTGCCGTCCGGCGAACGGCCGACCGTCTCCATCCGCGCCGTGGCCGGTTCGCCGGTGCGGACCGTCTCGGCCACGGCGGCGAATGCCTTCGCGCCGTCCTCGCAGGTGAAGGTGGTGAGGGCCTGCGCCTTCTTCTCGAAGCTCGCCTCCAGGCTGACGATGATCAAGGCCACTGGCTGGCTGGCGAGCTCTGTCGCCATCATGGCGAGGGCGCCGGTCGACATCTCGGCCGCCATGCTGAGGGCGGCGAAGTAGGTGGAGCGGAACGGGTTCGTGGTCCGCCAGCCGTAGGGGACGGTGACCACGCAGCGCCCGGCGTCCAGCTCCCGCACGCGCAGGCCGGCGACCAGGGCCAGCGGCAGCTTGGCGAGCAGGAAGCCGCGGAACAGGAACGGGTTCTTCAGGCGGGCCGCGAGCTTGGCGGCTCGGGGTACGGGGACGGGCAGGGCAACCGGTTCGGCCATGGGGGGACTATATCGCCCCTCGGGGGACGCTCCCGCCCCCTCTTTGGGCAGCTCGCGCCCTTCTTTGGGCTGTCCCTGCCCCCGCTTGGGCGGGAGCGCCCCCCGAGGGGGGAGGAGCTGCCCTTACGAGATCTCGTAAGTCCCCCGATGGGGGAGGTCTGGCCCAAGAAAGGGCAACTGCGTCCCCTCTTTGGGCTGGTCCGGCCCTTACGAGATCTCGTACGTCCCTCGATGGGGACGGGCCGGCCCAAGAGAGGGGAGCTCCGGCCCAATCGGGGGCGCTGCCGGCCCAAAGAGGGGGAGGGGCGGTCCCCTCGTGGGCCGGAAGAGCGAATCCGTGGGCCGGAACGGCGCATTCGAGGGCCGTCGCGCCCGAGTCGAGGGCTGGGACGCCGGAACCGTGGGCGCGGCCGGCGGAGACGTGGGCCGCCGCTCAGGTCTCGAAGGTCGCCACGACGGGCGCGTGGTCGCTGGTTCCGACGTCCGCCAGGACCTTGCTCGAGACGGGCTTCAGCGACTCGCTCGCCAGGATGTAATCGATCCGCCAGCCGATGTTGCGCTCGCGCATCTTACGCCAGGGGGCCCACCAGGTGAAGAGGCCGTCGTTGTCCGGCTCGAGGGCGCGGCCGACGTCCACCAGTCCGTGGCCGAGGAGGCCGGCGAAGACCTCACGCTCCTCGGGGCGCTGGCCGATGACGAACGGCTTGCGCTCCTTGGGATGGAGGTCCTGGTCGCTGCGGGTGACGTTCATGTCGCCGCAGAGGATGAGCCGCCGGCCGAGCGCGTCCTGCTCGCCGGCCCAGCGCTCGAGGGCGCGGAGGAAGTCCATCTTGGCCGCGAAGTCCTTCCCCCCGTTGGGGACGTAGATCGAGGCGAACACGAGATCGCCGGCCGTGGCGGTGGTCGTTGCGGTGACGATGCGCGTCTCGAGGTCGAAGGCCGGGTGCTCGAAGCGGGGCTCCGCCGGGAAGACCTCCCGCCGCAGGTGGAGGCTCACCCCCGAGTACCCCCCCGCCCCATGCCAGTAGCACCAGTAGCCGTTGAGCTCGCAGAGCTCCTCGGCGAGCTGCGCGGGGGAGGCCTTGATCTCCTGCAGGCAGACGACGTCCGGCCGGTCGCGCTCCAGCCATTCGAGGAACTGCCCCTGGCGGGCGCGGATGCCGTTGACGTTCCAGGTGGCGACGGTCAGGCTCATGACGCGATCATACCGAAAGATGTTTTTTTTCGTCTCTACGGGTGTTTCGTCCGGACGATGTGCGTCAAGTCGCGGCTCAGGCGATTGCTGGGCTGGAGCACTCGCGTTCCATCCGGAGGGTTGAGAGGTTCGAGCTGCCTCAGGCTCACCTTGAAGTCACACCCCAGGGCGAAGCTCCAGAAGGCGGCCACCTTGCACTCGGGAGGAGCCGGAGGCGGAGGATCATCGGCGTTGGTGGCCGACCCCCACCACTCGGCCGCCGGCGGCCCGAAGTGTACCGGAACGGGAGAGCCGGTCGGGTCCTCGGTGACCATCGCGTGATACCCCACCACGACGACCACAGTCCTGGACTTTTTGCATTCGTCAAGATTTCGAGGCGGGTGATTGAGGACCGGACCGTCGTAATAGGCGGTGTGGACCTCGACCCAACTGCCCACCGCCGGTTTCGCCGGGCACGCGCTCCCGCGGGTGGCCGGTGCCGCGCTCTGCCCCGGGCACGCCTGGACGTTCTCGATCCCGCAGTGGTAGTGCTGGCTGCAGACATGAAGAACCTGCGTGGGGACCCCCACGCGCGGCGAATAGGAGATGGAGTCGGCGCTATGTCGCCACACCGTCAGAACTCTCGACGTTTGGTTCCAATCCGCGGCGGTCAGGCTACGGGGCGACTGCGGGTGATAGCAACAGGCCGCGCAGACCGGTTCGGTCTGCGCGGCCGGCTGGGCCGAACCTTGGCCCGGAAAACCCACTGCCACCCATGCGACGGCGATCCACGCGATGCTTCGAGCTGCGCTTCGCATCATCGTCCTCTCCTTTCGGCCGGCCACCGGTGGCCCGGTGACTTGGGCTCGCGTTTTCCAGATTTGAGAGGACTTTACTCCTTCCTCGTGGAGTGCGCTACGGCCGCGGCTCGTGGAGCTTCACCGGCTTGCCCTTCTTCGACCGCAGGTTGAGCATCTCGACGAAGACCGAGAACGCCATCGCGAAGTAGATGTACCCCTTGGGAATGTGGCGGCCGAGCCCCTCGGCGATCAGCGACATGCCGATCAGCAGGAGGAAGGAGAGGGCCAGCATCTTGATCGTGGGGTGGCGGGCCACGAAGTTGCTGATCGGCCCGGCGGCGAACATCATCACGCCGACGGCGATCACCACGGCGGCGATCATCACCGGCAGGTGATCGGCCATGCCGACGGCGGTGATCACCGAGTCGAGCGAGAAGACGATGTCGAGCAGCAGGATCTGGATGATCACCGCCGTGAACGAGGCTACCGCGCGGGCGTTCGCCCCCTCCTCCTCCCCTTCCAGCCGGTCGTGGATCTCGCGCGTGGCCTTGAACAGCAGGAAGACGCCGCCGGTCAGCAGGATGAGGTCGCGGCCCGAGATCCCCTGGCCGAGCACGGTGAAGAACGGCGCGGTGAGCTTCGCCATCCAGGCGATGGAGGCGAGCAGGCCGATGCGCAGGAACATGGCGAGGAAGAGGCCGAGGCGCTGCGCCCTCGGCTGCTGCGTCTCCGGCAGCTTCCCCACCAGGATGGAGATGAAGATGATGTTGTCGATGCCGAGAACGATCTCGAGCACCGTCAGGGTAAACAGCGCGATCCAGGCTTGGGGGTCCGTCATCCACTCCATCAGAATCTCCTTCGCTCCGCCCCTCCCAGGGCGGGCGGATTCTATCCTGCTGTGGAATAATCCGCCGCCATGAGCGACACGACGACCCGTGGCATCCGGGTCCAGGTTCAGAGTTTCTACGACGAGGAGCGCAGCTCGCCGCGGGAGAATTACTATTTCTTCGCCTACCGGGTGACGATCTCGAACGTCGGCCAGGAGACGGCGCAGCTCGTCAGCCGCGAGTGGATCATCACTGACGGCAACGGCGACATCCAGCGGGTGCAGGGGCCGGGGGTGGTTGGCGAGCTGCCCACGCTGGCTCCAGGCGAGCAGTTCGAGTACACCAGCTTCTGCCCACTGCCCACCCCCGTGGGCTCCATGCACGGCTCCTATCTGATGGTGCTCGGCAACGGCGAGCGCTTCGAGGCGGAGATCGCGCCATTCCCGCTGTCGGTGCCCCACATCGTCAACTGAGGCCCCTCCGAGATCAGGACTTCGTAGGGGAGGGGACAAGCCCCTCCCCTACGTTCCTGGCTCAAAGGCCCACGCTTTGCAGCCTCTTTTCCCGCATGGCCAGATCGACCGCGAAGACCGCCCCGCAACCGAAGACCGCCTCCCCTGACCGGGTCACCGCCGCCGCCGTTCCCGCCGAGGAGCTGACCGGCGAGTTCCCAGAGATCGACCTCCCCGTCCGCCCGCCGTACCCGCCAATGGAGGCGAAGCCGGCGGCGCGCCTGCCCTCCGGCGAGGGGTGGCTCTACGAGCCGAAGTGGGACGGCTTCCGCTGCCTGGCGTTCCGCAAGGGGGACACGGTCGCCCTGCAGTCGAAGAGCGGGCAGCCGCTCGACCGCTATTTCCCCGAGATGGTCGAAGCCCTCTCCGCCCTGCCGGTGAAGACCTTCGCGCTCGACGGCGAGATCGTCATCGAGACCGGCGGCGGGCTCGACTTCGACGCCCTGCTCCAGCGCATCCACCCGGCCGCCAGCCGCATCCGCAAGCTCGCCCGCGAGACCCCGGCGAGCTACCACGCCTTCGACCTGCTGGTGGACGCGCGCGGCAAGTCGCTGGCCGGGCGGCCGCTGCGCGAGCGGCGGGCCGGGCTGGAGGAGCTGTTCGCGAAGATGCCGGCGGCGGAGCGGGTCCTCCTCTCGCCGGCGACGACGGACCGCAAGATCGCCGAGCGCTGGATGAAGGAGCTCGGCGCCGCCGGCCTCGACGGCGTGATCGCCAAGCTGGCGGACTCCCCTTACCGCACCGGGGAGCGTGAGGGGATGGTGAAGGTCAAGCGGGTGCGCACGGCCGACTGCGTCGTCGGCGGCTTCCGCTGGGCGGCTGCCGGCGGCAAGAACGAGGGGCAGATCGGCTCGCTCCTGCTCGGCCTCTACGGCGAGGAGGGGCGGCTCGACCACGTCGGCTTCTCCTCGAGCTTCACGGCGGAGGAGCGCGGCGAGCTGGCGCCGATCCTCCTGCCGCTGCGCGAGCCCCCCGGCTTCACCGGCAAGGCGCCGGGGGGGCCCAGCCGCTGGAGCCAGGGGCGCTCGACCGAATGGGAGCCGTTGCGCGCCGCCCTGGTCTGCGAGGTGCGCTACGACCATTTCTCCGGCGGCCGCTTCCGCCATGGCACCAAGTTCCTCCGCTGGCGTCCGGAAAAGAGGCCGGACCAGTGCACCTTCGAGCAGGTGCGCGCGCGGGCCGTGCCGCTGTCGAAGCTGGGGTTGTGAGGGGCCGAGCTCGGGTCCATTTGGCTCCGGGTGCCTGCGACGCCCGGGATTGAAATCCCGGGCTACCCACGGTCGCCCCTGCCCGGGGCTCAGTCCCGGATGGGACGGTCGTCGGTAGCCCGGGATTTCAATCCCGGGCGTCGCAGACCACTGAAACTCCCTCCGCCTCCCCTCCGTAGTGACTCCCGGAGGTGACAAACCATGACTCTGATCGCCGGTTTCTTCCTGCTGCTCGCCCTCGCGGGGGTGGCCTGCGTGGCCTTCGCGCTGCTGGCGGGGCTCCTGAAGCTGGTCTTCAACATCGCGCTTCTCCCCCTGGCGCTGGTCTTCGGCGCCTTGAAACTGGTGCTGCTGGGCGTCGTCGGGCTGGTCCTGATGGCGGTGCTCGGCCCGGTGCTGCTGGCGGTGGCGGTGCCGCTGATGATCCTCGCCCTGCCTCTCCTCCTGCTCGGCGGGGTGGCCTGGGCGGCGGTCCATGCCCTGGCCTAGCGCCCTGGCCTAGTGGCACCCTTCTTGCTCTTTCTGGTCGTGAGAACCCCGAACCGAACGACCAGAGAGGAACTCTTATGAGAATAGCCAGCAGAACCATCGCTTCAGCCGCCGTCGTGGCGTTGCTCTGCCCGATGATGGCTCAGCCGCACGAGCCGAAGCCGGTCCAGACGCCGCAGCCGGTCCAGACGCAGAGGCCGGTCCAGACGCAGAGGTCCGTCTCCAGGAGTGACGTCGCCGGCATCCAGATCCTGGTGCGCGCCATCGACGACAAGACGGACGGTACCCGGATCGATTCGGGCGGCACGGTCAGCATCGCCGAGGGGGCGCGCGTGCGCGTCAACGTCGAGGCCGTGCTCGACGGCTCCCGCAGGCCAATGTACCCGGTCACCGAGTTCACCGACCTGAACCGCGGTGGCGTCCGCATCACCCGCGGCAACGCGGCGAACGCGGCGGCCGACCTCGAGGTCCTCTCGATGCGCAACCCCAACCGTATCCAGAGGATCGGCTACCGCATCACGGACAACCGGGTGCCGGCGAACATGCGGACGGGGAGCTTCAACATCCAGGTGGTCGCTCCCGCCACGATCGGTTCGAACGATCAGCAGGGGGCGGGCGATGACCACCAGGGTAACCACCAGGGTGACCACCAGGGCCGGCCGGACCACGGCGACTGGGGCAGCGACCGGGCCCGCGACCTCACCCGGGTGCTCTACCAGGGCATCCTGATGCGGGAGCCGGATCCGTCCTCCAGCGGCACGCTCAACGCGATCCGCAATGGCGGCTACAACGCCGTCATCGACGAGGCGGTCAACATCTCCAACAGCCGGGAGAGCCGCTACGAGATCCCCGGCCGGAGAGTTCCCGCCGAGGAGCGGCTCGAGGCGATGTACCAGAGCCTGCTCGGCCTCTCCCCCCAGCAGGCCGATCCGGGCACCTGGCGCTCCGACCTGCGGCTGCTCAGCGACGGGCAGATCGCCCGGGTCGTCGAGGGGATCGTGCGCTCCGACCGCTTCCGCTCGCGCTACGGCCTGACGGGCTACTGATCGGCCCCGCCGGCCAGCCGTTGAAAGGCCCTCCTCCGGGGGGGCTTTTTTCTTGCCCTGAAGATGACGAGATGTCCTCTGAAAGGGACAAAATCCGCGCCCCTCTCTTTCCGTC
>JBDSHF010000105.1:0-20961 GCA_039918595.1 Thermoanaerobaculia bacterium
CTATCGCAGGCTGAGCAAGGACTATGAAGCCTTTACCGAGACCAGCGAGGCAATGATCAGATTAGCCATGATACGGCTGATGCTCGGACGGTTGGCTCCGAAATGACTTCCCAAACACCCTCTAAGCCATTACAGTCCTAGTCCGTGAGAAAGGTTTACAGGGGTTTCTTTTTGATCGCTGAAAATGAGAACCCCGAAGGAGAGGGCAGGCCGCATCACAGCCTGCCCTCTCCCTTCGGGGCCTGGGTTTCAGTCTCCGTTCGAGTTTCTAGAGCGAGGCTGTGTTGCTCTTGTCAATGAACCACCAGGTGATCCGGCCCACCTCCTCGCCGCGCCAGAGCTGACGGATGGCGAGGCTGTGCCCCCTGAGGAGAGGGTTCGGGCCGGTGATCCGTACGTGGAAGGCGGCCCGTACGCAGGCTCCGGCGGCGAGCACCACCTGGCTCAAGGCCGTGCGAGGCCGGCTCGGCAGGTTCAGAGCTCCCGATCCGTTCGCGAGCCATGGCTGGCGCTGGCGCAGCTTGGCGGCGAGGGCTGGGGGCACCGCAAGGGTGACCTCCACCCCGGCCGGCAGGCGCTGGATCACCTCGAAGTCGAAGTGGCGGGCCTGGTCTGGCGTGCCAGCGAGCAGGAACGGCAGGGTCATGCTGGCGGCAGCCCGGACAGGGTGGACATTGCGCCACGCCACGCCCGGACCCCGCAGGAAGGACCGGAACTCCGCCCAATCGAAGTACGGGGGACCGGGAGGCAGCCCGGTGGTCGATTCGAAACCGGGAGCGTAGAGCGGCGGTTCGTCCCAAGGGAGCTGGACCGCGAGGAAGCTGTAGGCGGGCACGACGCTCGCCTGCCACTCCGAAGGGTCCTGAGGCCATTGCCCCGAGCTTGGAAGATCCACCGGGATTGCCGGCGACACGGTGAGGGTGTCCCCCTGCGGGATGCCCATGCCGTTGACGACAGGGATTTTTATCGACCCGATGGGCATCCAACGCTCGGGCGTGATGAGGGTGGCGGCCGGACTGGCGAAGAGCCGCACTCTCGCCGTTCCCTGGCCGCCTCCCCGGTTGCGCAGACGGACATAGAGGTGGGCCTTGTGGTTGGCGTAGAGGGTGTCCGGATGATCGGGATCTATCGGGTTTCCGGGCGCCGGGGTATTCGCCCTGGGGCCTTCTCCGAAACGATCGCTCGCTTTTCCCGGTTTTCCCCTCCAGACCAGGATGTCCGGGCTGGAGCTGATCTCCTCGCCCAGACCCGGCGCGGAGCCGTCGTCATCGCCCACGCGGCGGCGCATGTAGACGTCGGGGACGAGCTGCAGCCGTCGCCGCACGATACCTTTCAAATCCGGCATGACGCCGATGAAGCCGCCGACGTTGGGGCCCTGGCGAGTGCCGGTGGCGGGGTCGGACAGAATTTTCCGCATCGACCTCGGATCCAGCCGGCACTTGGCGTGAGCTTCGTGGAGGGCCTGCACCAGGGCGGCCGCGCCGGCGATGATCGGCGAGGCGCTGGAGGTGCCGGAGAAGATGTTCGTGTAGTAGTCGGCGGCCGCGGTCCCCGAGAGATCGCCATAGCCGCACGTGGTCACGGTCTCCCCCCAGCCGAAGCAGTCGAGGCGCGAGCCGTAGTTGGAGAATGGCGCTCGGTCGTGGGGCAGGCCGGCGCGGGCAGCGCCCACCAGGATCGCTCCCGAGTCCCGGAAGTGGGAGTCGAGGCGGCTAAGGTTCTGGCCGGTGCCGGAATTGCTGTAGGCATCGAGGTCGAAACCGCCGTTGCCGGCCGCCTCGACCACGATGATGCCCAGGGCCGAGGCGAGGCGGATGGCGTCGAGGTCCGCCGCGTCGGTCTCGGTGGGCAGGAGGCCGCGCTGGACCTCGAGCAGCAGGATGTCCCCCGCCAACAGCGGCTTGGGGCCGGTGGCGCCGGACGGCGCCACCAGGGTATTGACGATCGCCGCCGCCACGTGACCGTTGGTGCCCGGGAATGGATAGGCGGGGTCTTCGTCCTTGGACCGGTAGTGCGACGCCAGGACGAACTGGCCGACGTCGGTGGCGGCCCCCTTGACCCCGTAGCTCCCCGCTCCCGCCGCCAGTTGCCCGAGGACGGCCGTGCCATGGTGCCCCTCGCCGACCTCCTGGTCGGCGCGGTTGGCGCCATAGAAACGCACCCCCTCGAGGTTCGCGCCGAAGGCTTGGTGGTGGGGGTTCCACCCCTGTTCGAGGTCGCAGATCCTCACCGCCTGGGGATTGGCGCCGAGGCTCTCCCAGGCCCACCGGGCTCCGATGCCCACCGGCGCGTCGTCGAGATAGCCCTGGTCCTCTCCGAAGGCCTCGCCATAGGCGGTCGAGGTGCCGGGATCGACAGCGGTGATCTCGCGATAGGCCAGGTCCACCACCGCCAGGCGGCTGAGGCGCTCCACCACCTCCTCGACCCGGTCGGGATGGCGGCGGAGGTCTACCCGCCAGTAGGCGGTGAGGCTGTGCAGAGGTGGGAAGGAGGTGACCCGGGCCTTGTCCTCCAGCGCCCGGATGGCTGCGATCGCCTCGGCCCGGTTCCGCCCGGGCCTGCACTCGGAGCTCCGCGGGGGGAAGTCGATGAGCGGCCACGACACGAGGCTTCCCGGAGGTTGATCGGAGTCCGCGGCCGGCGGCGCCGAGAGCCGGAGGGCAGTTTCCGCCGGCTGCCCGTCCTTTTCCAGCTTCAGCTCCAGCACCGCCTGCAGCGCCTCGAGCCCCAGCTCCTTGGCCAGGGCCCACAGGTTTTCGGCGGTCCGCGACTCGACGCCGGGGACCGTCCGCACGATGACGAAGCCGCTGTAGTCGCGAGGCGCGATGCCGGGACGCGAGGTGGACCCCGCCGTGGCGGCTGAGGGCTGGCCGCAGCAGCAGTCGCAGTCTCGGTCCGTAACAGTTACCGCCGGGCCATAACCACCGGCCTGCGACATGGCATAGCCCACTCCTGGGTTGCCGCCGGTCCAGCCGGAGCCTTCGGATGGGTTCCTCGGGCCCCCCGAGTCGACCGGTGGCGGCATGACGTAATCCGACCCGGGATCGCCGCTGGTCCAGTCCGAACCGTCGGACGGGTTCCGGGGGCCTCCCGAATCAATGGGCGGCGGCATGACGTAGTCAGAACCGGGATTACCGCTGGTCGAGCCGGGGGCGTAATTGGGGACATACCCGGGGGCGTAAACGGGGGAGCGCCGCGGCGAGTCTCCGGCGCCTTCGTTGATGGTGATGTGCAGAGAACGTTTCATGGCTTCTCCTTTGTCGTTTCATGGCGCGCGACGCGGCAGGCCGTCGCGACGGTTTCTTCAATCCCGTCGACGGCGGCATGGGTGCGCCGCTGGGCACCGCGGCTCAGCGGGAGAAGGGAGGCAGCGGTCGCCAGTCGCCGAGCAGGACGAACCCCGCCCACTGGCGAGGCGGGTGGCCCGACCGCCGGAGGTCGCGCTGCGCCTCCTGGAGCGCCTGGGCGGGAGCGAGATTCCGTTCGAGGAGGCCGCGGTAGAAGAGGATCATCAGATCGCGGGTGCTGCGATCGTCCACCTTCCACAGGCTCATCAGCACGCGCGCGGCGCCGGCATAGAGGAAGGCGCGGGGGAGCCCGCTGACCAGGCCTTCGCCAGGGACCTCGCGGCCGCGGGCCGTCTGGCAGGCCGACAGAGTCACCAGCTCCGCCGGCAGATCGAGGTCGTAGATCTCGTGGGCGAGCAGGAAACCCGCCACCGGCCGCCCGGCGGCGTCGAGCTGCGAGAGGACGAGCGCGGAGAGCATCGGCTGCTCGGCATCGAAAACGCCATGGGTGGCGAAGTGGACGATGCGAAAACCCGCCAGGCGGCCGCCGGTCACCGTCTGCCGGGAGGCGTCGAAGCCGCTGGCGAGGAAGACCTTGTCGGCGGGTAGCAGGCGGGCGATGTCCGCCGCCTCCTGCCCCGAGCCTGGAAGACGGTGAAGAGAGGGGACCGGGCCGCCGCGGGACTCCGCGCCGGCGTTCGCGGGCCCCCCCAGGCGGGAGTCCCCAAGCTCGTAGACGGGATCGGCCACCTCGGCCAGCCAGCGCGGAGCGGGCGGCCGCCCGGCCAGCAGGCGCCGCTGGGTAAGAAGGACCGCCACCGAAGGCAGATAGGCAATCTCGTGGGTGTCCACCAGGGCGGGGGCGCCGGCGCAGGCGGCGGGATCGACGGGGTCGGGCAGGGCGCTGAAGGGGAGGCCCGCCAGGGCACCGTCGGCGATCACCACCAGGCGCCGGTGGGCGAGGACCGGCGCCGCCCTTTCCAGAAGCATGCGGCTCAGCTCGCACAGCGCCGGCCGGTAGCGCCGCGGCCATTCGGTGCTGCTGATCTGGCTCGCGGCCTCCCGGGCGCGGCGCTCGAGCTCGTGCCGGGGCGGCAGCCGGGCCGTCACGAAGGCGTCACGGCTGATGGCCCACAGGGTGCTCGCCGGCTCCCCCAGGCGGTACTCCAGCAGGACGGTATCGCCGTCCAGCAAATCATGCCGGACCACGGCCAGTGAGACCGGTTCGGGCCGGAGGAGCGAGGCCCGGCGCGGGTTCCGCCGGCGGAGCTCGCCGCGCGCGGATTCCAGATCCGTCACCCGCGTGGCGATACTCCGGCGCAGCGACTGGAGCTTCCGGGTGTCCTCCTCATTCGTCCTCAGCCTCTGGGACTCCAGGAGGTTGAGCTGCCGCTGGAGGTCCCGTTCATGCGCCGCCGGCGCGGTTGCGGCGCCTTTCGGCGAGCTGGCGCCCTTTTCGGCGAGGAGGTCTCCGAGGGTCCGCGCCCGCGCCCTCTCGGCGGTGGCCCAGGCCTCCTCGTCTTTGCCCATGTCCATCAGCAGGTCGATATGGAAGTCGAACAACCCCTGGACGGTGGCGAAGAACGACATGCGCAGGTCCTCGCGCAGCACCGTGGGGCGGACCCCCTCGAGGATGTCGAGGGCCTGGCGGCTCGACTGAAGGGCCGCCCGCCGGTCGCCCAGGGCGCGCTCGCTACGAGCGAGGCCGGTCAGGGCCTGGGCCTCGCCCATGCGGTCCCCCTGGGCGGCGAAGAGTGCCTGGCTGCGCCGGTACTCGGTCCGGGCCGCGGCGTCTCCGCCGCGTTGCTCCGCGATCGCGGCCGCGTACTGGTGGACCGTCGGCGCGGAACGGGAACAGGACCGCGAGCTCACGACCCGGAAGGCCTCCGCGAGCCGCTGGTCGGCGGCGGGCCGCGCCTTCAGGGCTTGCTCCACCAGGGCGAGGCGGGCCAGTTTCACCGCACTGCCGCAGCCGCCGGGCTCCAGACTCAGCGCGTCCTTGAAATACTGGCGGGCTTCGTCCAGGCGTCCCGACTCCTGGGCGAGCCGGCCGAGCTGGCTCAGGGTGGTGGCCCTCCACGCCGGATCTTTCGACTGCCAGGCGCCCAGCGCCTCCAGGAGCAGATCGCGGCCCCCTCTCTCGTCGCCCAGATCGTGGGAGAGGACTCCCAGATTGTGCAGGGTGAGGGGCCTTTTGCGGTCGTTTTTCGGCCAGAGGGAGAGGGCCTCGCGGTAGCGATCGAAGGCCTGCTGCAGATCGCCCTCTTCCTGGGCGATCTGGCCAAGTCCGTGAAGGGCCTTGGCCTGGATCAGGAGGTCTTCCTCCCGCCGGGCCAGAAAGAGGGCGCGGTCATACTGTTCCGCGGCCTCCCGCGTTTCGGCCAGAAAGAGGAGGCTCGCGCCGGCGTTGGTGCGGGCGCTGGCTTCCCAGCGTGGGTCTCCCGCCCGCGCGAAGGCGTCCGCCGCCTCGCCGTAGAGCGCCGCGGCCTGCCGGTACTCCCCCCGGTCGTAGTGAGCCCTGGCGATGCGATCGAGCGCCTCCGCCTTCAGGGCGACCTCGCCCAGTTCCTGCCAGGTGGCGAGGGCGCGCTGGCGGGCCGCCATCGCCTTCTCCGGCTCCTTCTTCTCCAGGCTTACGGCTCCGGTGAAGATCCGGTAGGCCTCGGCGGAGCTGCGATCGCCTTCCGTGGCCGGCCGCAACACCTCGACGCGGGCCGCATAGCGGCCAGGGCCGCCTTCCAGCCCGCTGACGATCAGGGTATGGACGCCGGTCTTCTGGGCGACCGCGAGGACCAGCTCCGGGCCGCGGTCGTTGATCAGCCGGTCGGCTTCGAGCACCTTGGCGCCGGCTGGATCCTCGAGGGCGACGGTCGCGTCGATGCCCTGCTGATCCACCACCAGGCGGAGCAGCGTTCCTCGTTCCAGCGGCAGTCTGTAGCGATGGACCTCTCCTGCCCGGAGGGGTGCTTCCACCCGCTTGCCGCCCGAGCGCAGCTCCCCCCGGGGCCAAGCCCGATCGCTGTCCGCGGTGCGGTCCGTGCCTCCGCAGGAGGCCAGCGCCAACGCCGCCGCGCAGGCGAGCGCTACCGACCTTAGCGGGCTAGCGGCCATCGGCTCCCGGCGGGGCAGGATCCGGACGGACGACCCGGAAACGGTGCTCCTCCAACTCGCGGCGGGGCTCGCAGCCGGACAGGCGCAGCCGATAGGAGCCGGGCTCGGGGCGGGGCAACTCCAAGGTGAGATTGCCGCTCGTGTCCTTTTTCAGGTCCGGGCCGCTCCAGCGCTTGCGGCCCGGCTGCTCCAGCTCCGCTTGATAGCGGGGGCAATCTTCGACCGGAGGGAGCACCAGGAGCAGCGGCTTGCCGGAAGCGACCTCGGCGATCTCTTCCCCCCCCGCCCGGCTTTCGAAGATGAGCTCCAGGCGACCCACGTTGGCCACCGGCCGGTGCAGCTCTTCCCGATACCTCACGACCAAGCCGCCCAGGCCCACGGTGGTCACCAGCAGCACGGCGGCGATCGAGGAGAGCAGCGGCGGCAGGCGGCGGAACCAGGGTACGGGCGCGGGCAGGCGTTCCCGGAGATCGCGCCAGCCGGCGCGCGCGGCCAGCTCGGTGGGCCGCGTCCCGGCGGCGGCGCCCGCGGCTTCGAGATCCTCGAGATCGAGCAGCGCGCGGACGGCTTCGGGGCTGGCGGCGAGCTGGCGGCCGAGGCGCTCCTCGTCCTCGGGGGAGAGGCGGCCCGCCAGGTAGTCGAGCAGCTCCTCGGGCTCGGGCTCCGCGGAGGGGGCGCCGCTCCGGGCCTCCTCGGCCAGGGCCGCGATCAGGGCTTCGCGATCGGTCGGCGGTAGGGTCATGGCGTCTTCACTCCTCCAGATCCTCCAGGGCGAAATCGGCCAGCGTCTGCCGGAGCTTCTGGCGCGCGCGGAAGAGGTGAGCCTTCACCGTCTCGATCGAGATCTTCTTCACCGCCGCGATCTCGGCGTAGCTGAGCTGGTGGTAGAGGCGCATCGTCAGACAGGCCCGCATCTGCTCCGGCAACTCGGCCACGGCGGCCCGCAGGGCCCGCCACCGCTCCTCGTCGAGCAGGCCGTCGAGCTGCGGGCCGGGCACCGCCAGGGTCGCCTCGGGGTGCTCCATCCCGTCGCGCGAAACCTCTACCACCGCTCGCTTCGCCGTGGCGGCTGTCCGCAGACGCTTCAGATAGGTGGTCGTGGCGACCCGGTACAGCCAGCCGGTGAAGCGCTGGCGGCTCTCGTAGCCGTCCAGACCCTTATAAATCCCAAGAAACGTCTCCTGGGTTAGGTCGAGGCAATCCTCGGGCGGCAGGCCCTTGCGGGAGAAGAAGCGCTCGATGGCGCGGAAGTAGGTCTCATACAGGAACCGGAAGGCCTCTTGCCGGTCCCCTCCTTCCTGGAATCGGCGAACGGCCTGCTCGACGAGATCCGAGCCAGCCGTGCCGGCATCCAAGGGCTCGGGGGAACCAGCGGCCGCTGACGAGCCGGCGACCTGTTCGGCCATCGAATCGCCTCCAGTCTTCTCAAGGAAGTCGCGATTAAGAAGAATTCGTATTCAGTATCTCACACCTCGCCCCCGCCTCTGCCGGCCCCGACCCCGCCCGTACGCGTACCAGGGCGGTGCCCTGGGCGAAGGCGGCGAGGTCGTGCGAGCCCTTGGGGGGGAAGGGGGTGACCAGGATCTCCCCGCCACGGGTCTCGATCGCCGCCGGCAGGAAGCGGTCGCGGGGACCGGTGCCGGGGAGGGGAGCGGCCAGGGTGCCGGGCAGGGCCGGCCCCCACCAGGAGTCCTCGAAGCCCAGCAGGCGGCGCAGGGCGGGGCGGACGAAGAGCCAGAAGCTCACCATCACCGAGGCGGGGTTTCCCGGCAGGCCGAAGACCAGACCGCCGGGATGGACGGCGAACACTAGCGGCTTGCCCGGCTGGACGGCCACGCCGTCGAAGACCGTCTCGCAGCCGAGCTCCGCGAGCACCCCCTCGACGAAATCGAACTCGCCCATCGAGACGCCGCCGCAGAGCAGCAGCACGTCCGCGCGGAGCCCCTCACGGATGAGGTCCCGCAGCGGCTCCACGCGGTCGGGCGCGATGCCCAGGGGTACAAAGCGAAGGCCGAGGGTGGCGCCCGCCGCGAGGAGGAAGTCGGTGTGGGAGTCGCGGAGCTGGCCGGGGGCGGGGATGGTATCGGGCGGCACCACCTCGTCGCCGGTGGTCAGCACGGCCACGGACGGAACGCGGTGGATGGGCACCTCGCCGTGGCCATGGGTGGCGAGGAGGGCCAGCGCCCCCGGCGTCAGGCGGGAGCCCGCGGAGAGCAGGGGATCGCCGGCTTTCAGGATCTCCCCCCGGCGGCGGATGTGCTCGCCCGGTTCCCCCGCAGTCTGGAAGATCACCCGCTCGCGCCCGCCGTCGGTCTTTTCGACCTGGATCACGCGGTCGGCCCCGGCGGGCAACGGGGCGCCGGTCATGATGCGGGCCGCAGTGCCCGGAAGGAGCGCGAAGCCGGGCGGGTCCCCGGCGGCGACGATGCCGGAGACCGGCACAGGATCGCCGGGACGGACCGCGCCGGCGACGGCGTAGCCGTCCATGGCGGAGACGTCGGCGGCGGGCACGTCCACCGTCGCGGCGAGGGCGCGGGTCAGCACCCGGCCGGCCGCCGCCCGCCGTTCCGCGCTCTCCTCGGGGAGCGGACGCACCCGCCCGGCGATCCGCCGCCACGCCTCGTCAGGATGAATCGGTGCCATGGTGTCTGACCCCCTTTCCCCGCAATGGTATAGTTGTTGGGCTTTTCCCAGACTAGTGAACTACTCGACGGAGGGATCCCGCCGTGCCTACGGTGGAGAACAATTTTCAGTATCGCGGCGACCTGTCCCAGACGGCGTTGCCGGAGATCCTTTATACGATCGACCGGTTCCAGGTGCCGGGGGTGATCGAGGCGAGCCGTGAGGGCATCGTCAAGCAGGTCTACATCAAGGAGGGGAACGTCGTCCACGCCATCTCGACGGACCGCGAGGACAGCCTGGGCTCCTACCTCCAGCGCAACGGCATCATCACGCCCGATCTCTACCTGGAGACGATGCGCGAGCGCGAGCGCACCAACAAGCGCTACGGCGTGCTGCTGATCGAGAACGGCGTCCTCTCGCCGGCCGAGGTCTACCGGGCGATCCGCAAGCAGATCGAGGCGATCGTCTGGAGCCTTTTCTACTGGCAGGACGGCAGCGTCATCTACAGCATCGGCGAGTTTCGCGAGCCCGACGCGGTGCGCATCCAGTTGCCGATGCGGCAGGTGATCCTGCAGGGGATCAAGCGGGCGCCGGACGCCAAGACCCTGGTCGGGCGGCTCGGCCGGAAAGAGACGGTCCTCGAGCCTTGTTATAAAGCGGAGCAGTTGATCGAGCTCGCCCTCGACGGCGACGAGTACAAGCTCCTCAGGCTGGTCGACGGCCGCCGGACCCTGTTCGACATCTGCACCCAGGGCCCGCACGGCGCGTCCGAGAACGCCAAGGTGCTGTACGCTTTCCAGATCCTCCAGCTCATCCGGGCGGCCGGGGCGACGCCCCCACCTCCGGAGCCGCGGCGGGAGGAGGGTACCGGGGCGATCAAGATCCGCTTCAAAACGCAAGGGGACAAGTTCAGCGTCTGAGAGCTTGTCCGGGAGATCAAAGCGCGATGCCGATTTACGAGTACGAGTGTCTGCAGTGCGGCAAGAGGACGGAGGTCCTCCAGCGCATGGGTGAGGGGCCGATCGCCGCCTGCCCCGCCTGCGGCGGTGAGGTGAAGAAGCTGATTTCGTCCCCCTCCTTCCAGTTCAAGGGGAGCGGCTGGTACGTCACCGACTACGGCGGCAAGAAGAGTGGCGGGCCGGAAGGGAAGTCGGAGGGCAAGTCGGAAGGCAAATCCGAAGGCAAATCGGAGGGCGCCTCGGAGAGCAAGAGCGAGAGCGGTTCCCAGGGTAAGAGCGAGGGCAAGAGCGAGAAGCCGGCCGCCAGCGAATCGAAGAGCTCGGGGGGCTCGGGGTCCTCGTCCTCGGGTTCGTCGGGGGGCTCGGAGTAGGCCGCCCCGAAGGGGCGGAATTTGAATAGCCTGGGGTTTCAACCCCGTGGGCGCCAAATCAAATCTCCAAGCCCCGAAGGGGCGGCACTCAGCGTGACGACGAGTGCCGCCCCTTCGGGGCTCACGATTTTGTGGGCCTCCCTCCTGGGGTTGACACCCCAGGCTGGATAAATTCCGCCCTGTGGGCGGCCTTCCAGGATTCGGATTGCCCCCCTTTCATTGAAATTCAACGACACTCCTGAATGTTATAGTGACATCACAAAGTCCCGGCTCCACACAGAAGTCCGTCGACGTCCAGGAGGCCCGCATGAAGTCGAAGTTCCGCCTGCTCCCGCTCTTCGTCCTCCCCTTCCTGCTCCGCCAGCCGGCGACTGCCACCACGTACCAGATGATGTCCGACAGCGCCCTCGCCGATCAGGCCCCGGTGGTCGTGGAGGCCAGGATCACCAGCGTGAGCTCGGCGCCTCTCGCCGGCCAGCCGGCGACGGACTACCTGGTCGAGATCAGCCGCGTGCTCAAGGGGGATCTCCCGGGGAGCACCGTGATGGTGCGGGTGCCGGGGGGGCTCGATCCCCAGGGGCTCGGGCTCAAGATCTGGGGCGCGCCCCGGTTCGCCGAGGGGGATAACGCGATCCTCTTCCTCGGTCCGGCCAAGGACGGCACCTACCGCATCCTCCACCTCATGCTGGGCGCCTTCCACGAGCGGACGGTCGGCGGCCGCACCGTGGCGCTGCGCGACCTCTCGGAGGCGCACGAGATCGGAGCCAAGAGCACGGCCACGGCGGGGACCGACGCGGTCCGCGACTTCTCCCGCTTCTCCGACTGGATCTCCGACCGCGCCGCCAGGGTGCCGAACGCGGGCGATTACGTCCTGAAGAACGTCAAGGCCCAGCTTTCGTCACTGCCCGAGAAGTACACCTTCCTGACCCCGGAGGACGGCAAGCTCATCCGCTGGTTCCGCTTCGACAGCGGGCAGAGCGTGGAGTGGAAGGTCAATGCCGCGGGTCAGCCGGGCCTCGGGCTGGACGCCACGATCGCGGCCTTCCAGGTGGCGCTCAACACCTGGACCGCCGACCCGGGGACCAGCATCAACTACGTCTACGGCGGAACGACCCAGGCCGCGACCGGCCTGACCCGCTCGGACCGCGCCAACACCATCCTTTTCGACGACCCTTTCCGGGATAATCCCGATCAAGCTGTCGAGGGGACCTTCGATTGCAGCAGCGGCGGCGTGATCGCCATGGGCGGCCCCTTCTACTACTACCCCGAGACCAAGGCCTACAAGGGGGAGCGCTACCACGAGGCGGTCGAGGCCGACATCGTGACCAACGACGGCACGCAGTGCCTGTTCGCGAACAACCCCAGCGCTGCCGAGGAGGTCTTCACCCACGAGTTGGGGCACACCCTGGGGCTCGGCCACTCGAAGGACAAGACCGCCGTGATGTATGCCTACGTGCACGATGACGGCCGCGGCTCCTATCTGGGAGCCGACGACCGCGCGGCCATCGCCCAGATCTATGGCAACGGCAGTGGTACCGGCAACGGCGGCGGCTCGGGCGGCGGGTCGGGAAGCCTGGCGGTCCCCCTCCACCTGGCGGGCCGGGCGACCTCGAGCACCACGGTCGCTCTCACCTGGCGCGACAAGGCGCAGGGGGAGGAGTCCTACGTGGTCGAGGCGAAGGTGAACGCGCGGAAGGCCAAGTTCCAGGAGGTTGCCACGGTGCCGGCCGGCGCGGCCGCGGCCGAGGTGGCCGGGCTCACCCCGGGGACCTCCTACACCTTCCGGGTGCGTGCCGTGGCGGGCACCCGGACCTCCCCCTACAGCAAGGTGGTAGTGATCAGCACGCCGCGCTGAGCGGAGGCCGGATCTTCCGGCGCGGTCGAAAGGGCGGGGGCGAGTCCCCGCCCTTTTTCGTTCCACCCCGATCCCCAAGCCACCAGGGCCGCCACCAGGATCGCCGGGATCACCTGGAAGCCGAGCCGCGCGAAGTTCGAGAGGACGAAGACCCGGATCTGGTCCGCCGACGCCGAAGTGAAATAGACGTAGAAATAGAACAGGAGCTGCAGCGTCGCCACGATCGCGAACGGCCGGGTCCGCCGGTGGAGGAGGAGCAGTGGCGGCAGGAACATGGCCCAGAGGAAGCCGTGCCAGGCGGCGGTCCGCAGGGCCTCCAGCACGGCGGCGAGGATTCCGGGCGCCCGCGACAGGGTGAAGGGGCCCGAGTTGAGGGCCAGGAAGAGGTGATGGTGGATCGTCCGGCCCAGCCAGGGGAGGACCACCGCCGCGGCCGGCAGGCCGGTCCGGAGCGCCGCGTGGACCGCCTCTCTGAGCGCCGGCCGGCGTTCTCCCCGGCGTTCCCGAAGGACGTGGCGCGCCCACTGGACGAGCACCAGGAAGGCGGCGAGCGGCACCCCCTCCATCTTCGCGGCGGCGGCGAAGGCGGCGATGACGCCGATCTGGAAGTCCCCCACGCGGTCCGGCGGCCGGAGCAGCGGCGGCACCGCGGCGGTGAGCGCCAGGGCGAGCAGCCAGTCGGCCCCGCCGGCCGTCATGTAGCCGATCCCGAAGGCGCCGATGGCCAGCGCGATCAGCGCCAGGCCGGTCTGGCGGGTGAAGCGGTCGGCTCCCCCCTGGCGCAGCCCCTCCCGCGCCGCGGCGAGCAGGAGGGCGAAGAAGGCGCCGGACTGCAGCATCATCGCCGGCATCTCGAAGCGCCCGGTGAGCAGCGCGGTCACGGCGTAGATCTCGGGCAGGAGGTTCGGATAGTCGGGGTGGAGCACCCAGTTCCAGCCCCGCGCGAGATAGGCGTAGTCGGTTCCGCGCGCGGCGTGGAACCGCTCCCCCTTGATCCCCCAGTGGAAGATGAAGTCGTTGAAGGTGATCCACCCGGTGAGCGCGATCAGGAGAAAGACGGCCAGGGCGAAGAGGGCGATCCCGTCCCCCCAGCCGAGGTCGGAAGGGAGCCCCGGCCGCTCGGGGCCCCGCGGCAGGAAGCGCCGGGCGAGGACGTACAGCGCGAGGCCGAGGAGGACGAGCAGGAGCGGGTGCCAGGGGATGCGGGCGAAGTCCAGCAGGGTGAGCAGGATGTGCAGGACGACCGCGCCGCTCAGCACGTATACCGTGGCACGGTAGAGAGCGCCGTCGCCCGGGGCGGCGAGCCAGGCGGCCAGCCGGCTGCCGAGCAGGGCGAGGAGCGCCGGCCCGGCGGCGGCGACCAGCAGGGCGGTGCCGCTCATTGCGGCTTCACCCGGTAGAGCCAGCCGTGCGGCAGGATGCTCATCAGCTCGGCGCGGGGGTGGTCGATCTTCGTCCGGTAGGCGATCGCGTACTGCGCCAGCGTGCCGGTCGCGGGGTCGCTCACCGGGATCACGTCGTAGGCCGGCAGGAGATAGGCCGCCCACCGCCAGCGCGCGAACTGGATCTCCGGGTGGTCCTCCGAGGTGAAGGCGACGGTGCTGCCGGCGGGCATCAACCGTTGCGCCGCCTCGAGGCAGCGGGTGAGGTCCTCGGTCTCGGCGGTGCCGAAGCGCCAGGCCCAGGGCCCGCGCTGCGGCGCCCGGTCGTCGTAGCCCGCGACCGCCTGGTTCACCTCCTGGAGGAAACCGGCGGCCGCCCAGGCTACCAGCAGTCCCAGCGCGAGACGCTTGAGCATGGCGCCGATCTTACCTCGCGAACCGGCCCCGCCAACCGACCCCGCGACCCCGCGAACCGACCCTGCCGGTCGACCCTGCTAAACTCTCGCGCCCACGAGGAAACTTTCCGATGCCCCTTGCCTTCCGCCCCGACGAGACCAGCCCTCTGGTCCTTCCCCTGCTGAGCGACCTCGGCATCGCTCCGGGGACCCTCGACCTCGCGATCGACGCCCGCGACGAGATGCTCGGCTTCCTCGGCGACGTCTTCGACGGCGACCGCGACCGCGCGCTGTTCGGCTACTTCCGCTCGGGCGCGAGCATCGCCGACTCGCTCGGCCAGGCGCTGCGCTGGCGCTTCGGAGACCGCTTCGGCAGCCCTTCCGGAAATACGGTCAGGCTGCTCGACTTCGCCAGCGGCTATGGGCGGGTGACCCGCTTCCTGGTGCGCGAGGTGCCGCCGGAGCGCGTCTGGGTGGCCGACGTCTACGCCGATGGCGTCCGCTTCCAGGAGGAGCGGTTCGGCGTCCACGGCATCGTCTCGACCCTCCGCCCGGAGGACTTCGCCTGCGCCGAGCGGTTCGACGCCATCCTGGTCACCTCGCTCTTCACCCATCTCCCCGACGAGCGCTTCGTGGCCTGGCTGCGGGTGCTCCTGGGGCTGCTCGCCCCCGGCGGCATGCTCGCCTTCAGCGCCCACTCCCCGCAGGTGCTGCCGCCGGGCACCGTGATGCCGGAGAGCGGGATCTTCTTCGCCGAGACCAGCGAGAGCGATTCGCTCGCCAAGAGCGACTACGGCTCCACCTGGGTCACCGAGGCGTTCGTCCGCTCCGCCCTGGACCGCGCGATGGCGGGTGCCGGAATGACTCCCGGCGCCTCGCTGCATCGCCTGGAGCGAGGGCTCTGCAACTTCCAGGACCTCTATCTCGCCCTGCCGGAGCCGGGGGTCGACTTCTCCGCCCTCGACTTCCACAGCGAGCCGCACCTCGTGATCGAGCAGGCGAGGCTGGCGGACGGCGGGCGGCGGCTGGAGGTCCAGGGGTGGGCCGCCATGCGCTCCGGCGCCGTGCGCGAGGTCGAGGTGAGGCTCGGCGGCGAGCGGATCGCCGCGGCGCCGGTCGCCGAGCCGCGCCCGGACGTCGCCGCCTATCTGGCCGCCTATGGGGGGGACGACCGCTACCTGCATTCGGGCTGGCACGCCTCCTGTCCGCTGCCGGCCGGGGCCTCGCGCACCGCCGCCGTGCTGCGGCTGCGGGTGGTGGACGGCCGGGGGAAGGCGCAACCGCTCTGGGCCGGCTCGATCGAGGCGCTGCTCCTCGCCGGCTCCCGCATGGAGGCCGAGAAGTTCCGCAACGAGCTCTGGCAGACACAGGCCCTCCTCGCCGAGGAGCGGGCGCGCTCCACCCCGGAGCTCGTGGCGCTGCGCAACCGCCTCCACGCCATGGAGGCGAGCCGCTTCTGGAAGCTGCGCAACGCGTGGTTCCGGGTGAAGCGGGGGCTGGGGCTGACCCGCGAGGTGTAGAAGGCAGAAGCAAGGGGCCGTTCCTGTGCCTGCGCCCACGGGTTGTACGGCTGCGCCCTCTGGAGACGCGGCTCCGCCCAGTGGAAGGGAGGTCCCGCCTGCTCAAGGGAAGGCTCTGCCCTCTGAGGACGCGTTGCCGCGCTTCTGAGCGGCGACGGCGCCGATCCTTGCTGCGCTATCGCCCTCTCCTGCCGCGACATCGCCCTCCAGAGCCACGGATCGGCCCTCCGGACGGGCGATGCGGAGAAGGAGTGTGGAGACACCGCCCTCCGGTAGGCGGGAGCGTAGAACCGGTTGGCGCACCCGTAGAACCGGTGGGCTGAGGCGCAGAACCGCTTCACGCACCCGCGGAACCGATCGGAAGACCCGGAGAGCCGGTAGGCCCGGCCGCGGATTCGGCGAGCCCATCCCAGGATCCGATGGGCGGCTGCGGAGAGCTGGTGGGGGCACCCGCGGAGCCGGTGGGCTCCTGCGTGGATCCCGATGCCGGAGACAGCGATCCGGTGGGCTGAGGCCGACATCTCATCGGTTGATCCCCGCGGCTGGAAACGGGAGCCAGAGGACTGATGCGGAAACCTGGAGCTTCAGTATGGAAGTACAGTACGGCAAGCGGTCGCGATGGCGATGGATCATGATAAAATACTGTTCCAAGGGAGGTACCCTCATGCAGGTGTCTGCCCGAATCCACCCTATTGGCGGGAGGCCGGCGATTTAGATGGGAGGCTCGGGCTTGATCCGCGGGTCTCGGCGCTTTCTGACAAGCGCGATCGGGTTTGTCCTTCTCGCCTCTGCGTGGACCGGGCCGGCTTCCGCGCAGCCCGGGGCCCAGCTTGCCCACATCGAGATTTCTCTTGCCGCTAAAGTGGCTTTGACCCTGCCGGTGAAGGGCACGGTCGTCCTCCGCGCGGTGGAGGACAAGGGGGAACCCCTCCGGCTGGCCGTAACCTCGCTGGCCGATCTTTCGCTGACGCTTCCTCCTGGATCCAGGTGGGAAGTCTCGGCCGAGATCCCCGGGTTCTGGGTCGCCCGGAAGGATCTGACCGCCGGATCCACGGACCGGTCCACTCGGCTCATTCTCGACCTGTGGCCTCTGGGTACGATCTCCGGCGTGGTTAAATTCAAGGAAGGGAGCGCTCCACTTCCGAAGCAGATCCTGGTCAGAAGCCTGGCCGCGCCATCCTTCCTCAAGCGCCCGGTGGCTCCCAAGGGAGCGATCGACTGCCCGGTGGACCCCAAGGGGGCCTGGAGCTGTTCGCTCCCGGCGTCCAGCTTCGACCTGGTGATCTCGGCGGAGGGTTCGGCGCCTTCCTATCGCTGGGGCGTACAGGTCCCGGCTGGCAAGACGGTGTCTCTCGGCCCGATCGAGCTCACGCGCGGGGCGTCGGTCGCCGGCTGGGTGGCGGTCGAGGCCGGGAGGATCGAACCGCGGCGGTGCCTCGCCCGGCTGGACGTTGTGACGGCGGGCGGTGTCAACCTGAAGAGCCTTTCGGAGCTGCGGCGCACGGCCTTGGAACGAGAGGTCGGCGAGGACGGCTTCGTTCAATTCGCCGGCCTTGCTCCGGGCCTGTATACCCTGGAGGTGCGGCAGCCGGGCTATCCCGCCGTGCGGTCCTTGCCGATCCGAGTCGATCCCGGGGCTGAGACGCTCCTCAACGGGCCGCTGGTCCTCCTGCACGCGTTGAACCTGCAGATCGAGGTTCGCCCTTCCCTCGATTGGCTGGGCCGGCCCTGGCGGGCCCAGGTCGTCAGGCTTGGCGAGCGTCCGCCCCTGCCCATCGTCTTCGACGGCAAGGTGGATAAAGAGGGGCGGCTTGCCGTCTCCGGCCAGTCCGCCGGCCGCTTCCGGATCAGTCTCCTCGATTCTCTCGGCAACAGCCTCTACTCCGGCGAGCATTCATGGGATGGGACTGACACCGGACCTCAACCGATCGAGGTCCGGTTCGTGACCGTCGCCGGGACGGTGCGGCTGGGGGACGAGCCGCTCGCGGGGGTCCTCTGGTTCGGCGGCCGCTCTGGAGCGACCTCGGACAAGATGGAGGCCGATGCGGACGGCAAGTTCCATGGTGTGCTTCCCCGCGAGGGGATGTGGCGGGTCGAGATCGAAGCCTCCATGCCTGGCTTTCCAACCTGGGCATGGGCCGATATCCATGCCGGCCGCTCCGGCAAGGCAACCCTGGAGATCACCCTGCCGGATACCCGGATCTTCGGCCGGGTGGTCGACGAGAAGGGGAAGCCCGTACCCAAGGCTGACGTGGCCGTTCGCGGCAAAGACATGGACCTTCTGCAGACCACGGATTCAGCGGGGAGCTTCGAGGTGCGTGGGCTGACGGAAGGGCCGGTCTGGCTCGGCGCACAATTTTCCCAGCGGGTCAGCGACCGAGTTTTCGTAACCCTTGCGCAAGGCCGCGACTCTGGACCGATCGAGTTGCGTCTGCGGCAGACCAGGAAGCTGACCGGCACGGTGACATCCCCTCTCGGCCCCGTCGTGGGCTCCCGCGTCATGGTCCTGGCCAGAACGCCGGATGGTGGCGGTGGTCTCGCGATGACCGGAACCGACGGAGGGTTTCAGATCGACCTCGCCCAGGCGGCCACGAGAGTGGTGGCCATTGTCAGCGCTCCGGGTTTCGCCCTCAGGGCCTTCGACGCGCAGGCCGAGAAGGAACCGCTTCCCTTGCCGGTTACGGAACAGAGCGGGAGCCTCGAAATTACTCTGCCGTTGAGCGAGGACGAGTTCCTGCGGGAAAACCTGTTCCTCGCCGCGTATCAGAACGGCCTGCCGGTTCCTGTCGCCGTCCTGAGCCAGTGGGCTTCCGATCATGGTCAGGCTCGGTCGTTCGCCGATCGGACCTTGCGGGTGCCCGAAGTCGCGCCCGGCGAATACCGTGTCTGCCTTCTGCCACGGCAGCTCGAGCTGCTCCTGCCCTGGAGCTCCGTACCCGCAAGCGCGGACTGCGCCTCCGGGTTCCTTGCCCCCGGAGCGACGCTTTCGCTGAAGCCCGGTCGACCGGGATAGGGATGGACGCGGGCCGAAGGATCTCTCCGTAGGCGGCACGCTATTAAGAGCACCTAACAAAACTTGGCTTCGTACGTAGGGGAGAGGCTTGTCCCCTCCCTCGCCCTGAAAGGGCGTAATTTGATTAGCCTGGCGCTTTAGCGCCAGGGAGGCAGCCCCAAAATCCCACCCCGCCCTGAAGGGGCGGACCCCAACTTTCCTGTTCTGAGGAAACGTTGATGAAGGGCACCGCCCCCTCGGGGCGGATATAGGGGGGACTGCCCTACTTGGCGCTGAAGCGCCAAGCTAATCAAATTTCGCCCTTTCAGGGCGAGGGAGGGACAAGCCCCTCCCCTACGAAAAGAGGTTTTGATAGGGCCTCTAAGTTGAACCACGGGAGGCTGGTCTGCTTCGAAGGAGGAAGAGGGCTGCGGAGAGAGCGCCCGCCCCCTCGCTCACGCGAAAGGCATCGGCTGCAGACTCAAGCGGGCGACGCGGAAGGTCCGGCGCATCGTTGCGGCGGCGTGGCGCGCCATGAGCGGCAAGTCGGCTTCGCCCGCCAGGGCCAGCTCGGCGAAGCGGATGAGGCCCCCCGCGGATACGATCAGCATGGCCTCGTCCGGGAACGACATCCGGAGAGCCTCCGCGAGACCCTCGATCTCTTCGGCTCTTCCCGATTCCGCGAGCAAGAGTCCAAGGTCGACGGAGGCCAGGGCGGCCTCGGCAGGGCTGGGCTCGGCGAGGAGCCTTTGACGGACCGATTCCAGGATCTGCAGCGCTTCGGCCGTTTCGCCGAGGCGGCCCAGCACCCGCGCCTCCAGCCAGTAGGCGCGGGTCGTCTCGCCAGATCCCGAGATCTCCGCGAACAGGCGCCAAGCCTCTTGCAGCGTGTTTCGGGCCTGATCCGTCCGTCCGCTCCCGGCTTGGCAGGTCGCCACGGAGAGCCCCACCCGCAGAGCGATCCCCGGACGGAGCTCCCGGCCCGTCCCGATCCACCCCTCGAGCAGCGCGGGCAGTGGATCGCCCAGTCCGGGCTCCTCCATCTGGAGCAGCCCGAGGAGGCCCTGGCAGGAGGCCTCGTCGCCGCCGAGCCCCTCCGCCGCGAAGAGGCGCGCCGCATGCCTGAGCAGCGCCTCGGCCTCGTCGATCCGCCCCTGCTCCCAGCGGACCAGCGCCGCGGTGCGGCAGTAGAGGGCGCGCTCGCCGGAAAAGTCCACGAATGGCGCCGCCTTCGCCAGCATTGCGTCCGCCCCCTCCACGTCGCCGCCGAGACGCCGCGCGTTGGCGCCGAGGCCAAAGGCCCTCGGCAGGGCGGCCGCCGCCTCCGGGCTCCTCGCCGGCGAGAATCGCCGCCAGGCGGGCGGCCAGATGGGCCATGTCCTCCGCCCGCGGGGGATCGGCCGGCTGAGAGTCCTGGCTCTCCTCGAGAAGACGGTCGAGCAGGTCGAGATTCCGGAAGCGTTCCTGGCGAAGAAGCTCTCTCTGGGCGTCGAGCGGCGCGCCGGTCAGCTCCGCGAAGAGATGGCCGGCCCTCTCCCGGCGTCTCTCGCGTTCCGCGATCCTCTCCGGGCTCAGGTCCAGGTGACGCCAGATCTCGCCGTACGGCTCCTCCAGCGTCTCCTCGTCGTCGAGGAAGAAGCTCATCGGCCGCCTGGACGGCCTTTTGGGGAGTAGGCCGCTGCCGCGAGCAGGTCCCTCAGGGCGGGGCCGATGCTGTCCACGAGGACGCAGTCGATGACCGACCGCAGCTCCGTCGCGGTATCCATTTCGTCATCGCCGCCCTGGTCGTTGGCGACCGGCAGGCTCTCCTGAACGACCCTCAATCTCTCCTGGAGGACCTTGATCTCGGCGGCGATCTTCCGCAGCTCGGCCTGGGCCGCGGTCTCGATGTCAGGGGCTGGAGCCTCGCTCTCGCTTGTCATGGCCCGAGAGTACGGAGCTTTTCAGATATCTTGGACAAAGAACTTAAATCTCCCATAAACTATGCTTTTGTATTCCCCCGGGTATCGCGAAGGCGGGCCGGGGGCACCGCTCAACTCTTCATCGCGAGGTCCATATGCCGGGAGAGAGAAAAAAGCCGTCGGTGGAGGGGCTGGCGCTGCTGTACCTGCGTTCGATGCGGCGCTGGTCGCAAAAGGAGCTGGCCACCCGCCTGGGCTGGGCCGATCCCAAGCAGATCTCGCGCTACGAGACGGGCGACAATCCGTTGCGCCGGGAGCAGTTGGATGTCTGTGTGGCGGCCATGGGGTATCCGCCGGAAGCGGTCGACGCGCTGCTGTTCTTCGGCGGCCTGATCAGGGCTGAGCCTCCGGAGGAGCCCTCCTCGCCGGTGACCCTCACCCCGGGGGAGCGCGGCAGCATCGACCGCGCCGTGCTCGCGGCGGTGCGGTCGGTCGTGGACGACCTGCGAGAAGAGATGATCCGGGAGAAGAGGAAGCAGAAAGCCGAGGCGGCTCGGCGGGAGGCG
>JBDSHF010000106.1:0-11726 GCA_039918595.1 Thermoanaerobaculia bacterium
GTACGGCAGGTTCAAGCCCGCCCTCGTAAAGAAGAGGTGGGTGGTGAAGAAGCGGCCGATGTTGATCTCGGTCGGGTTCGGCACGCCGCGCGGGTCGTAGGTGAGGTCGACGGCGAAGATGCCGTTCGGCCGGTCGTCGATCGCCGCGATGGCGCGCTGGGCGAGGTCGTCGAGCTCCGGGTCGGTCATGGTGACGCCGGTGCCGGTGATGCCGGTCACCCCGGAGGGGGCGCGATTGCCGAACTCCCAGTAGAGGCGCTTTCGACCCTGAGCGACGATCAGCTCGCCATCCTTGTAGAGCGCCGTCCAGGTGATCGAGTCCGGCCGCAGGCACTCGGCGGCGGTGAAGTTCCCCCACCCCTCGGAGAAGTCGAGCCAGGCGCGGGCCACGCGCGGGTTCTCGGCCCGGAAGCTCCCCTTGCCGCCCCCGGGGCTGACGATGGCGCGCAGCCAGACGGGCGAGCCGAACGCCTCGAAGGCGCGGTCGAGGTCCTGCTCGGTAGCGATGAGCATCGTCTCCGGCACGGTGAGGCCGGCCGCCTTCCAGCAGCGGAAGGACTCGTATTTGTCCTGGCAGATCTCGATCGTGCGGTGAGCCGGCAGGAAGGTGCGGGCGCCGATCTCGTCCCGATGCTGGGAGATGGCAAGGATCTCCTGGTCCGGCTGGCTGTAGATCAGCTCGGCGCCGGTCTCCGCGACGAGCCCCTGGAGGATCGGGATGTAGTCCGGATCGGAGGTTTCGGGGATCAGATGGCGCTCGTCGGTCTCGGCGCGCTGGAGGTAGTACTTGTTACAGTCGGCTCCGATCAGATGGAACGGCTCCCCCGATTCGCGCAGCGAGCGCACGAAGTTGGTGGAGGGGGAACCGCCCGCGCCGGTCACCAGGATGCGTCGGGGCGTCATAAGAGCCGGGATTATAGTGTTGAGTTTGATGAAAGCCCTTTTCTTCGCTCCCGTCTTCAATCAGGTCCTGGAGCTCCCCCGGGTGCTCGCCGAGCTTCGCGAGGCGGCGCCTCCCGGCGTCGAGCT
Source organism: Thermoanaerobaculia bacterium (assembly GCA_039918595.1). Lineage (GTDB taxonomy): Bacteria > Acidobacteriota > Thermoanaerobaculia > Multivoradales > UBA5704 > DATARR01. The sequence goes on from JBDSHF010000106.1 coordinate 1,030, forward strand.
GCTCCTGGTCAACAACGGCTCGAGCGACGGCTCGGAGGTCCTGGTGCGCGAGAGCGGCCACCCCTTCCTCGATCTGCCGCGCAATCTGGGGGTGGGCTACGGCTATATGCGGGCGATCGACTGGGCGCTGGAGCGGGGGTATGAGGTCTTCGGCGCCATGGCGGCGAACGGCAAGATGCTGCCTGCCGAGATCCCCCGCCTCCTGGCGCCGATCCTCGGGGGGGAGGCCGACTACGTCAACGGCAGCCGCTTCCTCGCCGGCGGGAGCTCGCCCAACCTGCCGGAGTTCCGGCGGCGGTCGATCCCCCTGGTCAACGTCTTCGTCCGCCTCGCGACCGGCGCGCGGCTGAGCGATGCCACCTGCGGCTTCCGGGCCTTCCGGCTCGCCCTGCTGCGGCGGGCGGAGTTCGACTGGCACGCGCCGTGGCTCCACACCTATGGTTTCGAGTACTACCTCTATGCCAAGATCCTGCTCGATCCCGTAATTCGTTCCGTCGAGGTGCCCGTCACCATGCGCTACCCGGAGGCTGGCCGCTACTCCAAGATCCGCCCCGGGCGCGACTGGTACGCCATGCTCGAGCCCTGGCTGCGGGCGCGGCTGGACGGCCGGGGGTTCCGCGGCGCGTGAGCCGGCCCTGGATCTTCCTCGACCTCGACGGGCCGGTGCTCGACGTCTCCCGGCGCTATCACCAGGTCCATGAGGACATCGTCGAGCGCTTCGGCGGCTGGCCCTTGCCGCGGACGGCCTACTGGGCGGCGAAGCGGAACCTCGTTGCCGAGGCGGAGATCCTGGCGCGGACCGGCTTGCCTCCGGAGGTCACCGCCCGGGCCGAGGCGGAACGGCTCCGCTGGATCGAGGACTCGAAGTACCTGGAGCTGGACGAACCCTGGCCGTGGATGGGGGACGTCCTGGAGGAGCTGGACGGGCTGGGCCAACTCGCGCTCGTCACCCTCCGCCAGCACCCGGACCGGCTGGAGCGGCAGCTCATCAGGACCGGCCTCTCCCTCTACTTCGAGCACGTGATCGCCGGCCGGGGGGACGGCACGCCCGCGGCCAAGGTGCCCCTGCTGCGCGGGTCCGGGATCTCCTGGGGTCCGGGATCGGTGCTGGTGGGCGATACCGAGGTGGACGTGGCGAGCGGCCGCGCCCTCGGCCTCCGCACCGTCGCCGTCGGCTGCGGCATCCGCACCCCCGCGCTGCTGGCGCTCTGGTCCCCCGATGCGCTGTTCGAGGATCTGCGCCAGGTCCCCGGCTGGCTCACCGCCTGAGCCGCCGGCCGGCTCGTTTTGCGCATTCCTCTGTTCCCGATTACACTAACCCGATCATTCCCAACATTCCGGCTGGCGGCCTTCCCGCGGGACGGAGGAGAAGTAGAATATGGATTGGAATCAGCAGAAGGTCCTGGTCACCGGAGGCGCTTCGTTCATCAGCTCCCACCTGATCGATGAGCTCGTCGCGAAGGGCGCGCGGTCGATCCGCGTGGTGGACGACCTGACGAGCGGGCGCCTGGCCAACATTCAGCCGGCCATCGACGCCGGCATCGTCGAGTTTCATCAGGAGGATCTCCTCCAGCCCGGCGTCCCCCAGCGCATGGTCGAGGGGATGGACGTCATCTTCCATCTCGCCGCCATCCACGGCGGGCGCGGCTTCGTGGATCTCCACCAGGCCGCCTGCGCCCAGAACCTGGCGATGGACGGCATGCTGATCAAGGCGGCTTACGAGGCGGGCGCCGGCAAGTTCGTCTTCGCCTCGTCGGGTTGCGTCTACCCCAACCACCTCCAGAGCGACGTCAGCCAGGAGCTCTATCTCACCGAGGAGATGGTCGGGCCCCCCTATGACGCCGACAACATGTACGGCTGGGCCAAGCTGATGACGGAGATGACGCTGCGCTCCTACGCGCGGGACTTCGGCTTCAAGTCCGCCTCTTGCCGGTTCTTCACCGTCTACGGCGAGCGTGGGGTCGAGAACCACGCCGTGATCGCCATGATCGCCCGCGCCTTCGTCCGCCAGAACCCGTTCGAGGTCTGGGGGGACGGCACCCAGATCCGCAACTGGACCTACGTCGGGGACATCGTGAGCGGGATGGTGCTCGCCGCCGAGAAGATCGAGGACGGCACGGCCGTCAACCTCGGCACCGAGGAGCGCACGCGCGTGATCGACGCCGTCCACGAGGTGCTGCGCTACACCGGCCAGGAAGCCGAGATCAAGTTCCTCCCCCACATGCCGACCGGACCGCTCAACCGCGTGGCGAGCAACCGCCTGGCCCGGGAGCTCCTCGGCTGGGAGCCGCGGATGAAGTTCATGGACGGCCTCCACCGGACAATCGACTGGTACTTCGGGAGCCGCGAGCGCGAGGCGGTGAGCGGCTATCTCCAGGAGATGCTCACCGAACGCTAGGCGCGGCGGAAGAATAAGCGCGGCGGAAGAAGGGGACGGCGATGGAGACGGGCAAGGTTCATTTCAAGGGATTGGATAGCCTGCGCTTCCTCGCCGCGCTGTTCGTCGTCCTCGACCATATCCCGATGAACCAGGGGAGCGCGGGCATCCCCAACCCGCACTGGGGCGCCCTGTTCTTCCGCGGCGCTCCGGCGGTGGCGTTCTTCTTCACCCTGAGCGGGTTCCTGATCACCTACCTGCTCCTCGCGGAGCGGCGGCGTACCGGGGCGATCGGAGTGGGGCGCTTCTACCTGCGGCGCGCCTGCCGGATCTGGCCGCTCTACTTCGCCATCGTCCTGATCGGGCTGGCGTTCTACAACGGCCTGCTCCCCCGCCTCGGCATCCGCTATCCGGTGGAGTACGACCTCGGCCTGGCCGCTCTCCTCTATACGCTCTTTCTCCCCAACGTGATGAACGGCCTCTACCGGGTGGGCGGCATCCTCAACCCCCTCTGGTCGATCGGCGTCGAGGAGCAGTTCTATCTCGCCTGGGCGCCGGCGCTGAAGCGCTTCCACCGGGTGCTGCCCCTCCTGGCCCTGGGGTTGCTGAGCCTCTCGCTCGCGATTTTTTGCCTGAACCATGGCCGGATCTTCGGCGCCGGCCCGGCGCAGACGATCGTCGGCCAGCTCCGGTTCCATTTCATGGCGGCCGGGGCGCTGAGCGCCTGGGCCCTTCAGCATCGCCGGGAGCGGTTCCTCGCGCTGCCCTTCTTCGCCAGCCGCGCCGCGCAGTTCCTCCTCCTCGCGCTGCTCGTGGAGTACTACCTGGCGGGTCGTCTCCCCTGGGGGTGGTTCGGCGAGGAGATCGTCCAGCTCGTCCTCTACGCCTGGCTGATCGTCACGGTGGCGGCCAACCCCCGCAACGTCGTGCGGCTCGCCAACCCCGTCTTCGAATACCTGGGGACGATCTCCTACGGGATCTACATGTGGCACATGGTGGCCGTCTACGGGACCTCGGCCCTCTTCCGGGCCATGCCCTGGTGGCGGGCGCACCTCGTCCTCTACTGTGTCGCCTACTACGCGACGGCCCTGGGGGCTACCATCCTGATCGCCCACCTGTCGTTCCGCTGGCTCGAGCAGCCCTTCCTGCGCTTGAAGGACAGGCGCTACTCCCCCGCGCCGGCGCTGAGCCCCCAGGGAGTCCCGGCCGGGAGCGCCGTCTGAGCCCGCGCGCGCACCGCCTCGTCTATCTCTGCGATTGGCTGCCGCCCGATTTCGGCGCGGTCGGCCAGTACAGCCTCCTGTTCGCCCGCGAACGCGCGGCCCGGGGGGAGGACGTGGTCCTCGCCGGCCTCTCTTCGGCGGCCGATTCGGTCGAGGAGGAGCGGCCGGGGAGCGGACGGCTGCGGATCGTCCGCCGGCGGGCGACGGTCTACGACCGCGCGGACTTCCGCTCCCGGGCGCTGTGGACGGCGCGGACCGACCTCGGGCTGGTCTGGCGGCTGCGCCGGGAGCTGCGCGCGGCGGACGAGATCCTGTTCACCGGCAGCCCCCCCTTCCTGATCCAGCTCCTCGTCCCCCTGAACCTCCTGCTCGGCAAGCGGCTCACCTACCGGATCACCGACTTCCACCCCGAGTGCCTGATGGCCGAGATGGGGAAGGTCCCGGCGCCGCTCCGGCTCTTCCACCGCTGGACGGTGGCGCTGCGCCGCCGGGTGGACCGCTTCGAGGTGCTGGGGGAGGACCAGCGCCGGCGGCTGCTCGACCTCGGCATCGATCCCGGCCGGATCGTGCTCAAGCGTGACCCCTCGCCGGTCGAGATCCCGCCGGGCACGCAGCCGCTGGAGCGGCCGGCGGAGCTCGCCGGTTACGCGATCCTCCTCTACTCCGGTAACTTCGGCGTCGCCCACGACCACGAGACGTTCGTCGAGGGGTACCGCCGCCATCACCTCGAAAAATCGCGGGAGGGATCGGGGCGGGTGGCCCTCTGGCTCAACGCCACCGGCTCGAAGGCCGACCGGGTCGAGGAGATTTTGCGCCGCGAGGGGCTGCCGGTCCACCGTGGCCGCCCCGTGCCGCTGGAGCTGCTGCCGCGGCTCCTGGTCACCCCGGACGCCCACCTGATCACCCTGCGCGACGGCTTCGTGGGCTATGTCCTCCCCTCCAAGGTCTACGGCTGCGTCCAGTCCGGCCGCCCCCTCTTGTACATCGGCAGCGCCGGCTCGGATGTCCACCTCCTGGGCTCCAGAGGCCTGCCCCCCGGCTCCTATCTACGGATGGACGTTGGAGATTCGGCAGGGGTCGCGCGTGCGCTGGAAGACATCGGGCACTTGCACAAAACCAAATAAGTTGTAAGATACCCCCACAACTAGCGATCAACAGTGCAGTTTCGGGTACGCCGAGAGGCGTCCGGTCGCGGGAGGAGTAGCCGTATGAACGGGATTCTGCCGTATGCCATTGGCGCAGCCTTTGTCGCCGCGCTGGCCACCAATTTGATGGTGCCGCCCATCGCGCGCCTGGCGGTACTGTTCCGCGCTCTGGATCACCCTGGGGAACGCAAGCTGCAGAAGGGGGCCGTGCCCCGCCTGGGGGGTGTCGCCATCGCCATGGGCCTCGCTCTCGGCGGCAGTGTCGCGGCCATCCTGCTCTGGGGCAGGCTGGGGACCGCGATCGGGCGCGACGAGCTGCTCGCGCTGGTGTTCGGCACGCTGCTGGTCTTCGTGGTCGGCATCATCGACGACCTGGTGGGGGTCTCGGCGGCCAAGAAGCTGCTGGTCCAGGTGGTGGCGGCGTGGCCGCTCGTCCACGCCGGCTGGGCCTTCGAGGTGCTGCGCCTGCCGGTCCTGGGCGAGGTTCACCTCGGGCTGTTCGGAGGCTTCGTCTCGCTGCTCTGGATCGTCGGCGTCACCAACGCGATCAACCTGATCGACGGGCTCGACGGGCTGGCCGGCGGCGTCGTCGCCATCATCTCGGTGAGCTTCCTCGGTTACGCCATGCTGCAGGGGAACGCCGGCACCGTGATCCTGATGGCCGCCGTGGCCGGCTCCTGCGTTGGGTTCCTGCGCCACAACTGGGAGCCGGCGCGCGTGTTCATGGGCGACTCCGGCTCGCTGATGCTGGGGTTCCTGCTCGCCGCCACCACCGTTCACTCCTCGCTGAAGGCGCCGGCGGCGGTGGCGATCCTGGTGCCGATCCTCGCGCTCGGCGTGCCGGTGATGGACACCCTGCTGGTGATGGGCGTCCGCTTCCTCGATCGTCCGAAGGGGGCGGTGACCGACCGCTTCCTGCGCATGTTCCACGCCGATCGCAAGCACCTCCACCACCTCCTCGCCCACTTCGGCGGCGAGCGCTCGCGCATCGTCGCCGTGATCTACGGCGTCGTCCTCTCCTTCTGTGTTCTGGCGCTGGTGGTCGCCGTGACCGGCCAGACGACGCTCGGCGTGATGCTGGTGCTGCTCGAGTTCTCGGTCATCCTCGCCATGCGCCAGATGGGGCTCGCCATGGAAGCCCGCCGCCTCTCGCGCCTGCAGAGAGAGGAGATCAAGGCCGAGGTTCTGGGCTTCGCCCCGGCGGTGGAGCCGAGGATCGGCGGCGTCCGCCGCATCGCCCGCTAGCCGGGCTCTTTAGCCAGGGCTCATCAGCCTGGCGAGAGCGCCGCCGCCTGCTCGCGCATCACCTCGCGCTCCCCCCGCCATCTTTCTGCGACCGCCTCGCTACGGGCGCCGGCCGCCAGCCGGCTCAGCACCTCGATCGCCTGATCGCAGTAGCGGCGGGCAGCGTCCCCCGCCTGCACCGCCAGCGCCCGCTGGAGGGAGCGCTCCAGGAAGGGGAGTGACTTCTCCCATTGATTGGCGGCTGTGTAGTGATAGGCCAGGACCTCGCAGTCGCGCGCTCCCAGCAGGCTCTCGAGCGCCTCCGCCACCTGCCCGTGCATGGCCTGCCGGCGCAGCGGATTGAGCTCGCCGTAGATGGCCCCCCGGACGCGGCTGTGCGCGAACTCGAAGCTCCCCCGGCGGGGGCCGCGAGCCCACAGCACGATGTCCTCGTCCCGCTGGCCGTCGCTCCAGAAGTGGACGAACTGCCGGATCAGCCACCGCTTGAGCAGGATCTCGAGGCCGATCTCCACGACCTTGGCATGCTCGTCGGCCGCCTCCTGCAGGAGATGCACGTCGAAGGTCTGGCCAAGGATCGCCGCCAGGGTGCCCAGGCGCCGGGTCGAGTTGGGGAGGCGGCGGACACGCAGCCGGATCAGCTCGTCGAGGTCCGACGGCACCTCGATCTCGCTCAGGGAGGCGGGCAGAGTCCAGCGTCCGGCGCGCTGAGGGGTCAGGATCCCCTCGTCCCATAGATAATTGACGAGCTCGGTCACCGCCAGCGGCACGCCCTCGCTCTTCAACTCCAGGAATCCGGCCAGCTCGGCCGCCTGCGACTCGCCGACCAGCGACTCCGCGATCTCCTCGAGCGCCGCGAGGTCCAGCCGCTCCACCTCCAGCCGTGTCGCCCGGCCGTCCTTCTCGCCACGGCGGAGGATCTGGTTCAACGGGTGGTCCCGGTCCAGCTCGTCCGTCCGTCCGGAGGCGACGATCCAGATCGCCCCCTCGAGCCGGGAGAGGAGAAACATCAGCAGGTCGAGCGTGTCGCGGTCCGCCAGGTGGAGGTCGTCGAGGAACAGGATCAGCGGATCGTCGCTGCGGCACATCTTGTCGAAGAAGATCCCCACCGAGGCGAAGAGCCGCCGCCGGTCCTCGAAGCGTGACAGCGGCGCCGGCGCCGGGAGGTCCGGCCGCAGGTCGCGCAGCTCGGGGACGAGGCGGACGATGTCCTCCAGCACCTCCGCGGGCACCTCCGCCAGGCTCTGGGTTCCCCCTTCGGCCTCCTCTGTCAGCGCGCCGCGCAGGATCTCGAGGAACGGCCGGTAGGCCACCAGCGGGCTCATCTCGTAGCACCGCCCCTTGAGCACGCCACAGCGCCGCTTGGAGGTGGTGGCGTCGAGGAAGGACTTGATCAGCCGGGTCTTGCCGATCCCCCGCTCGCCGGCGACCAGGGTGAGATGGACGGTTCCGGCGAGCGCGCGGGTCCACCCCTCCTGCAACTGGCCGTAGGCGGCACCGCGGCCGACCAGGGGGATGATCGGCCCGATGGGCTCCGCCTGATCCGGCCCGGTATCCTCCTTCACCGCCTGGGAGAGGATCGACTCATAGAGTGTCCGGGTCTCGGCGAGGGGCTCGACCCCCAGCTCGTCGCGCAGCAGGTTCGACAGCTCCTCATACTGGGCGAGCGCCCGGTTGCGCTGCCCCGCCAGGGCGGCCAGGCGCATCAGCTCGCGGTGCGCCTCCTCCGAGAGCGGCTCGATGGCGATCAGCCGGCGGGCGTAATGGACCCCGAACCGGTACTCGCCGCGCCGGCGGTAGCTCTCGATCAGCCGGTGCAGCACGTCGACGGCGGTGTCGCGCAGCCGCACCTGCTCGGGGAGCAGCCACTCCTCGAAAGCCTGGCTGTCCTTGACGAAGAAGCCCCCCAGGAAGTCCCCCCGGTAGAGCTGGACCGCCGCGGACAGGTGGTGCGGGTCGACCGTCTGTTCCGAGCCCAGGCGCACGGCGTCCTCGAAAGCCTCGACGTCGACCCAGCAGTCCGCCTGGGGGTGGAGCCCGATCTCCATATGGCTGCTCACCAGCAGGTTCTCACCCGCCGGCAGCTTCGCGCGCAGGTTGTAGATCGCCTGGCGCAGGGCGTGGCGGGCTCCGTCGGCCTCGCGCTCCGGCCACAGCAGCGCGGCCAGGTGGTCCCGGCTGAACGCCCGGCGCCGGTGGCAGACCAGATAGGCCAGGAGGGCCCGGACCTTTTGCGATTCGAAACCGGCGACTTGGTGGTCGCCGTCCCAGACCTCGAATCCTCCGAGGAGGCGCACACGGATCTTGTTCAAGATGTCTACCTTGCGGAATCCGCCCCTTCGCTGAAGTTCGACCTTCAGTCGTGGTACGCAATCCCTGGGTTGTCAGATCACCCCTATTCTATCTCAGTCCTGGCCCCTGACGATTGGCTGACGCTCCCGCCCGATACTCGCCTCACATCGGTCCATGTCCCCTTGAACCCATGAGCCCCGAGAGGTGAACCTCCGTGAGCGAAGAAAGAGCTAGACCCAAAATTCCGACCAAGTCTTGGCTGATCCGCTGCTGGGAAGAGCCCCGCGAGCAGGAGCCCCAGGGGGAACCCCTCAACCGCTGCTCCATCCGCGATCTCGAGACCGGGGAGGAACGCTATGTGAGCGATCCCCAGGAGCTCGGCGAGCTGGTGATCCGGCGGATGCGGACCAACGGGGAGGCGGGGACGGCTCACCTGGAGCCGGAGTAGAAAAAAACCGCGGACCGGTGGCTGACGATCTCCTGACGGCCGGTTGTCAAACTGATTTCACGTATCCCTAGATTCGTTCAATCCCCCTGCCCCCTTCGGGGCAGGGTTGGAGGATGAGAGGAGAACTCTTTTATGCTTTCTTTGCGATGGAAGTTCGGCGCGTTGCTCGCCCTGCTGCTGACAGGCTCAGCATGGGGGCAAGTAACCTACAACTGTCTGCCGTCCTGCGATCCGACCGACGCTCGGTTCTTGGCAATCGCCAACGGAACCGGTCTGATCACCCTGAGCCAGCCGACCCTGGACTTGGAGATCTCGGTCCCTAAAGGAACTACAACCTTCACAGTCGGCGTTTTCGACGGCGATGCGAAAGGACTCGACGGAGCTGGCCTATCGCACTGGGACACGAGTGCGGCAGCGACGTTTAGCTATGCCTTGTACGCTGATCCGAACCGCGATCACGCAGCGACAATTGTGGCCCCGCTCTCCGGAGCGCCCTCGGTACTCTCCACCTCTATGCCGGATAACGCCTGGAGCGACTATACGGTCAACGCCACTCCATCGGCCAAGGCGCCGAGTGGCAACTATTTTTACCTGTTGCGCATTCAACTGACCACTCCGGCCGTGGTCACTCTCAACGCATTTAAAATCCGTACAGGCGGCGCGGTGGTGGGGGGATCGTCGCTGTTTCCCTCGCCCGAACCGTTCTCTTATATTGCCAATGTTACGGGCGCCTCTGATCTCAGAATCGTTTATCCAAACTATCCGACCTCTGCCGTACCAAGCACTTACGACGGCTCGTTCGACTTCTACTTCGATCAGCCGGTAAGCCAGCGCGACATCACCGTCTGGGACGGTGACTTCGATCGCGGCAAATTCGACGGCACGAACAGTGATACGGATGACCCGGATACGCCTAACCTACCCTTCAAGCCCGCGTGGTCCACTCTCGACACCCTCTTCGAGGGTGTGGCCCTGGGCTTGATCCCCAGTACGGGCAACCCACCGGACGACCGCAACCCCGCGGGTAGCGGCATCTATCTTTTGAAGACGCCGTCCGTACGCTACGACGTGGTTTTTCCAGACAGTCAAGCGTTTGCCAACAACAACCCCTCGGGTAACCAGGAGTGGGAGCAGTTCAAGATTTCGACCGATCCATTCGATCGAAGTCAAATGGACTACCACACCGATTTGGTTCCCCCCGGCATTTACCGGGCCAGCATTCAGGGCGTCGACATGCAGAATCTCAACGCTATCCTTCTGCCGGGAAGAGCGCTCTGCGTGAACCAGGCGGGAGAGCCCTGCCGGCCTCTTCGTCCTTATCTCATTGGCGATACGGTCTTCGCCGATGAGAACGAAAACGGCGTCCAGGATCCCGGCGAGCCGGGCATCGGCGGCGTCGAGATGCAGCTTCTGGACGAGAACGGAGCGCTGGTCAGCACGACCCATACGGATGCCAGCGGCCATTATTCGTTCGAGGTCGAGGCCTACAGATACACCGTCCGGATCGCGGCTTCGAACTACTCGGGCGAGGGCGGTGGAACCCTCGGGGGGTACACGCCGACCACTCCTGAACAGTGCACGGAGACGATCAACAACGACAACGTGCTCACCTGCGACTTTGGCTACCGCCGGCCGGGCGCCATCGGCGACCGCGTGTGGAGCGATTTCAACGGCAACGGCGTGCAGGATGCCGGCGAGCCGGGCATCAACGGCGTTCCCGTGAATCTGTTCGACTCGAACGGGGATTTCGTCGCGGCCGACACCACGCACGGCGACGGCAACTACTCCTTCATCAACGTGCGGGCGGGCAGCTACACGGTGCGCGTCGACGACACGTACCTCCCGGGCGGCCTGACGCCGACCTACGACCTCGACGGCATCGCGACGCCCCATGAGGCGGCCGTCACCGTCGTCGGCGGCCAGACCCGCGCCGACGTCGACTTCGGCTACCAGGGCAACGCCTCGATCGG
>JBDSHF010000107.1:0-8274 GCA_039918595.1 Thermoanaerobaculia bacterium
CAGGCCGCGGTCGCGCCGCGCCCCCACGTCGTCCGGATCGAGCAGCAGCACGCGGTCGAGGGCGCCGATGGTGCGCAGGAACTCGCCGCGATGGAGATAGACCCGCCGCAGGTTGTTGAGCATGCGGATCAGGATGTGGCGCGGGCCCGCCGGCTTCAGCAGCCGCGGATCGAAGGCCAGCGTGCCGCCGCTCAGGCGGTCGAGCATCGCCCGGCAGTCCTCTTCAGTCAGCAGCCGGCCGCCGTCGAAGGGGTCGAAGAGGAGGCGCGGGCAGAGCGAATGGCGCAGCAGGAAGTGGCCGGGGAACCCCACGCCGTCGAGCGGCACCCCGGCCCGCCGGCCGACCTCCATATACACGAGCGCGAGGGTGATCGGGATCCCCAGCCCGCGGGCGAGCACCTCGTTCAGCAGGCTGTTGCGGGGATCGTAATAGTCCTCGGCGTTGCCGCGCAGCCCGACCTCGTCGACCAGGAAGCCGGCGAGCCGCTCCACCCGGTCGAGCTCATCGGGCACGCTCCGCAGGCGCGGGCGCAGCCGGTCGGCCATCTCGTCCAGCCGGGCGAGCCAGAGGGCGGGATCGAGACCGGGCTGCTCCTCGGCGGCGATCCAGAGCGCCGCCTCGGCGAGGTCGATGCGCTCGTCCGGCAATTCGGCGATCGCCGCGAAGCGCTCGCGGGCCGGCGAAGAGGAGGAAGAGGAGGTCGTGTGCATGGCCATCCCTGAGAAGGATAGCGGATCGCTTCTGATTCCCGTTCACGGACCGATGTATCGTTATCGTGAAGATCGAGGACGATCCGCGCCGGTAAACGAGAGAGGGGGAAGCATGGACCGCATCCAGGTGGGCATTCTGATTTTCGACGACGTCGAGGTGCTGGACTTCGCGGGGCCTTTCGAGGTGTTCTCGCGCACCCGCCTCACTCCCGGCGTCGAGTCCCGCCGCTCGGAGGCTAGCGCGCCGTTCCGCGTGTTCACGATCGCCCGCACCCGCGAGCCGGTCACCGCGACCGGCGGCCTCGGCGTCATCCCCCATCACGCCTTCGCCGACAACCCCCGGATCGACCTCCTCCTGGTGCCGGGCGGGTTCGGCACCCGCACGCTCCTCCACGACGACGAGATGCTCGGCTGGATCCGGCGGACGGCCGCGGCGGCGCGCCAGGTCTCCTCCGTCTGCACCGGCGCCCTGCTGCTCGCCCAGGCCGGCCTCCTCAAGGGTCACCGCGCCACCACCCACTGGGCCTCCCTCGATCTCCTCGCCTCCCTGGACGCCGAGATCACCGTCGAGCGCGACGAGCGGGTGGTCGACGACGGCATCATCACCTCCGCCGGCGTTGCCTCCGGGATCGACATGTCGTTCCATATTGTCGAGACCATCTTCGGCCGCGAGGTGGCCGACGAGACGGCGCGGTACATCGAATACAGGCGATAGTCTGAGTCCCTGGTCCTCAACATTAGACATACTGAGTGGCCGGCACGCAAGTCTGGAATGGACACCCCCATCCCCTGGTTATCCTGATACGAGACCACGACCCTCTGAGGCGCCGCGGTCGACAAGGAGATCCAGATGAGTGAAAGAATGACCCTTCCCGTTCTACCGCTGAGGGACTTCGTGCTGCTGCCGGGCGTGACGGCGCCGATCAACGCCGGCAAGCCCGCCACCTTGAAGGCGATTGAAGCCGCTCTGAACACGCCTGGGCGGCTGGTGTTCGCGGTGTCTCAGCGTGAGGACGTTCAGCCGGTCACCCCCGAGGTGCTCCACACCATCGGCACCGTGGCCCGCATCGGCCAGCTCCAGCGGGGGCTCGCCGGCATGCAGCTTCTCCTCCATGGCGAGAACCGCGGGATCGCGATGAAGATCGTCGAGAAGGATGGCTATCTGCAGGCCATCGTCCGCGAGGCCGAGGAGATGCAGCCTCTGAATTCACAGGATCCGGCTTTCGTCGCTCTTTCCAAGGAGTTGCGGGAGCGCGCGGCGGAGCTGGGCACCAAGGCCGGCCTGCCTGAAGAGGTCGTCCAGCAGGTGCTCGAAGGGGTGGAAGAGCCGAGCCGGCTCGCCGACCTGGTGGCCGGCTACACCGACCTGAGCAAGACGCAGCGCCAGATGCTGCTCGAGACCCTCTCCGTCGAGGAGCGCATGCGGCGCGTCCTGGTGCACGTCCAGCGGCAGCTCAACGTGCTGGAGGCCCAGGAGGACATCAAGAGCAAGGTCCAGGAAGAGCTCGGCGACCGCCAGCGCGAGATGCTCCTGCGCGAGCAGCTCAAGGCGATCCAGAAGGAGCTCGGCGAGGGGGAGGGGGGCAACGACATCGACGAGCTGCGCGAGAAGCTCGCCGGTCTCGAGCTGCCGGCGGGCGTCCGCAAGGAGGTCGACCGCGAGCTGAGCCGCTTGAGCCGCATGGGCCGCGAGGCGATGGAGAGCCAGGTGATCCGCACCTATCTCGAGACCATCGCCGAGCTGCCGTGGAACACCCGCAGCCCCGAGCATCTGGACATCCCCACGGCGTCCGAGATCCTCGACACGGATCACTACGCCCTGGGCGACGTCAAGGACCGGGTGCTCGAGTTCCTCGCCGTCCGCCAGCTCCGGCAGGCCGAGGAGGACGCCGTCAAGGCCGAGGAGGCCGCCGAGGCCACCGACGAGATCAACAGCTTCGCCAGCGACGAGGTCGGTGTCCTCGGAGCCGGCTTCGGCAAGGACGAGGTGGTGCCGCCCACCGCCACCGCCGAGGAGAAGCGGAAGTCCAAGGGTCCGATCCTCCTCTTCGTCGGCCCTCCGGGCGTCGGCAAGACCTCGGTCGCCAAGTCGATCGCGCGGTCGATGGGGCGCGAGTACGTGCGCATCTCCCTCGGCGGCGTGCGCGACGAGGCCGACATCCGCGGCCACCGGCGCACCTACGTCGGCGCCATGCCCGGCCGCATCATCCAGGGCCTGCGCCAGGCCGGCACCAAAAACCCGGTCTTCCTGCTGGACGAGGTCGACAAGCTCGGCACCTCCTACCAGGGCGATCCGTCGAGCGCGCTGCTGGAGGTGCTCGATCCGGCGCAGAACGACTCGTTCACCGATCACTACCTCGGCGTGCCGTTCGACCTGTCGGAGGTGCTGTTCGTCGCCACGGCGAACTTCATCCAGAACATCCCCGGGCCGCTGCTCGACCGCATGGAGGTGGTGCAGTTCTCCGGCTACACGGAGCGGGAGAAGCTGGCGATCGCCCAGCGCTTCCTGGTGCCGCGGCAGCTCCAGGAGAACGGCCTGAAGACGGAGCAGATCGACATCAGCGACGCCGCCTTGGCCGAGGTGATCACCGGTTACACCCGCGAGTCCGGCGTCCGGCAGCTCGAGCGCGAGCTCGGCAAGCTCGGCCGCAAGGTCGCCCGCAAGATCGCCGCCCGCGAGGTCGAGCGGGTGGATGTAGACGCCGACAAGGTGCACGAGCTCCTCGGCCGGCCGAAGGTCCACCCCGAGCGGGCCTCCCGCGAGGATCAGGTGGGCGTCGCCACCGGCATGTACTACACGCCGATGGGTGGCGACATCATGTTCGTCGAGGTCTCGACCATGAAGGGAAAGGGCGAGCTGGTGCTCACCGGCCAGCTCGGCGACGTGATGAAGGAGTCGGCCCGGGCCGCCTGGAGCTACGCCCGGTCGCACGCCGATTCGCTCGGCATCGCGCCCGAGTGCTTCGACCGCGACCTGCACGTCCACGTGCCGGCGGGCGCCATCCCGAAGGATGGTCCCTCCGCGGGTGTCGCGATGGCCACCGCCATGGTCTCCGCCCTCTCCGGCCGCAAGGCGAAGCACGATTTCGCGATGACCGGCGAGATCACCCTCTCCGGCCGGGTGCTGCCGATCGGCGGCGTCAAGGAGAAGGTCCTCGGCGCCGTGCGGAGCGGAATCAGCGAGATCCTGCTGCCGAAGGACAACGAGGCCGATCTCGACGATCTGCCCCGCGAGGTGCGGGAGACGTTGAAGATCCACCTCGCCGAGGATCTGGGCGACGCCCTCGCCCTCACCCTCCGGGGCGCCAGCTACCGCGAGGGGCGCCTCCTGTTCGAGACGCCGCTCGAGGACGGCACCTTCGCCAGCATTCCCCACTGAGCCGTCCCTGATCGTTCGGCTCAGTCTCCACGGCCGCCGTTCCTCACGGGACGGCGGCATTTTTTTGTTCTGGCGTAACGCGCCCGCCGGTCCCGGCGCCTAAACCGTTCGAGGTTTCTTCCTCACCTTCTCCTGTGCCTGGGGGCCCCCGTATGCGCGCATCGCACGTCATCGCTTTCGTCGCCGTTCTCTTGCCGCCCCTCGTCGCCGCCGCGCAGCCGAAACCCGAGGTCGCGCTCCACCTGACCGACGAAGCGGGGCAGCCGCTCGCGGTGGCGAGCTCCCTCGTGCTCACCGCGGTCGCCGAACCGGGGCGGCGCTTCCGCGCGGAGGCCTCCGGGGGGGTTACCCGCTACGTGCTCGCCGTGCCGCCGGGCGTCTACGAGGTGGAGGCGGCGGCGCGCGGATACCAGACGCGGCAGACGCGGATCACCGTGCCGGCGGGGCGCGGCGCCGACCTGTCGCTGGCGCTCCATGCCCGGGAGGCGGAGGAGGATCTGCTCGGCCGGCTTGCGAAAGCGCCCTCCTCCCAGCGCGACGCAGTCCCGCCAGGCGCCTTGGAACGCGCTCTGAGGCAGAAGGGGCGGATGCCGCGCCCCGGCCCTCCCCCTCCCCGCCGGCCCGCCTGCCAGTGGACTTCCCTGGGGCCGCGCAACATCAACGGCCGGGTGCGCGCCCTGGCCGCCCATCCGACCCGCGGCAAGACCCTCTATGCCGGCGCCGCCAACGCCGGGGTCTGGATCACCCGCGACAGCGGCACGACCTGGAGCCCGCTGATGCGCGATGAGGGCTCGCTCGCCGTCGGCTCGCTCGCCGTCCACCTCACCGATCCTGCCGCGCCGGACGGCGACGTCACGGTCTACGCCGGCACCGGTCAGGTGGAGTTCGCCGACACCACGATCTTCCCCTCCTACCCGGGCGTGGGCGTTCTGCGCTCCACCCAGAACGGCCGGCCGGGGACCTGGACCGCGAGTGGCGACTTCGGCACCCTGGACGTCACGTCGCTCGCCGTCGATCCGGCGTCGGTCAGCGGCGATCCCGACACGGTCATCCTCTACGCCGGGGGCTCGGGAGGGATCTTTCGCTCGGCCGACGGCGGCAAGACCTGGAACCGGCTGACGGCCGAGATCAACGTCCAGAGCCTCGCCCTCGACCCGGACGACGCCAAGACGCTCTGGGCGGGCGTCACCGGCACGGGAATTCTGAAGATCGATACCCTGACCGGCAACACCTCAACCCTCAACAACGGTTTGGCCCTGACCACCGGCGGCTCCCCGTTCTCGCTGGTCCTGATCGCCATCAGCCCCTCGATGCCACACACCAGCTACGCCAAGGTCGATCAGACGGTCTACCGGCTGTCCGGAAACACCTGGACCTCCCTGGGCGACCACGGCGGCGATCCCTACGGCTACTGGAGCGAGCTCCTGGCCGTCGATCCGGCCGACTCGAAGACCCTCCTGACCGGGGCTCAAGGACTCGAGAGGAGCGACGACAGCGGCGACCACTGGAGCTCCGAGGACGGAACGCTCTCCGACCAGCACGCCGCCGCCTTCTCGTCGGCCGACCACCGGATCGTCTATGTCGGCAACGACCACGGCGTCTGGCGGCGCGATTTCGCCGAGACCGCGGGGAGCTGGTCCAAGGCCAGCAACGGCCTTATCCTCACCCAGTTCAATACCCTGGGCTCCTCCCCCGCCGGCCCCAACCTGGTGGGCGGCGGCAGCCAGGACAACGACACCGAGCGCACCCTGGGCGGCCTGACCTGGGACGATATCCTTCACGGCGACGGCGACTCCTTCGTCGCCGATCCGGCCGATCCCCACCACATCTATGCCCAGCAGTCCTGGGGCCTGGGAGATCCGCGCAACGGCTTCGTGCTCAAGAGCGACGACGGCGCCGCGAGCTTCCAGCAGCTCGACACCGGCGTCACCTTCCCCGGCGGGCCGTTCGTCACCCCGCTCCTCCTCGACCCCGCGAGCCCGGCGGACCCTGATCGCAAGCTCTTCGTGGGCGGCCGATCCCAGGTCTTCCGCAGCACCGACGGCAGCGCGAGCTGGAAAGCGGCGAGCCCGGACCTCGGCGGCGAGGTCCGCACCCTGGCGCTCGCCACCTCGGGCAAGGCGCTCTGGGCCGGCCTGCCGAAACGAAAGGTCTGGTTCACCGCCAACCGCGACGCGACGACCCCGGCCTGGACGGAGGTCACGACCGGCACCGCCTCTGGGAGCGCCGTCCTGCCGAACCGCCGGCTGACCCGGCTCGCCGCCGATCCCGCGGACGGCCGCGCCGTCTACGCCACCTTCGGTGGCTGGGCGGGCGGCGCCACGGGCCCCTTCGGCCACGTCTTCCATGGTGCGGTGGCGCGAAACGGGACCGTGAGCTGGACGGACATCTCGGGTAACCTGCCCGACGTGCCCGCCAACGCCCTCGCCGTGGATCCCGCGGAGCCCGGACGCCTCTGGGTGGGGACCGACATCGGCGTCTTCACCTCCGCGGACGGCGGCACGACATGGGGCGACTTCAACGGCGACGCCCTGCCGAACGTCGTGGTCTCCGCCCTGGAGCTGGACTCCCAGCGAAGCGTGCTCCGCGCCGCCACCTATGGCTGGGGGATGTGGCAGCGGCAGCTCAAGGCCTCCTGCCCGGCCACCGACCTCTACGTGCGCGACAGCCGGATCGACACCGGCGAGACTTTCCCCTCCCCCTCCGGAGTGCCCGATCCCGGCGCCCTGGACACCGACGTCTACTGGTGGCAGAGCCCGGACATCAAGGTCTCGACCGGCCCGGCGCCGCGGGACGGCGTGGAGTTCGACCAGATGGCCGCCGAGAGCGCGGTCCGCGGCACCACCGTGCCCATCTACATCCAGGTGCACAACCGGGGGCCGGAGACCGTCCACCACGTCAAGGTCGCGGCGCTCTGGATACGGGCCTCCGCCGGGGTGCCGGCGCTGCCGGACGACTTCTGGGCGACCTTCCCGGGGCCCTTCCAGGCCGCGAGCGAGTGGAAGCTGATCGACCCGGCGGTCCCCTTTCAGACGATCGACAAGCTCCTCCCCCACACGCCGGCGATCCTCCGCTGGGACTTCGCCGTGCCTCAGAACGCGACCGAGGACAGTTGCGCCTTCGTCGCCGTTTCCTCCGACGAAGATCTGGTGACGAGGAGCGACAGCGCCTCCGACCACCTGGTCGAGGTCGTCGTCCCCGGGGACAAGCACGTGACGCAGCGGAACCTCCACATAGTCGACGCCGGCGTGCCACCGCCGGGGGGATCGGCGGCTCCCGAAGCGGGGATGAGGATCGACCTTCACAACCCCGACCGCAGCCGGGTCTCCTTCGAGATCGTGGCCGACCGGGGAAACCTGCCGCGAGGGAGCCGGGTCGCCATCCTGCTGCCCCACGTCCTTCCCGCAAGCACAGCCGGTGCGGTGCCCCTCGCCCCGGTCACCGGCCAGGAGTGGTGGGCGGGGGCGGAGCGCCGCCGGGGCGGGACCTGGGAGCTCGCCGCCGACCTCCCTCCGGGATCGGGCCGCAGGCACTTCGTCCTCCCCTCTTTCATCATCCGCGGCAGGGACCATGTCACCGCCGGGATCGCCGTCGCCCTGCCGCCCGGCGCCCCTCCGGGAGCCGTCTACCGCTTCAGCGTCCTGGAGCGCCGGAAGGGAGGCCGGGTGATCGGCGGCGGCAGTTATGAGCTGCGCGTCCCGGAGAGGAGGGTCGTGGTGGGAGAAAAGCCGTGAAAAAGTCTGGCCAAAGGCGTCACGCCCTGGTACCGTGCCGCAGCAGACAGGAGGGTGCTATTCTCCCGGCTCCCGGACGCAGGGGGCGGCCGGTCTCGCGGCAGATCGGGGGCGCGCTGAACCGCTCCTCCGGACTTCCGGAATGGTTTCCCCCCAAGCCCGGAGACGGCTGCCCTTTTCGTTTCGCCGTCTCCCCCGGAGTCGTGCGACGGTTCCCCGCAACGCGGAGACGCCTCCCCAATTTGGACGGCCGTCTCCCCCAAGGCTCTGGACGTCTCCCCCATGGGTGAGACCGCTTCCCCAACTCGCGGAAACGGTTCCCCAATTCCGAAAGTCGGTTCCCCCAAGTTTCCGGACGCCTCCCCCACTCTCTCCGGCGGCTGCCCTATTTCGACGGCCACCCGCCCTTTCCGTTTGACAGCGCTCAAAACGTTTCGTGCACAGCCGGCG
>JBDSHF010000108.1:0-6397 GCA_039918595.1 Thermoanaerobaculia bacterium
AGAAGCCGTTGGTCTCCCTCCACGAGCACAACGAGCGGCAGCGCCTGCCGCGCCTGCTGGCCGACCTCCAGGAGGGGAAGACGATCGCGGTGGCGAGCGACGCCGGCACCCCGCTGCTCTCCGACCCCGGGTTCCTGCTGGTGCGCGAGGCGGCGGCCCTGGGAGTGCGGATCGAGCCGATCCCCGGCGCCGCCGCGCCGCTCGCCGCGCTGATCGTCTCGGGCCTCCCCCCCTACCCCTTCACCTTCGCCGGTTTCGTCCCGCCAAAGACGGGTAAGCGACACTCTTTCTACAGGAGCTGGGCTGAGCTCGGCCACACCCTGGTGGTCTTCGAGTCCCCCCACCGCCTGCTGGCCAGCCTCGAGGATGCCCTGGCCGAGCTCGGGGATCGCCCGGCGGCGGTCGCCCGCGAGCTGACCAAGATGCACGAGGAAGTGTTGCGTGGCCCGCTCTCAGAGCTGCTCGCGGAGATGAAAAGGCGCCCCGCGATCAAGGGGGAATTCGTGCTGGTGATCGGCGGCGTGGCCCGCGGTAACGATTTCCCCTCCCGCGGCGCCTGAGATTGACGGTAGGGTAGCGCGGGCCTATAGTCGTTTGTACCCTTTCCGGTTGAATTCGTCGCAGGTAACGTGTGTTCAACATTTTTGGGCAAGGAGCTCTCATGAAAGCGCGATTTTCCGTCCATATCCTGGTAGCGTTTCTCGTCCTCCTCACCGTGAGCGTCGCCGCGCAGGCTCAGGCGACCCGGACCTGGGTTTCGGGAGTCGGCGACGACGCCAACCCCTGCAGCCGCACGGCGCCCTGCAAGACCTTCGCGGGCGCGATCTCGAAGACCGCGGCTAACGGTGAGATCAACGTCCTCGATCCCGGCGGCTTCGGCGGCGTGACGATCACCAAGTCGATCACGATCTCCGCCGAAGGGGTGGAGGCCGGCGTGCTGGTGTCGGGCACCAACGCCATCATCGTCAATGCCCCAACCACCGCCGTCGTCGTCCTGCGCGGGCTCGACATCGAGGGCCTCGGGACGGGCCTCGCCGGCATTCGGGTCCTGGCGGTTGGCGCGCTCCACGTCGAGAACTGCACGATCAACAACTTCACACAGAAGGGCCTCGACTTCGAGCCCACGAGCGCTGTGGTTGCCACCAGCCAGCTCCACGTCAGCAACACGATCATCCGCAACAATAACGGCGCATCGAGTGGCGGCATCTTCATCAAGCCAGGCGCCACGGTCTCCGTCAATGCCATGATCGAGAACACACAGCTCAGGAATAACCTGTATGGCATTCGTATCGAGGATGGGGTCAAGGCGACAGCCAAGACCACGACTGCCGTAGGGAATTCCAACGCCGGATTCCTCTCCGTCTCGACCACGGCGACCGGAGCCTTTCTGAGTCTTGACAGTTGTGTTGCCAGAGGCAACGGAAATGGAGTCAAGGCGGATGGCAGCAATTCCACCATCCGGATCGCTGCAACCACCATTACGGACAACACCAACGGCTTGGTTACGACTCTCGGCGGTCACATCATCAGCTTCATGAATAACAACAACGCCGACACCGGTAGCCCCACCGGCACCATTACACAGCAGTAATTAAGCCGTCGACGATGGTCCACCGTCTGAAGGCCCTCCTCGTCAAGATCGGCGGGAGGGCCTCCCGTTCAAGTACGTCGGGCAATCCCAGAGTAATCGGCGCCACAGGCGGCTCGGGCACCCGGGTGATGGCCCGCCTCACCCGGCGGGGAGGCACGTTCATCGGCACGCTGCTGAACGAGTTCGAGGACGCGATCAACATCGGCCTGTTCCTCAATGAGTGGATCCCGCCTTACATCGAAAGCGAGCACCGGGGCGTACCGATGGCCCCCGGGACGAGCGAGGAGATGGCCCGGCAATTCCACGCGGCCCTCGCCCGCCATCTCGAGCCCATGACGGACCGCGGTGGGCCTTACGGCTGGAAGGAGCCGCGGAGCATCTACCTGCTCCCCTTCTTTCACGCCCAATTCCCCGGGATGCGCTTCCTCCACCTGATTCGGGACGGGCGCGACATGGCTTTCTCCACCAACCAGAACCAACTCCGTCAGTACGGAGACCTCATGGTCCCTCCTGAGTTGGCCGGCTGGCCGCGGCCGGTGCAGTCGATCGCCTTGTGGAGCCGGATCAATCAGTGGGCGGCCGACTACGGCGAGTCGAGGATGCGGGGGCAGTATCTCCGCGTCCGCTTCGAGGATCTGTGCGCCGATCCCGTCCCGCAAGTCCGGCGCGTCTTCGACTTCTTCGGCCTCGAAGGCGATCCCGCCGAAGCGGCGCGGATCGAGCTGACGCCCCCGGAGTCCATCGGCCGCTGGCGGCAGGAGGACCCTGATGTCCTGGGGGCGCTCCATGAATATGGCGGCGCCGCCCTCCGCCGCTTCGGCTATCTCTGAGCTACCCTGCGGCGGCGTAGTGGCGGAACGAGCGGGGCAGGCCCCATGAGCTCTCAACGATTCGTGAGGGTCTGGCTCGGTACGCCGTCCGTCCCGTTCCCCTGAACCTTGTTGTTGCCGAACGAGAGGATCAGGCCTCCCGTCAGGAAGTTCAATCCGAACTGGTTGTCAGTCACCGCGACGTTGCTCAGGGTGACCGTCGCAAGACCGTTCGCCAGGACCCCGCTCGTTCCGTTGTGGGTTGAGACGCTGTCTTCGATCAGCATTCGTACCGCTCCGGAGCCGGAAGAGTTCGTGGCAGAGAATCCACTGTAGCCATTGTTGGCGGCCAGGCTGTTGCGGATCGTGACAGTCCCCAGATTTTCCGCCTTGAGACCGACCACGTTATTCTCCGCTCGGAGCCCGTCCACCGACGCGACGAACCCCGGACCCGTGCTCGCCAGCAGGCGCAGCCCGCCGCCGACCGCTCCAACGCCGTTGTTGCGGAGGAGGGTGTCGGTCACGAACAGCCTGCCGCTGCCGTTCGTCGGCGCGAAGTCGATCCCGTGCTGGCCGAAAGCGTTGACCGTGCAGTTCTCGACGTACAGCGCGCCGCCGGCGATGAAGGAGATCCCGTTCGATCCCGTGCCGAGCCCATCCAGGGCGAGGCCCCGCAGCACGATTTTGTCATTGGGCCCGGCATTGATAGTCACGGCATTACCGGTGCCGGCTTGAATCGCGCCCAGAGGCCCGGCGGAGACCAGAGAGACCGACTTGTCGATGGTCACCGGGCCGAAGTCACCGGAGTCCAAGACGTCGATTTCACCTCCAGGAGCAACCCTGGAGAGTGCTCCGGAGAAAGTCCTGCAAGGGGTCGCATAATTACAATTGTTCCCATCATTGCCGTTGGCCGACACCCATAAACTGACCGTCGAAGTCACGGGGGGGGTCGGGACATCCTGAATGTATGCCGTCCAGATCTCTTCCCGGGCGTTGTTGCGACGGTCCGTCCAACTCGGGAGGAAGGCGCCCGCATAGCCCGACAAGCCGGAGTAATCGCCGAACTGGTTCGCATCGGAACCGGTCGAGGTCTCGTCGGTCTGTGCCGTGGTGACCTTGACCGGAGCTCCCCAGGTGACCCCCTCGTCGTAGGAGGATTGATACCAGACGTCCGCCTTGTGCCGGCCCGAATCGGCCACCGTATCGCAGTAAACGAGGGAAACGACCCCGGTTGTCTCGTCCACCGCCAGATGCTGCTGAAACTGGTCGTTGAGTGATGGCTGGTTGTTGATCATGACCGGCGCGGACCATGTGGAGCCGCCATCGCCGGAACGCGCGAGCCAGATCCGGGTCTTGCAAGTGGAGGCCGTGTTGGTCTGAGGGGCGTTCGCAGTTATCGAGCACCCGGGGGCTCCCGTCAGGTCGGTCCAAGAAGCGTAGACGAGGTTCTTCGCGGCGGTGCGGTAGGCGGCCGCCGACGCGTAGATGAGGACGGTGCGCGTGGCCTGGGCCGGAATCCGGATCTGGTACTTCGCGAAGGTCCTCCCCACAGTGACCACGGAACCGAACGTCTGTCCGCCGTCCGTGGACTTGTTGACCAGGATCCGGGCGTCCGTCGGGAACGCCACCGGGTCGTATCCCGGCCAGAAGGCGAAGACGTCACCGAAGCTGTTGGTCTTCACATCGGTGCCGGCGATACCGTTGAAGATCGAGCCCGCGTCGATCTGCACCGGCGTGCCCCAGGAGCCGCTCGTTCGACGATTGACATAGATCCCAGGGCCCTTGGTCCAGATCACGTAGAGGTTGTCCTTGAAGGGGGACGCCGCACCATGGTCGGCCCAGAGCATCTCCTTGTCCGGTGTCGTCTGGCTTGAAGAAATGACGCCGTCGAATACCCATATCGCGCCACCATTGGTCGACTTGAAGGCCTGTACCTGGATGTTTGTCATGCTGTCGACGATGCCGAGGGTGGTGGCCCAGGCGATGCCATCCGAGGTCCAATCGACCGCCGGATCTCCTTCGAACAGGGCGCCATTGATCAGGGGCAGTTGAGTCTGTCCCCAGGTCGTACCACCGTCGGATGAGTAGAACTGCGCCTGCCTGCCGCTCGTCTCGATGTCGTTGGCGGCGGCGATGACCTTGCTGGGATTCCAGAAGTTGATCCGGATGTCAGACTCGCTGCGGGGAGCCGTCTGCAGACCGGAGATCCGCAGATTGGAGCTGAGCGTCACGCTCTTGCCGAATTCCGCCTTCGGCGCCAACGGCCCCGCGACCAGATCCTGGTGGCTGAGCATCCATTCGTAAATCTCATTCAGAATGAGCGGATAGCCTCCAGAGGGGTCGTTTGCCGAAAATGCGACCTCGGGATGGGCTTTGCGCCAGAATACTCGCAGCCAGGGGGGGATTCTCAGGCCGTCGCTCGCCTCGTCCGCCCGGAGGAGTTGGAAATCCTGGTTGCTCTGGATCAACCTCTCCAGGGCGCTCCCCGGCTGGACGTGATCCCGCTGCAACTGCTCGCCAACGGAAGGCCATGGAACGATGGGCGGGGTCACCGCGGCGAGCCCGGCTTGAGAAAAAGCGAGCAACAGCAGCAAAAGCACCTGGCAGCACTTCATGTCTTTCTCCTGGTGCCTTCTATTTCTGCGGGACGGTCTGAGTCGGCGACCCGTCCGTCGTATTGGCCTGGACCTTGTTGTTGCCAAAGGAGATGATCGCGCCACCACTGGCCGCCGCCATCCCGGTCTGATTGTCGGTTATCACCACATTGCTGATGATGACCGTCGTCAGACCGACAGACGCGACTCCTGTCGTTCCATTGTGGGTCGAGACGCTGTTTTCGATGAACAGTCGCACGTCGCCTGATCCGGCCGGAGTGACCGCGGTGAACCCGCTGTAGCCATTATTGGCGGAAAGGCTGTTGCGGACGGTGACGGCCCCCAGGGTTTCCGCCTTCAAACCGGCCACGTTACTCTCCGACCGGAGCCCGTCGATCGAGGCGATGAACCCTGGCCCCGTCGTGGCGATCAGGTGCACGCCTCCACCCACCGCCCCTACGCCATTGTTGCGGACGACAGTGTCGGTTATGAACAGCTTGCCGGTCCCGCTCGTGGGCGCGAAGTCGAGCCCGTACCGGCTGAAGTTGTTGACCGTGCAGCTCTCGACGTATAAGGCGCCGCCGGCGGTGAAGGAGATTCCGTCCAGGCCGGTGCCGAGCCCATCGATGGTGAGGCCGCGCAATACGACCCTGTCATTGGCGCCGGCGTTGATCGTGATGGCGGTGCCGGAGGAGCTCTGGATTCCACCCAGGACTCCGGGCGCGAGCACGGTAATGGCTTTATTGAGCGTGACCTTGCCGAAATCGCCAGAGTCCAGGACGTCGATTTCGCCCCCGGCAGAGCTCTTGACGAGCGCCGTCGAGAGAGTCCGGCAAGGGGTGGCCCGGCTGCAATCGTTGCCGTCATTGCCGTTCACGGAAACCCAGGTACGCGTCAACTGTCCATGAGCGGCTTGGCTCACCAGCAAGAACAACGCGATCGATGGAGCTGAGATCGAGAACACGTACCTTCTCTCCACGGTTCCTCCTTCTTCTTTTCGGCAGCGACAAGCTTCTGACTAATTCTTTATATTGTAACGCTATACCGCCGCCAGATGGAAGTCAATGACGACTTCCAGCTCCGGCAGGCCGAAAAATTATTCTCTGGGTGGAAAGTACGCGATAAATGCTGTGGTCTCTCAGGCCCCGACGGGGGCCTGAGAGACAGGATCGGGAGGAGAAGCTCGATTGTCGGTACCAGGAAGGTATGAAAAAGGTTACCTGGCGCCGCCGCCGGCCGAGGCGAAGAAGGCGGCGATGTCCTTCTTGAGCTGCATGCTGTCGGTCCGGCGGATGTACATCATGTGCCCCGCCTCGTAGTAGTGCAGTTGGATCCGCAGCGCGTAGTCGGGCTCGAAGCCGATATGGTTGAACGTGTATTCGGCGGCGAAGAGGGGGGTCGCG
>JBDSHF010000109.1:0-9315 GCA_039918595.1 Thermoanaerobaculia bacterium
GAACATCGGCGTCGTAAACGCCGTGCGTGGACGGGTAGGTGATCATGATGGCCGAGAGCTGATCCTTGTGGGTTTCGATCTTGGCCGTCAGGTCCGCGTGATCGATGGTGCCGTCGGGAGCCGTGGCAACAACAACAACCTTCATGCCGGCCAGCACGGCCGAGGCAGCGTTGGTGCCGTGGGCCGACTGCGGGATAAGGCAGATGGTGCGCTGTTCGTCTCCGCGTGAGAGGTGGTACCCGCGGATAGCGAGCAGGCCCGCAAGTTCGCCCTGGGAGCCGGCGTTGGGCTGAATGGAGACCTGGTCGTACCCGGTGATCTCGGCCAGATCGGCTTCCAGTTCACCGATCAGTTCACGCCAGCCTTCGGTCTGGGAATCAGGAGCGAACGGGTGGATGGAGGCGAATCCTGGCCAGGACATGGCTTCCATCTCGGCCGTGGCATTGAGCTTCATGGTGCAGGAGCCGAGCGGGATCATCGAGGTGGCGAGCGACAGGTCGCGCGACTCCAGGCGCTTGATGTAGCGCAGCATCTCGTGCTCGGTGTGGAAGGCGTTGAAGACCGGATGCGTCAGGACGTCCGACGGCCGGGCATGCGGCGCCGGGAAGTCGAGGTCGGCCCCTTCCGCCAGCCGCTCGGCCGCGAGGCCGGCCGCACGGTCCTCGCCGAAGACCCCAAGGAGATCCTCGACGTCGGCGGCGGTGGCCGTCTCGTCGAGGGCGATGCCGACCGCCCGCTCCCCCAGCTTGCGCAGGTTGATCCCCCGGGCCTCGGCGGCGGCCAGGATCTCGTCGGCGGAGCGCTCGCCGGTGCCCACGCGCAGGGTGTCGAAGAAGGGCTCGCGCCCCACCGCGTAGCCGAGATGGCGCAGCCCCTCGGCCAGCGCCGCCGCCAGGGCGTGCACCCGGCGGGCGATCGCCTTCAACCCCTCGGGGCCGTGGTAGACGGCGTACATGCTCGCCATCACGGCGAGGAGCACCTGGGCCGTGCAAATGTTGCTGGTAGCCTTCTCGCGGCGGATGTGCTGCTCGCGGGTCTGCATCGCCATGCGCAGGGCGGTCTTGCCCCGGCGGTCGCGCGAGACGCCGATGATCCGCCCTGGGAGCTGGCGCTTGTACTCCTCGCGGGTGGCGAGGAACGCCGCGTGCGGCCCGCCGTAGCCCATGGGGACGCCGAACCGCTGCGCCGAGCCGACCGCGATGTCGGCGCCGAATTCGCCCGGCGCCCGCAGCAGGGTCAGCGCCAGCAGGTCGGCCGCCACCACCACCAGGGCGCCGGCGGCGTGGGCCTGCCCAGCGACCGGGGCGTAGTCCACCACCCGGCCGTCGGTCGCGGGGTACTGGAGAAGGACGCCGAAGAGGTCCCCCGCCGCGAAGTCGATCGCCGCCGGATCGCCGACCCGGACCTCGACGCCGATAGCCTCGGCGCGGGTCTTGACCACCTCGATCGTCTGCGGATGGCAGTCCTCGGCGACGAAGAAGACGTCCCGCTTGCCGTGGGTGGCGCCGTGGCAGAGGTTCATCGCCTCGGCCGCGGCGGTGCCCTCGTCGAGCAGCGAGGCGTTGGCGACCGGCAGCCCGGTCAGGTCGGCCACCAGGGTCTGGAAGTTGAGCAGCGCCTCGAGGCGCCCCTGCGAGATCTCCGACTGATAGGGGGTGTACTGGGTATACCAGCCCGGGTTCTCCAGGATGTTGCGCTGGATCACCCCCGGCGTGATACAGCCGTGGTAGCCCATGCCGAGAAAGGAACGGAAGACCTTGTTCTTGCCGGCGATGCCGCGCAGGGCGCCGAGCAGCTCCTGCTCGCCGAGATCGCGGCCGGCGGGGAGCCCGGCGAGGTCGAGCGGGGTCTCGCGGAGAATCGACTCGGGGATGGTCTCGCGCACCAGTTGGGCGAGCGAGCCGGCGCCGACCACCTCCAGCATCTGCCGGACCTCCCCCTCGCTGGGGCCCAGGTGGCGGCGGACGAAGGTGTCCGTGGGATGGAGGACGGCGCCGCCGGTCTCCGGCGATGAGCCGGAGAGATCACCGAGGACGACGGCGCCGATCGCCCCAGGTGAGTCTTTAAGCTTCTCCACTCTTGACGAACTCCTCGTACGCCTCGGCAGTCATCAGGGATTTCAGATCGTCCGCGGAAGAGAACCGGATCTTGATCAGCCACCCATCGCCGTGCGGATCCTCGTTGAGGAGCTCGGGATCGTCCACCACGGCGTCGTTGATCTCGACCACCTCGCCCGCGACGGGCGTGAACACCTCGGCGACGGCCTTGACCGACTCGATCGTGCCGAGCTCGTCGTTGGTGTCGAACACCTGGCCGATCTCCGGCAGCTCCACGAACACCACCTCGCCCAGCTCCTGCTGCGCGAACTCGGTGATACCGAGGACGCAGATATCGTCCTCGACGTGGATCCACTCGTGCTCTCTCGAATAGAGATAATCACTCGGATACATCCTCTTTGGCCCTCCCAGTCCGGCTGCTGGTTATACTGACAAAGATCGTACTGACAAAGATCGTACTGACAAGGATCGTACTGACAAGGGATCGTAGCCTTATCTCGACCTTTTATAGAAGGGGATCTCCACGACGACCGCCGGGAGCGCCTTGCCACGGACGTCGATCGTCAGCGGCGTCCCCGGCGCCGCCATCTCCGGCGGCACGTAGGCGAGCCCCAAGGCCTTCTCGAAGGTGGGGCTCCAGGTACCGCTGGTGACGGCGCCAACGATGCCGCCCTCCGACACAACCGGGTGACCCTGGCGCGCGATTCCCCGCCCTTGCACCTCGAAGCCCACGAGCTTCCTGGGGACCCCTGAGGCCTTCTGGACGGCCAGGGCTTCGCGGCCGAGGAACTCCCCCTTGTCGAGCTTGACCACCCAGCCCAGGCCGGCCTCGAAGGGCGTCGTCGTGTCGTCGATCTCGTGGCCGTAGAGGGCCATCGCGGCCTCCAGGCGCAGGGTGTCGCGGGCGCCGAGCCCGGCCGGGACGGCCCCCGCCTCGACCAGACGCCGCCAGATCTCGGCAGCGTCCTCCGGCGGCAGGTAGAGCTCGAAGCCGTCCTCCCCGGTGTAGCCGGTGCGGGAGATCAGCGCCGGCGCGCCGGCTACAGAGCCCTCGGCGAAGCCGTAGTACTTGAGCCCGGAGACGTCCAGCGAGGCGAGCGGCGCCAGGATCTCCAGCGCCTTCGGACCCTGCAGCGCGAGAAGGGCGTAGCGGTCGCTCTCGTCGATCACCTCGACGTCCTCGCCGTCGGCCACGGCGTGCGCGGCGATCCACTCGAAGTCGCGCTCGGCGTTCGAGGCGTTGACCACCACCAGGAAGTCGTCGGCGGCCAGCCGGTAGATCAGGATGTCGTCCACATAGGTGGCGCGGTCGGTCAGCAGACCGCTGTAGTGCGCCCGCCCGGGGACGAGCTTGGAGACGTCGTTGGGGGTCAGCCGCTGCAGGAAGGCCTCGGCGCCGGCCCCGCGCACCCGGACCTCTCCCATGTGGGAGACGTCGAACAGGCCGGCGGCGGTGCGCACGGCGCGGTGCTCCTCGATGACCCCGGCGTACTGGACCGGCATCTCCCAGCCGGCGAAATCCACGATCTTCGCTCCCGCCTCGCGATGGCGGTCGTAGAGCGGAGTCCGTTTCAAGCTCTGGCCTTCCGACATTGAATCGATCTCCTCCTCCGTGGGCGCGGAAACGGTATCACGAGAGGGGGCGCAGGAAATCCGCCGGCCGCGGGTTCCTGGAGGTGACAGAATGAGCTTCCGGCCTCTTGGCCCGATTCGAAAGGAGAGACCGCATGACGATCCGCCGATCGACCCTGACCCTCACCGCCCTTTTCGCCCTGCTCATCCTCCCCCTCGCCGCCGAGGCGGCGGGGCGGCAGCCGCGCGATCCCGGGGAGATTCTGCGCAATCCGCGCGCTCTCGCCGCCTATCTCAAGCTGACGCCGGAGCAGGTGACGGTCGCCCAGCGGCTGGCCGCCGAGCTCAAGGCCAGGGAGACCCCCCTGCTCCAGGCCGAGAAGCCGCTCGCCGAGGCCTACAGGAACCTGCTCGAGGCGGCCAGCCCGAACCCCTGCGACGTCGGCCAGGCCGCTCTCGCGCTGCGCGCCAACCGGGAGAAGATCCGGGCGGCCCTGGAGGACTTCGATACGAAGTTCTCCGCCATCCTCACCCCCGACCAGCTCGCCCGCTACGAGGCCTTGAAGGCCGCCGCACACTTCCTCCAGGGCGAGGACTCGTAGGCGTTCTGTAGGGGCGGCCCGGGGTGGCCGCCCTGTCACAGACCCGCGACCCCGCCGTCACCCGAATCCTTTGCAGTCTGAAGGCTTTGCGATACTTTCCCCGGACAGGGGGGTGTCATGAAGCTTCTTCTCATCCGACATGCGGTCGCCGAAGAGCGCGAGGACTTCGCCAGGACCGGCAAGGACGACCGGCTGCGTCCGCTCACCGACGAGGGGCGGAAGAAGATGAAGCAGGCCGCCCGGGGCCTGCGGGAGATCTTGCCCGGGATCGATCTGCTGGCGACCAGCCCGCTGATCCGGGCCGCCCAGACCGGCGCCATCGTCGACTCCGTCTACGGCGGCCTGAAGGAGGTGGAGATCGACGAGCTCTCCCCCGAGGCCACCCCCAACGACTTCCTCCGCTGGCTGCGCAAGCAGAAGGCGGAGTGCATCGCCGCCGTGGGGCACGAGCCGGGCATCAGCCGGCTCCTCTCCTGGCTCCTGACCGGCGGCGAGCGCCGGATCTTCGCCTTCCGCAAAGGGGGCGCCTGCCTGTTCGACTTCCCCGACGAGGTCGGCGCCGGCACCGCCACCCTGGTCTGGGCGCTCACCCCGGGGCAGCTCCGGGACCTCGCGGACTGATGCCCCGATGAGCTCCGGACTCCTCTCCCGCCCCCCCGAGGAGGGAGCCCGCCTGCTCGCCCTCGCCTTCCTCGATCAGGCGGCCGAGGCCCGGCCGCGGCTGGCGGACGCCGCCGACTCCGAGGCGCTCCACGACTTCCGCGTCGGCCTGCGCCGGCTGCGGAGCTGCCTCAAGGCCTACGGCGCCCAGATCGACATCCCGAAGAAGCTCGAACGGCGGCTCCGCCGTCTCGCCGGCTCGACCGGCCCGGGGCGCGATACGGAGGTCCAGATCGAATGGCTGCGCGGCCGCTTCCCGCACCTCTCCTCGCAGCACCGCGCGGGCCTCGCCTGGCTGCTCGCCCGCCTCGCGGAGCGCAAGCGCCACGCCTACGAGGACATGGAGGGCGAGGTCGCGGACGGGTTCGACAAGCTCGAAAAGGATTTGCGCGCCCGGCTCTCGGTCTATCGCACCGAGATCCGCCTCGACGCCAGGAAGGACCGCCCGACCCTCGCCGAGGCGACCGCCGGCATCCTCCACGGCCAGGTGGCGGATCTCGAGAAGCATCTGGCGAGGATCGAAAACGCCGGCGACGAGCAGGAGGCCCACGAGGCGCGAATCCGCGCCAAGCGGGTGCGCTACCTGCTCGAGCCGCTGGTGGCCGAGATCCCCAGGACCGCCTCGATCGTCAAGCGGTTCAAGGCCCTCCAGGAGATCCTCGGCGACCTCCACGACGCCCACGTCCTGGAAGCCGAGCTCGTCGAGGCGGTCGAGATCGCCGCCGCCGAGCGGGCGGGGAAGGTCCTCGAGCTGTCCCTCGCCGATGCCCCCGACGAGAACCTCCTCCGCGCCGAGCGCCGGCGCGCCCGCGAGTCGGGCCTGATCGCGCTCGCCCGCCTGAACCGCGCCCGCCGCGACCGCCTGTTCGCGACCCTGGAAGCCGAGTGGCTGGAGGGGAAGGCCGGGGATTTCCTGCGCGAGGTGGAAGGGGTGGGGGAGGAGATGGTGGCGGGCGCAGAAGCGGGTTAGTCGCCCTGCTAATTCCTAGTACGCCCCGCCCAGAGTCTGCCCGCCGTCGATCACCAGCACCGCCCCGGTGGTGAACCGGGCGCCGTCGCCCGCCAGATAGAGCACCGCCCCGGTGAGGTCCTCGGGCTGCCCCATCCGCCCCTGCGGAATGGTGGCGAGGGCCCGCCCCTGGGCTTCGGGACTGGCCCAAAGCGCCTCGCTGAACCGGGTCTGGATCAGGCCGGGAGCGATGGCGTTGACGCGGATGTTCTCCCCGGCCAGCTCGACCGCCAGGGTCCGCGTCAGCATCAGGACCGCCGCCTTGAGGACGCCGTACACGCCGAGGCCGCCGTGGGGGATGAGGCCGGCCACCGAGGCGACGTTGACGATCGCGCCGCCCCCCCGCTCGCGCATCAGCGGCACGGCGGCGCGGATGGCGTGGACGTACCCCTTCAGGTTGACCTCGAACGTCTTGTCCCACTGGCTCTCCCCGGCGTCGAGGAGCGGCCCGAAGTGGGGGTTGGTCGCGGCGTTGTTGATCAGGACGTCGACGCCGCCGAAGGTACCTTGAGCCCGCGCCATCAGCGCCTGGACCTCCGCCTCGCGGCCGGTGTGGCAAGCGACCGCCAGGGCCTCGCCGCCGGCCTCGCGGAGCCGCCTGGCGACCGCTTCGACCCCTTCGAGCTTGCGGCTCGCCAGCACCACCCGGGCTCCCGAGGCGGCGAAGGCCTCCGCGATCGCCTCGCCGATCCCGCGGGAGGCGCCGGTGACCACCACGACACGGCCGGCGAATGAATTTTCCATGGCGGGAACGATATCCTAAGCCCGGTATAGACTTCGGGAAAAGGAGAATCGTCATGGCGGTCGAGATCACCGGCAAGTACATCGGCAATTTGAAGACGGAGCTGACCCACGGCCCTTCGGGGATGGTGATCCGGACGGCGGCTCCGGTGGACAACCAGGGGGACGGCAGCTCCTTCTCCCCCACCGACCTCGCCGCGGCGTCGCTCGGCGCCTGCATGATGACCCTGATCGCCATCGTGGGCGAACGCGACGGGCTCGACCTGACCGGCCTCTCCTTCCGCCTGGAGAAGCACATGGAGGCGAACCCCCGCCGCATCGGCGCCATCCCGGTCACCATCACCATGCCGGCCGGCCTCAGCGCGGATCAGAAGAAGAAGCTGGAGAACGCCGCGCTGACCTGCCCGGTCCACAAGAGCCTCGCCGAGGGGGTCGACAAGCCGGTCGAGTTCGTCTACGCGGAGGAGCCGGTGGAAGCTATCCCGTGAAGAAGCTCAAGCTCCTCAAGAGAGCGCTCGCGGGTTCCAGAAATTTTCAGTTCGACGAGTTCGTGACTCTGGCCGAAGCCTTCGGCTTTCGCCGATCCCGGACGCAGGGGAGTCACCACATCTTCGTCCACCCCGAGATCCCAGAACTGCTCAACCTGCAAAACGTGAACGGCGAGGCTAAGCCTTACCAGATCCGCCAGTTCCTGCGGCTGGTGGAGCGCTATAATCTGAATCTGCGGGAGGACTCGTGAAGGACTACCACATCAACATTTTTCACAGCGAAGAGGATGGCGGCTATATCGCCGATATCCCTGATTTAGACGCATGCTCCGCATTTGGCCACTCTCCAGGAGAAGCACTGGCAGAGGTTGAGATCGCGAAGGCTGCATGGCTGGAATCGGCTCAAACGGAAGGAAAGCCGGTTCCGGAACCACGCTACCGTCCCGTGATCTACCAGACGTCGTCGTAGAGGCGCTCTCCTACCCCTTAGCCTCGTACCAGCTCTTCCCCCACCCTGCGTCGACCACCAGGGGGACCTTGAGGTCGACGACCCCCTCCATCTCGGCCTTGACGATCGCCGCCACCGCCTCGGCCTGCTCCTCGGGGACCTCGAGGACCAGTTCGTCGTGGACCGTCAGCAGCAGGCGCGCGCCGGGCTGCTCGTCGCGCAGGCGGCGGTCGACGGCGATCATCGCCAGCTTCAGGATGTCCGCCGCCGTCCCCTGGATGCGGGCGTTGATCGCCATGCGGCGGGCGTTCTCGCGCAGGTTCCAGTTCTTGCTCTTGATGTCCGGCATCCAGCGCACGCGGCCGTAGAGGGTCTCGACCTTCCCCTCCCGCTCGGCGCTCTCCAGCGTCTCCTCCATGTAGCGCTTCACCCCGGGGTACTGGCCCATATAAGCGGTGATGAACCGATCGGCCTCCTTCGAGGAGATCCCCAGCTCCTGGCTGAGGCCGTAGGCGCTCATGCCGTAGAGGATGCCGAAGTTGATCGTCTTCGCCGCCCGGCGCTGCTCGGCGTTGACCAGCTCGGGAGCCACGCCGAGGACGACCGCGGCGGTGGCGCGGTGGATGTCCTCGCCGGCCGCGAAGGCGTCGATCAGCGCTCTTTCTTCCGCGATGTGGGCGAGAATGCGCAGCTCGATCTGGCTGTAGTCGGCGACCAGCAGCACCTCGCCCGGCGGCGCGACGAAGGCGCGGCGGATGCGTTGCCCGAGCTCGGTGCGTACCGGGATGTTCTGCAGGTTCGGGTTGGTCGAGGAGAGCCGGCCGGTGGCGGCCACCGCCTGGTTGAAGCGGGTGTGGATGCGCCCGTCGGCCCCCACCAGCTCCGGCAGGGAGTCGATGTAGGTGGACTTCAGCTTGGTCAGCTCGCGGTAGCGCAGCAGGAGCTTGGCGATCGGATACTCTCGTCGGGCCAGCTCCTCCAGGGTCTCGGCGCCCGTCGAGTAGCTCTTGGTCTTCTGCGTCTTCTTGAGGGCGGGGAGGCCCATCTTCTCGAACAGGATCACCCCGAGCTGCTGCGGGGAGTTGAGGTTGAACGTCTCCCCCGCCTGCTTGTAGATCTCACTTTCCAGCCCGGCGATCTCGGCGCCCAGCTCGACCGACATCTCCTTGAGATAGGCGGTGTCGAGCAGGATGCCCGCCTCCTCCATCCGCAGCAGCACCGGCACCAGGGGGGCTTCGATGTCGGTGTAGACCTTGGCGAGGGAGCCCGCCGCCAGCTCCTGGGCCATCACCTCGGCCATCCGCCGCGCGATCTCCACCCGCTCGGCGGCGTAGGCGGCGAGCCGGGAATCCCCCACCGGCGGCGCCTGCCCCTTGTCCCAGCCGGCGTCCTTGGCGGTGAGCGGCTTCCGGCTCAGCCGCTCCAGGGCCAGCTCGTCGAGGGAGTGGCCGTGGATGGACGGCTTCAGCAGGTAGGAAACCAGCATGGCGTCGAACAGCGCCGACTCGCAGAGCGGCCCCGGGCAGAGCCGCAGCACCTCCTTGAGGTTGTGCCCGGCGAGGCGGACCTCCGGCTTGCCGATCCACCCCTTGAGGCTCTCCAGGGCGGCGTCGCGCAGGCCGTCGCGCCGGAAATCGGCGTAGATCACCGTCTCCTCCCCCGGCGAGGCCACCGCCAGGCCGAGCGGGCGGTCCTCGCCGAGCACGGCGACGTAGACCTCGCCGCCCACCAGCCGGCC
>JBDSHF010000110.1:0-4343 GCA_039918595.1 Thermoanaerobaculia bacterium
GGCGCCGGTCCAGCACTCCCAGCAGCAGCACTCCGGCCAGCAGCAGGGCATCGAGCGGATACAGAAGCCCGTAGGCAGGGGCGTGGCCGCTGCCGGAGCGGCAGAGCATCGAAGCGGCGGCGCCGGCGGTCCAGAGCAGGACCGCCTCGACCCAGCGGCCGGTGAGCGCGGCGGCGGCGAGGGCGGCGGTGGGGATCAGGAGGACCGCGAGCACGGCGGCCGCCGTTCCGGGAAGCCGGCCGAAGATCCCCCCCAGGTTGCGCCGCCAGCCGCGGACGGCCTCGCCGAGGCCGCGGTACATGCGCACCCTCAAGCCCGCGGAGCGGAAGAAGCCGGTGCGGAAACCGCGGGCGCGCAGGCGCTCGACCACCGCCACGTCGTCGATTGGCGCCGAATGGACCGACTCGAAGCCGCCGCAGGATTCCCAGGCGTCCCGGCGCAGGAGGATGAACTGGCCGTTGGCGACCGCCGGACCGGCGCCGTCCGCCGCCGCCTGCCAGTCGCCGAGAAGCCCGTCGAGCAGGGCGAAGACCGCCGGGACCAGGAGGTTCTCGCCCAGGCCCCGCACCTCCTGGGCGCCGGCCAGGGAGACCGCGTCCAGCCGCCGCCCGGCCGCCGCGGCGTGCGCCCGCGCCAGCAGGTCCGGGGCGTGACGCGTGTCGGCGTCGGTCGACAGCAGCCAGGGGGTCGCGGCGTCCCGCGAGCCCTCCCACAAGGCGTGGACCTTCCCCGGCCAGCCCGCCGGAAGAGGGCCGGCGGCGAGGAGCGACAGGCGGGGCTCCGCCGCGGCCCTCCTCTCGACCAGTCCGGCGGTGCCGTCCGTCGAACCGTCGTCGATCACCCGCACAGCGGGGGCGGCGGTCTGCGCGAGCAGCGTCGCCAGGCAGTCCTCCACGTTGAGGCGCTCGTCGCGGACCGGCAGAAGAACGGTGGTTTCAGGAGTAGCGGGGAGGGGAGGCGGGAGCGGCGGGGCCCGCCGCCGCCGTTCCTCGGTCCTCAGCGCCAGCCCGAGGAGGCCGGCGCCGAGGAGCAGAGAGAGAAAAAGGGCGAAGCTCAACGCTTGAAGTCAGGCGGAGAGCCGCTTCGCGAGCTCGGCCTCGACCTCTCCCGGAAGCGGGAAGCGTCCCTGTTTCTTCTTGGAAAAGACCAGGTCGTTGGCCACGATGACTTCAAAGACGCCACCACGGCCGCGGATCAACTGCGGTTGGATGCCGAACTTGTTCTCGATCTCGGCCGCCAGACTGGCGGCCCGCGGCAGGTAGCCTCAACTGGTGCAGTACTCGATGGAGATAGAGCTCGTCGGGGGCATACGTTTCTCCTTTCGGGCCTATTCTACAGCCGTCCCGAAACGTCTCCTCAAGCGAGGAATGAAATGGCGGGAAGCCCTGTTCAGTGGTGTAAAGGTGCGCCTGGAGACCAAAGCGTGACAGGCGGCAAAAAAAAATCTCCGGAGGCTGGATTTTGTAAGCGACCCTGAGTATAATCTGAGATTGTTCAACATCGCTGTTAGAATCGGGTCGGCAGGTCTTCGGGAGGCTTGCATTCCGTCCAGTGGGTGCACCGCTGGAGGGTGTGAGAGGATAGTAATTGAATTGTATGAAACGTGGAGGTAAGAAAATGAAAGGCGAGGCGCCGAACATGTCATCCAAAGAAATGGCCCAGATCCGGCAGAACCTTGAGGGGACGCCGGACATCGAGGAGGCCGCGGAGCTGATGAATCTCGCTGGGAACTCTACCCGGCTCAAGCTCCTCTACCTGCTCGAGAACATGAAAGAGCTCTGCGTGTGCGATCTGGCGGAGATGCTCGGGGTTTCGGTTTCGGCCGTATCCCAGCACCTGGCGAAGCTGAAGGCCTACGGGCTGGTGGCTCCGCGCCGTGACGCCCAGACGATCTACTACCGTCTGACGGACCACGAGTTCAACGCGAAGCTCCGCGACAATTTCTTCAAACAGTTCCAGGTCTGAGCACGGCGGCCTCCGGGCCGTCGCGGATCTGTTCTCGAAGCGGCCGGGCTCACCCCCCGGCCGTTTTCCTTTTCAGCCGAAGGCTTCGATCAGCCTGACGCAGGCGTCCACCGTCCGCTCCGCCTCCTCCGGGCTGGCGCGGTCGAAGCTCAGCGCGGAGAAGGTGATCGCCGCGGCCGGCGGGAGCGCGGCGCGGCAGCCCAGAAGGTCCGCGAGGCGCGCACCGTCCGGCTCGGGGTAGCCGACGGCCGGCGCGTCCCCCGGGTCGAGCCCGTCCACGTCCACGTGCAGGTAGAGCGAACGGTCCGCGACACAGCTCCGGAGCCGCTCGCGGGTCCCCTCCGAGGCGATCTGCTCCGGCGGCACGCGGACGAGCCCGAGGCGATCGAAATTGCCGGGCTCCAGGGGATCGAAGGACCGGCCGGCGAGATGGATCAAGTGGCGAGGGTCGAGGGGTATCAGGCCGGCCGCCTCGCGGATCTCCGGCAGGCTGAGGCCGCAGACCGCCGCCAGCGCCATGCCGTCCCAGTAGCCGCTCGGCGAGGTCTCCGGCGTGTTGCCGTCGCCGTGGGCGTCGATCCAGAGGACAGTGACATCGTGCCCGCGCCGCTGCAGGCCGGCCACCACCCCCAGGCTGGCCAGACAGCCGCCGGAGAGGACCACCGGCAGGCGCCCGAGCGAGCCGGCCCGCTCCACCTCCCCGGCGATCCGGCTGGCGATGCCGGCGACCGCCGCGAGCTTCGGAGAGCCGGAGGGAGCGGCGATCTCGGCGACCTGGACCTCCCAGCCCGCCTCGCGCAGCCATTCAGGGAAGCCGTGCTCCAGCAGGCCGCGCGGGCCGCGGGCCATCGGAGTGTCCCCGCGCTCGACATCGTAGGGGACGACCAGGATCTCGATCGCTCTGCCGTTCATGGCGGTCTCCTTGTGTAGAATCTCCCGCGACGATCGCGATGATGATGACATCGAAGGGAGGGAAGGAATGAGCCAGCACCCGCGTCCGAAGTTCACCTACCTGGGCCATGCCACGATCCTCTGCGAGCTTCCCGAGGGCGAGGTCGTGCTGATCGACCCCTGGGTCCAGAACAACCCAGCCTGCCCCGAGGCGCTGAAGAAGCTCGACCGGATCGACGCGATGCTCATCACCCACGCCCACTCCGACCACATGGGGGACGCCGTCGAGCTCGCCAAGCGACACAAACCGAAGATCGTGGT
Organism: Thermoanaerobaculia bacterium; assembly: GCA_039918595.1. GTDB lineage: Bacteria > Acidobacteriota > Thermoanaerobaculia > Multivoradales > UBA5704 > DATARR01. The sequence goes on from JBDSHF010000110.1 coordinate 3,178, forward strand.
GGCGAACTTCGAGATCTGTAGCTGGCTCGGCACGAAGGGGGTCGAGAACTGCTCCGGCATGAACCTGGGCGGCTGCCAGGAGGTGCTCGGGATGCAGGTGACCATGGTCCGCGCCGACCACTCCTGCGGCATCTCCGACGGCGACCAGACTCTCTACGGCGGCACCGCGGCGGGGTACATCGTGCGGCTCGCCGGCGGCTTCACCTTTTATCACGCGGGGGATACGGCGCTGTTCTCGGACATGCAGCTCCTCGGCGAGATGTACCGTCCCGAGCTGGCCTTCCTGCCGATCGGCGACCATTTCACCATGGACCCCCAGCAGGCCGCCCGCGCCTGCCGCTTCCTCGCCGTCCGCAAGGTGATCCCCATCCACTGGGGGACCTTCCCGGTGCTGACCGGCACGCCGGAGAAGCTGGAGAAGGCCCTCGGCGACCAGGGGACGTCCTGCGAGGTCATCGGCCTCAAGCCGGGAGAGATCTACTAGACAGGGCTCAGAAACGGACCGACGCGCCCAGGCCGGCGAACCAGTTCGGGCGCGGCCGGTCGAGACCGGCGCCGACGTGGAGGTCGAGCGCCAAGTCGTTCGACAGCAGCCAGGTGAGGCCGGCGTCGGCGTAGTGGGTGGCGGAGCCGTCCGCGCTTTCCCTGGAAAGGACGTAGCCTTCGAGAAAGCCGCCCAGCCGGTCGCTGATCGAGATGCCGGCCGAGAGGCTGGCGAAGGTCTGGCCGAAGCGCCGGTCGCCGTCCGCCGCATAGGCGTAGCCCAGGTTGCCGTCGAGCGACCAGTCGGCGCTCAGCTCCCAGCCGAAGGCGAGAGTCGCGGCGGGCTGCCAGACGTCCCCGGTCAGCGCGCTCGATCCCACGGGAACGTCGGTCTGCAGGAGCAGCCCCAGCGCCGGGACTCCGGGGGCGCGATCCGCCGTCTCAGCTTCGTTGAGCCGGACCTTGACCCCGATGGCCGGGTCCTCGAACCCCGAGAGCCGCCTCTCGCCGGGCACGCCGCTGTCGATCCAGTCATAGGAATTCAAGCCCAGCCGCGCCTCCCAGCGATCGTCGAGGGCGTAGCGCAGGAGGACTTCCCCCAGGGAGCTCGCCTTCTCCGCGCCGGTGCGGGCGAAGGTATACCCACCCTCGATCTGGAGATGCCGCGGCGCCGTCAAGCCGGG
>JBDSHF010000111.1:0-10645 GCA_039918595.1 Thermoanaerobaculia bacterium
TCGGCACCTTGATGGCGAAGGTCAGCGCGAAGGCCGCGAACAGCCAGATCTGCTGGTGGACCGGCAGGTCGAGCCGCAGCAGGTCGGTGTAGGCGAAGCTCCAGACGCCGCCGTTCAGGCTCTGGAAGGTCCAGGCCATCCAGAGGATGGCGATCAGCATCAGCAGGCTCCCCGCCATCGTGAAGAGGAAGAACTTGACCGCCGCGTAGATCCGCCGCTCGCCTCCCCAGATGCCGATCAGCAGGTACATCGGGATCAGCATGACCTCCCAGAAAATGTAGAACAGGAAGAGGTCATAGGCCAGCAGCGTGCCGAGCACGCCGGTGGTGAGCAGCAGCATCGAGGCGCCGAACAGCGGCCAGTGCTTCTCGATCCCCTTCCAGGAGCCGAGGATCACGATCGGCACGAGCAGGATGCCGAGCAGCGCCAGCGGCATCGAGATGCCGTCCATCGCCAGGTCGTACTGGATGCCGAAGCTCGGGATCCACGAGAGCACGCTGTCATGCACCAGCGGAAAGCTGCCGTCCGCGCCCAGGTGGGTCATGAGGTACTGGACCCCGAAGGCGCATTCGATCAGGGAGGCGACCAGCGTGTAGATCTTCGCCGCGCGGCTCTGCGCCCGGGCGAGGAAGAACAGCGGCAGGGCCGCGATCGTCGGGAAGAAGACCAGACGGGTCAGCGAGTTGCCGACGAGCAGTCCAAAAAAGGTTTCCATATCTCCGATCCGGTCACCCTAGAAGGCGATCCACCAGAACAGCAGGATGACGCCGAGGAAGAAGTAGAGAGCGTAGTTGCGCACGTTGCCGGTGGTGCTGAAGCGCCCGACGTCGCCGGTCAGCTCGGTCAGGAAGGCGCCGGCGTTGATCGCCCCGTCGATGACGAAGGTGTCGACCACCTTCCAGAAGAAGCGGGAGATCGCGGCGAGCGGCCGCACGATCAGGGCGTCGTAGATCTCGTCGACATACCACTTGTTGAGCAGCAGGCGATGGAGGAGCGGGAAGCGACGTGCCCAGGTTTCCCCCTTGGCGAGACCGTTGTCGCCGCCGTAGGTATACCGGGCGTAGAGGATGCCCGCGATCGCCACCGCCGTGGTGATCAGAATGAGCAACAGCTCGGAGCCCGAGCCGAGCTCAGACTCGCGCGCCGCGACGACGGGAGTAAGAATCGGCTCCAGCCATTCATGGAACCTCTCGGGATGGAAGAAGCCGAGAGAGAGCACCTTCGGCACCCCGACGTAGCCGGCGAACACCGCGCCGGCGGCGAGGATCCAGAGCGGGATCGTCATCGACGGTGGCGACTCGTGGAGGTGGTGCTCCTGCTCGTGCGTGCCGCGGAACTTCCCCTCGAACGTGAGGAAGTAGGAGCGGAACATGTAGAAGGCCGTCAGCCCCGCCGTGATCAGGCCGACCGCCCACAGCACCCAATGGTTGCTGCCGGCGGCGGCGTGAAGGATCTCGTCCTTGCTGAAGAAGCCGGAGAGCAGGGGGACGCCCGCGATCGCCATCGCGCCGATCAGGTACGTCAAGCGCGTGGACGGCATGTGCTTCTTCAGGCCGCCCATCTTCGTCATGTCCTGCTCGCCGCCCATGGCGTGGATCACCGAGCCGGAGCCGAGGAAGAGCAGGGCCTTGAAGAAGGCGTGCGTCATCACGTGGAAGAGGGCCGCCGAATACGCCCCCAGCCCGGCCGCGAGGAACATGTAGCCGAGCTGCGAGACGGTGGAGTAGGCGAGCACCTTCTTGATGTCGGTCTGCGCCAGGGCGATCGTCGCCGCGAAGATCGCCGTTGAGGCGCCGATGATGGCGACGAACAGCGAGACCCCCGGCGCGAGCTGGTAGATCACGTTCGAGCGCACCACCATGTAGACGCCGGCGGTGACCATGGTGGCGGCGTGGATCAGGGCCGAGACCGGCGTCGGGCCCGCCATCGCGTCCGGCAGCCAGACGTAGAGCGGGATCTGCGCGCTCTTGCCCATGGCGCCGATGAAGAAGCAGAGGGCCACGAAACTGGCGAACGGCAGGCCGAGCGCGTAGACGCCGCTGTTGACCGCGCCGGGGTCGCCGAGGATCTTCGGCAGCACGTCGTGATACGTCAGGCTGCCGAACTTGGCGAACAGGGCGAACATGCCGAGCAGGAAGGCGAAGTCGCCGATCCGGTTGACGATGAACGCCTTCTTGCCGGCGGCGGGCGGCACCGGCTGGTCGTAGTAGAAGCCGATCAGCAGGTAGGAGCAGAGCCCCACCCCCTCCCAGCCGACGAACATCACCAGGTAGTTGTTGCCCAGGACCAGCATCAGCATCGCCGACATGAAGAGGTTGAGGTACGCGAAGTAGCGGCGATACCCCTCCTCGTGCCCCATGTAGCCGACGGAGTAGACGTGGATCCAGAAGCCGACGAAGGTGACGATGAACAGCATCACCGCCGACAGCCGGTCGAGCAGGAAGCCGGCGGGGATGGAGAGCTCGCCGGTGGTCCAGGCGTATTTCACCTGCTCGTAGGCGTCGCCGGGGAAGCTGCCGTGGAAGTACTCCCACAGGCAGCCGAGGGCGAGCAGGAGCGCGGCGAGCGGCGCGCCGACGCCGACGGCGGTGACCAGGGCCTTCGGGAACTTCTTGCCGAGGAGGCCGTTGACCGCGGCGCCTGCCAGCGGAAGGATCGGGATGAGCCAGAGCAGTTCGAGCATGGGCGAGCGCTACCCCTGCAGCAGATTCAAACGGTTGACGTCGATGGTGCGCCGCTGGCGGAAGATGGCGATGAAGAGCGCGAGCCCCACCGCGGCTTCGGCGGCGGCCACCGCCATCACGAAGAAGACGATCAGTTGACCGGTGTGGTCGTTCCACTGGCGCGCGTAAGCGATCAGCGTGAGGTTGCCCGCGTTGAGCATCAGCTCGACCGAGAGGAAGATGCTGATGCCGTTGCGCCGCGTCAGCGCGCCGATGGCGCCGATGGCGAACAGCACCGCCGAGAGCAGGAGGTACCAGGAGATGGGGACACTCATGAACGGGCCTCCCTGGGAAGCACGGGACCGGCGCCCGGGTCCTCGGCGATCACATGATCGCCCACATAATCGTCGTCCGGCCGTACGGTCTCGCTGTCGGGGCGCCGGGCGGCGACCGTGGCGCCGATGACCGCCACCAGCAGCAGCAGGCCGACGATCTCGAACGGCAGCAGGTAGTCGGTGAACAGCGCGGTGGCGAGCCCCTTGAGCGATACCAGATCCTCGGTGAGAGGCGCCGGCGCGGGGCCGCCGATGCGCAGGCCGGTGCGCCAGAAGGCCAGCCAGAACATGCCGAGGAAGGTCAGCGCGCCGAGGATCGCGATCCAGAGCTGCACGCCGCGGTCGACGTGCGCGTCCTCTTCCTTCTGCACGTTGAGGAGCATGATCACGAACAGGAACAGCACCACGATGGCGCCGGCATAGACCAGGATCTGCAGCACGCCGACGAAGGGGGCGCCGAGGAGCACGAACAGCACCGCCATCGAGAACAGCGTGAGCACCAGGCTCAGCGTGGCGTAGATCGGGCTGCGGTGCGTCACCACGACGATGCCCGAGCCGATCGCCAGCGCGGCGAAGAGAAAAAAGATCACGGTTTCCATCGGCGGCTTATCCTCGCTTCTAGAGCCAGCCCGCGAGCGTCATCGCCGCGACCACAATCAGGTTCAGGATGGCGAGCGGCAGCAGAACCTTCCAGCCCAGCCGCATCAACTGGTCGTAGCGGAACCGCGGGAAGGTCCAGCGGATCCAGACGAAGACGGCCATGCAGATGCCGATCTTGGCGAGCAGCGTGGCGAGGCCGACGGCGGCCCCCAGCCAGCCGCTGAGATGGACGAACGGCAGGGTCCAGCCGCCGAAGAACAGCGTCACCCCCAGGGCCGACAGCGCCGCCATGTTCGTGTACTCGGCCTGGAAGAAGAGGGCGAAGCGCATCGCGCCGTACTCGGTGTGGAACCCGGCCACCAGCTCCGACTCCGCCTCCGGCAGGTCGAACGGCAGGCGGTTGGTCTCCGCGAACGAGGCGATCAGGAAGACCATGAAGCCGATGAACTGGGGGATGAAGTTCCACAGGTGGTGAGCCTGCTGGTAGGCGACGATGTCGCCCAGGCGGAACGAGCCCACCGGGATCAGCACCGCCAGCACCGCCAGGGTCAGCGCCAGCTCGTAGCTGATCAACTGCGCCGAGGCGCGGACCGCGCCGAGCAGCGAGAACTTGTTGTTCGAGGCGTAGCCGGCCATCACCAGCGAGTAGACGCCGAGGCTCGAGATGGCGAGGAAGAGGAGAACCCCGGTCGCGACATTGGCCACCACCAGCGGGACCGTCCGCCCGTTCACCAGGAGGTCCGGCCCAAAGGGGATCACCACGAAGGTGGTGAACGCCGGCAGCAGCGCCAGCACCGGCGCCAGCAGATAGAGCGGCTTGTCCGCCAGAGCCGGCGTGATGTCCTCCTTGAACATGAACTTCAAGGCGTCCGCGAGCGGCTGGAACAGGCCCGCCGGCCCCAGGCGGTTCGGGCCGGGGCGGTCCTGGATGTAGGCGCAGGCCCGCCGCTCGACCCAGTTCATGATCGGCGCGACGTTGATGAAGATGCCGAACATCAACCCGTACTTGACCAGGGAGGCGACGAAATCGGCGGTCCCGGCGCTCATGACGAAGCCTCCGACGACGTCTCGGCGGCCTGGTCCGAAAGGCGGTGGAGCGCCCCCGGGACGTTGAGGGCCGCGCCGGTGGCCGGCAGGTCGTGCCAGCTCAGGCCCGCGAAGGCCGGCAGCTCGCCGGCCAAGCGGTCGAACACCTTGCCCGGCGACTGATTCGCCCAGGCGGCGTCGAAGCGCGAGAGCAGGTCGCCGAGCGCCTCGACCGCGGCGCGCGTCTGGCCCGGCGGCGGGAAGGCGCGCTCGAAGCGCTGCACCCGCCACTCGACGTTGACGAAGGTACCGTCCTTCTCGCCGTGATGGGAGACCGGCAGGGCGATGTCCGCCACCTGCGCCAGCGGCGAGTCGGCCCAGCCGAAGACGACCAGGAACTTCGCCTGCCGCAGCCGCTCGACGGTCTCGGGCGTGTAGGCCCCCACGCCGAAGTCGCTGTCGCAGACCACCAGCACCTCGCACTGACCGGCGCCGTCGCCGTGCAGCAGGTCCTCGCCCGTCAGCGTCTTGCCTTCACCGGCGGCGAGCCCGGCGAGCTCCGCGCCGCGGCGGTTCGGGGCCTGCTCGCGGCCGCTGATCGGCGGCCGCTCGAAACGCGGGATCGTCCACGCGGGGCCGACGTCGGCCGGCACCGAGCGGTGCGGCGAGCCGGCGGCGTCCGCGAGCTTGCCGAAGAGGTAGGCCTCCTCGCAGGTCAGGAACGCGGAGCCGAGAAACGCGATCTCCCCGGTGCCCTGGGCAGCCTGCAGCCGGCTGTGAATGGTATCGAGCGCGTCCTTCCAGCTCGAAGCGATCCGGGTCGAAGCAATCGCCGGGGTATGTCCGTTACCATTCCCACCCTCGGTGCGCACGCGCGGCGTCGTCAGCCGCGGCGTCGTCTTGTAACGCTCGTGGGTGGAGCGGCCGTAATCGCACATCCAGTAGTCGTTGACCTCGACGTTGTAGCGCGGCTTGTAGCGCTTGATGTCGCCGCGCCGGTGCTCCATCGTGATGTTGCACCCGACCTCGCAGCCGGTGCAGATCGACGGCTTCTTGTCGAGGTACCAGACGCGCTCCGCGAAGCGGAAGCGGGTCGAGGTCAGGGCGCCCACCGGGCAGATGTCCACCACGCAGGTGGCGAGCGGGTTGTTCAGCTCCTTGCCGGGGAAGGTGCCGATCTCGGCGCGGGCGCCGCGGTTGAAGAAGCCGAGCTCGCCCGTGCCCGCCACCTCCTGGGTGAAGCGCACGCAACGGGTGCACTGGATGCAGCGGTTCATGTTGAGGACGACGTTGCCGCCCAGCGGGATGCGCTCGCGCCCGGGGTAGGTCCGCTTATCCTCATACTGGAAGCGCGAGTAGGGCACGCCGTGCTTGAAGGAGTAGTCCTGCAGGCCGCACTCGCCCGCCTGGTCGCAGATCGGGCAGTCGAGGGGGTGGTTGATGAGGAAGAACTCCATCATCCCCTTCTGCGCCTCCTCGACCTCGGGCACGTCGGTGCGCACCACCATGCCGTCCTTCATCACCTGGGTGGAGCAGCCGGCCTGCAGCTTGGGCATGCCGTCGATCTTGACCAGGCACATGCGGCACTGGCCGACGACCGACAGGCGCGGGTGATAGCAGTAGTGGGGGATCTGAACGCCCGCCTGGATGGCGGCGTCGACCAGATTGGTTCCGGCGGCCACCTCCACGGTGCGGTCGTTGATCGTTACCTTGGGCACTTTGGTTACGCTCCGTTCTCAAATCCACTATCGAAATAACGCCGGTGGGGAAACGGGCAGGCCCGGTCCCGGATGTGCTGGTCGATCTCCTCCTGGAAATTCTTGACCAGCGACTGCACCGGACCGATGGCCGCGTCGCCCAGCGCGCAGAGGGAGTTGCCGCCGATATGCGAGCAGATCGAGAGGAGGACCTGCGAGTCGCGCTCGGTCCCCTCGCCATGCTCGATCCGCTTGAGCATCAGCTCCAGCCAGTTCGTCCCCTCGCGGCACGGCGTGCACTGGCCGCAGGATTCGTGGTTGAAGAACTTCGCCAGCCGCGAGACCGAGCGCACCATACAGGTGGTGTCGTCCATCACGATGACCGCCGCCGACCCGAGCATCGAGCCGGCCTTGGCGACCGTGTCGAAGTCCATCTTGATGTCGATCTGATCCGCCTTGAGGATCGGCGCCGAGGCGCCGCCGGGGATGAACGCCTTGAGCGGCCGCCCCTTGAGCATGCCGCCGCACCCCTCGAGCATCTCGCGGAAAGTGACGCCGATCGGGTACTCGTAGGTGCCCGGGCGCTCGACGTGGCCGGAGATCGCGTAGAGCTTGGGGCCGGTGTTCCGCTCGTCGGTGCCGATCGCCTTGAACCAGTCGGCGCCGCGCACCAGGATGTGCGGCACGTTGGCCAGCGTCTCGACGTTGTTGATGACGGTCGGAGCGCCGAAGGCGCCGACGACGGCGGGGAACGGCGGCTTCACCCGCGGCTGGCCGCGCCGCCCCTCCAGCGACTCCAGCATGCCGGTCTCCTCGCCGCAGATGTAGGCCCCCGCGCCGCGGTGGACATACATGTTCAGCTTGAAGCCCGAGCCCATCACGCTGTCGCCGAGGATGCCCCCCTCGTAGGCGTCCTTGAGCGCCCGCTCGAGGATCTCGGTGGCCTTGGTGTACTCGCCGCGGATATAGATGTAGCAAGTGGCGGCGGAGACCGCCCAGCAGCAGATGGCGCACCCCTCGATGAGCTGGTGGGGGTCGTACTCCATCAGCAGGCGGTCCTTGAAGGTGCCCGGCTCCGACTCGTCGGCGTTGCAGACGAGGTACTTGGGCTTGTCCTTCCCCTTCGGGATGAAGCTCCACTTCAGGCCGGCGGAGAAGCCGGCGCCGCCGCGGCCGCGCAGGCCCGACTTCTTGACCTCGTCGATGACCGCGTCGGGCTCCATCTTGAGCGCCTTGGCGAGCCCCTCGTAGCCGCCGTTCTGCTGGTAGCCTTTGAGAGTCAGGGCCTCGGGTCTGCCGACATTGCGGGTCAGGACCCGTTCGAACGCAGCCATTACTTCAGTCCCTTCACGATTTGCCGCACCCGGTTGGGGGTGAGGTTCTCTTGATATTCGTCGTCCACCATCATCATCGGCGCCGTGTCGCACGAGCCGAGGCATTCGAAGTGAACGTAGGAGCAGCGCCCGTCCGGCGTGATCTCGCCTTCCTCGACTCCGAGCTCCTGGCGCAGGGTCTCCATGATCTCCTCGGACCCGCGGAGCTGGCACGAGAGATTGGTGCACACCCGGATGCGATGCCGGCCCACCGGCTTCTGGTGGTAGAGGTCGTAGAAAGTGACGACGCCGTAGACCGCCGCGACCGGCAGGCCGAGCTCGGCGGCGACCGCCGCGATCGCCTCGTCCGGCAGCCAGCCGCCCCACTCGCGCTGGGCGATGTGGAGGGCCGGCAGGGTCAGGGCCTCGGCGGTGGGGTAGCGCTTGCGCAGCTCGGCGATCTCGTCGAGCGCCGCTTGCGAGAATCCGCCGCCGCGCTGCGGCGGCCCGGAGGGCTTCATCGAGGCTGGCTCGTGCACGCTCATGCCTGCAGCCTCACCGGCCGGCGCTCGCGGGTCGGCAGGGAGAGGTCGAGCCCGCCCTTGAGCCAGATGTAGGCGTATCCGACCAGGATCATGAAGATGAAGACCATCACCGCCCCGAACAGGTACCAGCCGCCGTCGCGCAGGATCAGCGACCAGGGGTAGAGGAAGGCGGCCTCGAGATCGAAGACGATGAAGTCGATCGCCACCAGGAAGAAGGCGATCGAGATGCGCTTGTGGGAGATGTCCATCAGGGGCATGCCCGACTCGACGGTCGTCCCCTTGATCAGGCCACCTCTCTGGTTGCCCACGAACAGACTGAGCAGATGGGAGGCGATGAGGATGATGGCCCCCAGCGCTATCGAGACTCCCAACGCCAGCAGGACTGGGAAGTACTGCTCCGGCAAGGGACGTTCCTCCTGTTGGTCAGGGCGCGGAAAGATACCTCCCCGAGACGGCAGAAGCCGTGCACCGGGAACGGCGCCGCGCTCGTGAAGGATGTCACAAGCTCCGCCCGGAGACAAGCCGGGGGAGGCGGGGCGAAGGCACTCTTTCCTCCGACCTGGGGAGAGGAGCCTTTCTCATGGCGGCTCGTTTATGAGCACTTCACGCACCATAGCTGTTGAATAGGTCCGAGATTTAGCCAGGTGGCCGAAGGCCACTCTCCGGCGCCGACAAGGTCGCGCCTTTCGCCGGAGACCAACGCTGTTCTCAACAGAAATGAGGAGAGACCCATGAAAAGGTTAAAAGTTTTATCGCTGCCAGTCATTGCGCTCGCGCTTTCGCTGGCCGCGATGCCCGCTTTCGCGCAGCCGCCCCTGGAGGGAGTCTCGATCACCAGCCGGGTCCAGGGCACGGTTGCCGGGGCAGCCGTGAACATCACGTTCACCGGGTCGGGGGCCCACAGCCGGAACGGCCTGAACGTGCTGTTCACCGTCAAGCAGTTGACGGCGGCGACGAGCCCGTTCGGTCCGATCTCCGCCTCTCTGGATGCCGCCCGCCCATCCGCCGGGACGCTCTCTTCGTCGACCTACCCGGCCGTGCACCGGCAGAACTTCTTCCTGCGGATCAAGACCTCTACGATGGGCACGCTTACCTCCGACGCGCCGCTGACCCTCTCGGCGACGATCCGGAGCTCCCCTCCCACCGCGACATACACGACGGGGGCCGTGAATGTCGTGTTCTACCGGGAAGGCGATCCCAACAAGCAGCCGGTGCTCACGGTGCAAGGCGTCTCCTCGGACATCACTCCCGCGGCCTCGCAGACGGTCAATATCTCGAGCCTGGTGACGGCCACCGTCGGCACCGCGACGAGCACCGTCCAGTTCACCGGTTCGGCGACCAACCTGGTGAGCGGCCAGAACGTCCTCTTCATCTCCAAGCAACTGACGGCGGTGAATTCTGCCGTGCTGGGCCCGACCACGGCGACTCTGGATTCCCGGGAATCGTCCAATGGGACTCTCGGCTCCAGCACCTTCCCGACCACCCACACGCAGAACTTCTTCCTGCAGATCCAGAGTCAGAACCTGGGGACGCTGGTCGCCGACGCGCCGATCGTCCTCGCCGCCACGATCCAGGGCTGCCCGCCCAACGCGACCTACAAGTTCAACACCAAGCCGGTGCCTTTCTACCGCCAGGGTGATCCCAGCAAGCAAACGGTGCTCACCATCCAGGATGTGGTGTCGGACGTGACGCCGTCGACCGCAAAGGCACTGGCCAAAAAGAAGTAGGCGCCAGTTCCTGAGCTCGGTGAAACCGGCGATGCGAGCCCCTTCTCCTCGCCGGTTAGCCGCCTAGCAGAGGCAGGTCGCCTCGCCGCCTTCGCTCTGCGGAGGGGGCGGGCAGCTCGCCGTGATGGTGCAGCAGACGGGGCGGCCCGAAGCTCCCGCGGCCGTTTCGAGCTGCGCCCTCTCCAGATGACCGAGGGTCTCGCGGCTGAGGGTGAGGCGCTGGGGATTCTTCTTCATCATGCGCTCCTTTCAAGTCGGTAACGGGTCAACAACTCGTGTCGCCGGCCGAGGGCGGCGGCGGGCAGCTTCCCGAGGTCCCACAGCAGATCACGGGCTTCTCTGTGAATCCGCCCAAGGCCACTTCGAGCTGGTCGTTCCGCAGGCCGGCGAGGGTCTCCCGGCTCAGAGTCAGACGCTTCGTCTTCTTCTTCATGAGGCCTCCCTTCGTGGATCACGGTCCTGAAAACCCAATGAGTGTAGCGCACCCGGGTTTGGGGTCTTGCTGGGGCTTCTGCTTTGTCCAAATCAGCCGAGCCCCGCAGGGCGCCAAGAATCAGCCCCAATACCGTTCATTGAGGTGTCTTACTGTAGGGGAGGGGCTTGTCCCCTCCCTCGCCCCGCAGGGGCGAACTTTGAACAGCCCGGGGCTTCAGCCCCGGGTTGGCAGGCCGACAATTCTCCAAGCCCCGAAGGGCCGGCCGAAACTTCAGCGGTCGGCCGGCCCTTCGGGGCTCGACGG
>JBDSHF010000112.1:0-7843 GCA_039918595.1 Thermoanaerobaculia bacterium
ATGCAGCACGACCTCGCGACCCAGACCTCCCCCGACCTCGACGATCTCTGGGACCGCTACCGCAAGCTGGCGCCGTTCAGCGTGCTCCCCGGCTCGGGGCTCCACGACGTGCGCGACGAGCTGCGGATCGCCATGCTGAAGTCGGCCGACCGCGTGCTCAACAGCTACCGCGGGGACGGCCCGACCACCACTCAGAAGGGGTGGCAGAAGGCGCACGACCGCCTGCGGGCGGCGGTCGACCTCAACTACCGCGACCGCCCGACGCGGGCGAAGCTGATCTACACCCAGGCGCACATCGACCGCATCGACGCCCAGGCGATGCGCGGGCGCGGCCAGAAGGACCCGGCGCGGCAGAAGCTCCGCGACGCTGTCGAGGAGTTCCAGGACGCCGCCAGGCTCGCCCCCGACTGGCCCGACCCCTACCTCGGCCTGGCGCGGGTCTACTCTTACGAGCAGCCCGACTTGAAGCAGCTCGAGGCGGCGCTGAACGAGCTCGAGCGCCGCGGCTACCCCATGGGCCACCGCGAGAAGGCGATGCTCGCCGACGGCTACCGCATGGCTGCCGAGCAGATCCTGGCGCAGGCCGTGGCGGCGAAGGACACCGACGAGGAGGCGGAGATGCTGGAGAGGTCCCGCGACACCTTCACCCAGGCCATCGGCCTCTACCGCGAGGCCGGCAATTACGCCGACGCCCGGGCCAACATGGCCGCCGCCGCGCAGAAGCTGCGCGGCACCCTGGACCGGCTGGAAGAATTGGGAGTCTCGTAACGCCATGGCCGTGACCCGCAGCACCGCCGCCGACCGCCGGGAGCGGGAGACCGAGACCGCTCCGCGCCGTCCGCCGAGCTTCCCCGTCCAGGGGCTCCCCGGCGATCCCGCCCCCAGGGCCCGCAACGTGGAAGGGGTGCTCCTCGCCGCCGCCGCCCTCGTCGTCCTCCTCGGCCTGGTCCTCGCCTACCTGGCGATGGTCAAGCCGCTCGAAGGGGACGCGGCCGAGATCGCCGCCGGGCGGATCGTCAACCTGAACGACCTCCGCGGAGCGGACCAACTGCTCGGGGCGCTCGACGTCTTCCCGAGCTCCGCCGAGCGGTCGTACGCCGCCCAGGCGATCTGGAAGCGGGCTCACCAGGGGAGCCTGCCCAACGTCGGCGAGATCCAGCGCATTCGCATCCCCTCGGCCGAGATCGAGAGGGACCGGCGCCTCACCAGCCTGAGCGAGCGGCTGGAGGCACGTCGCCAGGCGGGTGTGCAGGGGGAGATCTCGATCCCCCTTCTCTCGCTCCAGCAGTTCCGCGCCCTCAAGCCCCACCTCGTGGTGCGCGCGCCGGGGCAGTTCCGCTCCTCCTTCTGGCTCTGGACGGCCGTCTTCCTGCTCGCCTTCGCCGCCGTCCACCTCGTCTGGCGGCTGCGGCGGTTCGGGGGGGACGAGCTGATCCTGCCGGCGCTGCTGCTGCTGACCGGCATCGGCTTCGCGATGATGCTCACCATCCGCGACCCGTTGCGCGACCTGCCGCTCTACCGCGGCTTCGCCGAGGGGGTGCTGTTCGGCGCCGCCCTGCTGCTCGGCGCCAGCCTGATCGACTACGAGCGCTCGCCGCTGAAGCGGATGAGCTTCGTCCCCCTGCTCGGAGCCTTCCTGCTCTCGGTGGTGCTGATCCTCTTCGGCAGCGGCCCGGGGGGCAGCGACGCCAAGGTGAACCTCTTCGGCTGGCAGCCGGTGGAGGCGATCAAGATCCTCGTCGTGCTCTTCCTGGCCGGCTACTTCTTCGACCGCTGGGAGTTCCTGCGCGAGATCGCCGAGACCCGCGCCGGCCTGTCGCGCCGGCTGCGGATCCCCAAGCTGGAGTACCTGCTGCCGCCGCTGCTCGCCATCGGCCTGGTGCTGGTCTTCTTCTTCCTGCAGCGCGACCTCGGGCCGGCGCTGATCCTCTCCTTCCTCTTCCTCACCCTCTACTGCGTCGCCCGCGGCAAGCCGTGGATGGCCCTGGTGGGGAGCGCCCTGCTGGTCGCCGCCTTCGCGGTGGCCTACAAGATCGGCTACCCCGCCACGGTGAGCGGCCGCCTGAACATGTGGCTGTCGCCGTGGGACAACTTCTTCCGCGGCGGCGACCACCTGGCACAGGGGCTCTGGTCGCTGGCCGGCGGCGCGGTGACCGGCACCGGCCTGGGACTGGGACAGCCGCAGCGCGTGCCCGAGATCCACACCGACCTGGTGCTCGCGGCGGTCGGCGAGCAGCTCGGCTTCCTCGGCCTGCTGGCGGTCGTGGCCCTCTACGCGCTCCTGGTCTGGCGCGGCTACCGGGCGGCGTTCCGGGCCGGCGGCACCTACAGCTTCTTCCTCGCCCTCGGGCTGACGGTGCTGATCGCGATCCAGATCCTGCTGATCGCCGGCGGCGTCCTCGGCGTGCTGCCGCTCTCGGGCGTGGTCTCCCCCTTCCTCAGCTCCGGCCGCACGGCGATGCTCGCCAACTTCCTGATCCTGGGAGCGATCCTCGGCATCTCCGCCCGCACCTCCCGAGTGGACGGGGAGGAAGCGACCGCCGCCGCGGCCGCGACTCGCCGGTTCCAGGGCGCCGCCCGCTGGGCCGCCGTGGCGCTCGGCGTGGTGCTCGCCGCGATCGTCCTCAAGGCGGCGCAGGTGCAGGTCTTCCAGGCCGACCGCTTCCTCGCCCGCGGCGCCCTGACTCTCCAGGGGGACGGCTACCGGCGCTTCCAGTACAACCCGCGCCTGACCGACATCGCCCAGGGAATCCCCCGCGGCGACGTCGTCGACCGCAACGGCGTGCTGCTCGCCACCAGCGATCCGGCCCAGCTCGAGAAGAACCGCGCCGTGCTGGAGCGCCTGGGCGCTACCCTGCCGGCGGCGGGGGACCGGGCGCGGCGCGGCGAGCGCTTCTACCCGTTCGGCGGCCGCACCTTCCACCTGCTGGGGGATCTCAACACGCGCACCAACTGGGCGGCGAAGAACACCTCCTACGCCGAGCGCGACTCCAGCGTCCTGCTCCAGGGGTACGACGACTTCGCCGGGGTGGCCGAGGTCCCGCAGCCGGACGGCACTGTCACCCGCGAGCTGCAGCGCGACTACAGCGAGCTCGTCCCCCTGCTGCGCCACCGCTGGCAGCCGGAGCACCCGGCCGTGAAGCGGATTCTCGACCACCCGCGCACGCTGCGGATGACGATCGACGCGCGTCTGCAACTGCGGGCGGCCGAGGTGCTGGCGAAGTACGCCAGGCAGGCCGGCTTCGGCGGCGCCGCCGTGGTGCTCGACCCGGCCACCGGCGACCTCCTCGCCTCGGTGAGCTACCCGTGGCCCGAGCTCCCCGTCCAGGCCGCCGGCGGCGATGCCGGGAACCCGACCCTGATCGACCGCGCCCGCTACGGGATCTACCCCCCGGGCTCGACCTTCAAGATGGTCACGGCAATGGCCGCCCTGCGCAAGAATCCGCAGCTCGCGAGCCAGCCCTTCACCTGCAAGCTCCTCTCCGAGGGGCGCGTGGGCAACTACGTCCGCGGCTGGGGGCGGGCGATCCGCGACGATCCCACGGACCGCACGCCGCACGGCGAGGTCGATCTCGCGAAGGGGATCGTGGTCTCCTGCAACGCCTACTTCGCGCAGCTCGGCACCTACGCCGTGGGTCCGGAGGCGCTGCTGGAGACGGCGAAGCTCTACGGCATCTCGGTGGCGAAACCGAACACGGCGAAGCAGCTCAAGGACGCCCTGCCCCAGGCCGCCTACGGCCAGGGGCAGGTGGTGGCGACCCCCTTCCAGATGACCCGCGTGGCGGCGGCCGTCGCCGCCAACGGCGCCGCCCCCGAGGGGCGCTGGGTGACGGGCGAGGGGAACACCCGCCGCGGCCAGGCGGCGCGGGTGGTGGAGCCGGCGCTGGCGCAGTTTCTCGGCCGCGCCATGCGCCGCGTGGTGACCGAGGGGACCGCCGCCCGCTTCCTCGCCGGCCTCACCCCCGCCATCGCCGGCAAGACCGGCACCGCCGAAGTCAAGGACAAGGGGTCGCACTCCTGGTTCATCGGCTACGCTCCCTATGCCACGCAGGGGGGGCGGCAGATCGCCTTCGGCGTCATCGTCGAGCACGGCGGCTACGGCGGCCGGCTCGCCGCGCCGGCCGCGGGCGAGATCGTCCAGGCCGCGGCGCAGCTCGGCATTCTCAAGCAGCAACCCTGAGCAGAGAGACGACCATGAACGACATGATGGGAAAGATGCGCGACCTGTTGAAGCCCTGGATGAAGGGGACCTCGCCGCTGGAGATCCGCCGCGCCATCCTCGACGATGTCGAGAGCCGCGTCATCGCCGTCGGCGAGGGGAAGCGGATCTTCCCCAACAACCTGCTGCGGGTCCATCTCCTGGTCGCCGACGCGGAAGAGCGCGTCCGCTTCGAGGCCGTCGTCCGCGAGGGGTGGAACCTGAACCGGGAGATCTCCCAGCGCCTGACGGACCGCGGCTGCACGCTGCCCGCCGGCTTCGACGTCGAGGTCGCCTTCGACGAGGAGGCCCACCCCCGCTTCGCCGACCGCCGCTTCTACGTCGAGTACCTGAACCGGGAGGCCCCCGCGGCCGCTCCCGTGACGGCCGGGGCACCCGGAGCGGCCGCCCCCGCCGGCGGGCCCGCCGCTCCGCGACCCATTCTGGAGCTGACGGTGCTCAAGGGGACGGCGACGCAACGGGTCTACGAGATCGAAGGCACCCGCGCCTTCCTCGGCCGGCTCGAGGAGGTCGTCGATCCGGACGGCCGGGTCCGCCGCCGCAACGACGTCGCCTTTCTCGAGGTGGGGGAGATCAACTCCACCGTCTCGCGCGAGCACGCCCGCATCGCCTGGGACGCCGAGAGCGGCGGCTACTGGCTGCGCGCCGAGCAGAACGCCTCCGGCACCCGCATCTACCGCGGCGGGAGCACGATCGACGTCAGCTCTCACGACCGCCGGGGGGTCCGCCTCCAGCCGGGGGACGAGATCCTGCTCGGCCGGGCCGCCGTCAAAGTCGGGATGCGGGAAAAGTGAGAGAGAAAAAAAGGTGAGAGAATAAAAAAAGGCGGCCCGCGGGGCCTTGGAGGGAGCGGATGAAGTGGAGCCCCGCGGGCGCGTGTCTCGGTTGCAGGATGGAGGATAGGCGCGGGGGCAGGTAAACGTCCTCAACGCGCCGTAAAATTTCGCAAACGCCGTAACCAATCTGTAAACGAACGGAACCCCCGGCGGATCTGCTCTAGACTTTCCGCCGAGCATGAAACTCGCAGCCTTGGGCAAACGCAACACTTTGTGGGTTGGATTCGTGGCGGTCCTGGTACCGCTGGCGGTCCTCCTCGCCTTCCAGTACCGCTGGCTGCGCGAGCTCGACTCCTTCTCCGAACGGGCGCAGAAGGCCCAGGTCGAGAGCCTCCTCGAGGCGGTCTCCAAGAACATCGAGTACTTCTATACCGACGCCGGCCAGATCCTCGATCTGCAGCCGGCCATCTTCACCCAGAAACAGCTCGACCGGGCGGCCCACCTGTTCAAGAAGAAGGGGGTGGTGGGAGTCAAGCGGCTGTTCGTGATGGACCTGCGCGACGGCGACGAGCCGCTCTACTTCTCCCCCAGTTGCGCGGACTTCTATCAGCCGGACTCGACGCCCGAGGCGCGGGCGGTCGCGGTCGCCGTCGCCCCCTGGAAGGCGCTCTACCGCAAGGACGGCGTCCTCGAGCGGGTGCGTCTGTTCGTCGAGGAGAAGGACCCCGATTTCCGCATCCTCCTCTACCCGGTCACCGACGACGCCTCGCGGCTGGTCGGCCTCGCCGGCATGGTCCTCGACGAGGCCTACTTCCGGCGCATCGTGCTGCCGGGGGCCATCCGTGGCGCGCTCTCCGACTTCGGCGACAGCGACCCGGATTACAAGCCGATCCTCTCCGTCCAGGACGCCCAGGGGGAGATCGTCTACGCCACCGCGCCGCTCGAGGGGCTCCCCGCCTGGCACACCGAGGCCCGGCGGCCGTTCCGCTTCGTCTTCACCGACTGGAACGTCGAGCTCGCCACCCGGCACGCCACCGCCGCCGAGGTGGCGCGGCGGAACTTCCTGGTCAACATGGGCCTGTCGGCGGCGCTCGCCGCCGTCCTCCTCGGCGGCCTGATGCTCGCCCTGCGCATCGCCGCGCGCGAGATCAAGCTGTCGCAGATGAAGAACGAGTTCGTCTCCAACGTCTCCCATGAGCTGCGCACGCCGCTGGCCTCGATCCGCGTTTTCGGCGAGTTCCTCCGCCTCGGCCGCTTCGTCGGCACCGACAAGGCCCGCGAGTATGGCGACTACATCGAGACCGAGAGCCGCCGCCTGACCCAACTGGTCGACAACATCCTCGATTTCGCCAGCATCGAGTCCGGCCGCAAGACCTACCGTTTCGAGCGTTGCGACGTCGCCGAGCTCGTCCGCGCCACCCTGAGGACCTTCGAGGTGCGGCTGCGGCAGGACGGCTTCCGCATCCGGATCGAGGGCGCCGACACCCCGTTCCCGCCGGCGCGGATCGACCAGGGGGCGATCGTCCAGTCGCTCTCCAACCTGCTCGACAACGCGGTCAAGTACTCCCGGGAGTCGCGGGACATCGTCGTCGCGCTCCACCGCGAAGAGGACTTCATCGTCATCTCCGTTCGCGACGAGGGGATCGGCATCCCGCGCAACGAGCAGCGCAAGATCTTCGATCGCTTCCACCGCGTGAGCACCGGCCTGGTGCACGACGTCAAGGGGAGCGGCCTGGGGCTCGCCATCGTCCAGCACATCGTCCGCGCCCACCATGGCAAGGTGACCGTCGAGAGCCGGCCGGGCGAGGGGAGCACCTTCTCCATTCATCTGCCGATCGAATCCCCGGCGACCGCCGAGGCGACCGCGGCCAGCGCGGCGACCGCCGCGACCGCGAACGCCGGGGCGGCGAAACCTTCGGAGGCCTGACACCATGACGACGCGCGTCCTGATCGTCGAAGACGACGAAGCCATGTCGATTGCCCTGCGGGATGGCTTCCAGTACGAGGGGTACTCGGTGACCGTGGCCAAGGACGGCGAGTCCGGCCTTCAGCTCGCCAACGAGGAGTCCCCCGACCTCATCCTGCTCGACGTGATGCTGCCGAAGATGACCGGCCTCGACATCTGCAAGAACCTGCGCGGCGGCGGCAGCGCCGTACCGATCATCATGCTGACCGCGCGCGGCCAGGAGATCGACAAGGTCCTCGGGCTGAAGCTCGGCGCCGACGACTACATCACCAAGCCGTTCGGCTTCATGGAGCTGCTCGCCCGTGCCGAGGCCGTGCTGCGCCGCTCCCACCCGGCCCCGGCGGCCCCCTCGGCCGTCGAGATCTACCGCTTCGGCGACGTCAGCGTCGACTTCCGGCGCCACGAGGCGCACAAGGCGGACCAGCCGGTCGACCTCTCCCCCCGCGAGTTCCAGCTCCTCGGCTTCTTCATCCAGCACCGCGGCGAGGTGATCACCCGCGAAAAGCTGCTCGACACCGTCTGGGACTACAACTCGATCCCCTTCACCCGCACCGTCGACATGCACATCGCCAAGCTGCGCAAGAAGATCGAGGACAACCCCTCCGATCCCCGGCACATCGTCACCGTCCACCGGCTGGGGTACAAGTTCACCGGCTGAACAGAACCCAGGCAAGAACCCAGGGCGATGCCAGTGGTCTGTCAACCTTGAAATGACGGGTTCCAAACATGCCGCAGTACCGGGCCAAAGGCCCGGGCTTCTTATAGGGGTAGGGAGGACCGGTTCTTTTCCCGGCCCCCCCTCCCTCCGAACCGGACTGGCGGATCTCCCGCATCCGGCTCTCCGGTTGGTGGTTTTACCTGCGAGAGGATTGACGGGCCTGA
>JBDSHF010000113.1:0-4170 GCA_039918595.1 Thermoanaerobaculia bacterium
ACCTACACGGCGAGCTGCGCGGTCTCGGCGGCGGCGACCGGCACGCTCACCAACACGGCGACGGTGACGGCACCCGCTGGGGTGACCGATCCGACGCCGGGCAACAACTCGGCGACGGACAGCGACACGCTCGGCGCGCAGGCGGACCTCGCGATCACCAAGACGGACGGAGTGACCACGGCCACGCCGGGCGGCTCGGTGACCTACACGATCACGGCCTCCAACGCCGGCCCGAGCAACGCCACGGGCGCGACGGTGGCGGACACCTTCCCGGCTTCTCTGACCTGCACGTGGACCTGCGCGGGAGCCGGCGGCGGCACGTGCACGGCGGCCGGTTCGGGCAACCTCAACGACACGGTCAACCTGCCGTCTGGCGGCAGCGTCACCTATACGGCGAGCTGCGCGGTCTCGGCTTCGGCGACCGGCACGCTCACCAACACGGCGACGGTGACGGCACCCGCCGGGGTGACCGATCCGACGCCGGGCAACAACTCGGCGACGGACAGCGACACGTTGAGTGCTCCGCCCGGCGCTTCCCTCTCCGGCACCAAGACGGCCGCCGGTCCCTTCACCCCGGGCAGCGCCCTGGTCTACACCGTGGTGCTCACCAACAGCGGCACCGGCACCCAGGGGGACAACCCGGGCGACGAGCTCACCGACGTCCTGCCGGCCGGGCTGACCCTGGTCAGCGCGACGGCGACCTCCGGCGTCGCCCTGGCCACCGTGCCCACCCGCACGGTGACCTGGAACGGCTCGATTCCGGCCGGCGGCTCGGTGACGATCACCATCAACGCCACGATCGACGCCAACGTCGCTCCCGGCACGACCCTCTCCAACCAGGGGACCTTCAACTATGACGCCGACGGCAACGGCACCAACGAGGCTTCTGGGGTGACTGACAGTCCGGCGGCCGGCGGCAGCGCCGATCCGACGACGTTCCAGGTGCAGGGTGGAGTCACACCGCCGCCGATCCCCACCCTCGACGAGGTGGGGCTGATGCTGCTGGCCCTGCTGCTGGCGATGGGCGGGGCGGTGATGCTGCGCCGCCGGCGGGCGGTCCGGTAGGCATCCTCGCCTGACCTTTCGTCCCCCTCCCCGGCTTCGCGGCCGGGAGGGGGACGATCCATTTCCGTTCGCTTCACAGCTTTTTGGGAGCCGCACATGCCACGGACCGCCAGAGCGCTGGCCACGACATTCCTTTTCGCTCTCCTCGCGGTTTCGTCGTCTCTCCTCGCGCAGACGGCGGCCGACCTGTCGGTGACCAAGGTGGACGATCCCGATCCGGTCGCCGCCGGCTCATCCCTCGTCTATACGATCACGGTCAGCAACAAGGGCCCGGACAGCGCCGGGAACGCCACGCTGGACGATCCGCTCCCGGCCGGCACGAGCTTCCAGTCGCTCGCCGCGCCGGCCGGCTGGAGCTGTGCCGCCCCGGCCGTGGGCGCCGGCGGCACCGTCTCCTGCTCGTCGGCCTCGTTCGCCGTCGGCTCCGTTGTCTTCACCCTGACCGTCGGCGTCGATGCCGGCACGGCCAACGGCACGGTGCTCAGCAATACCGTGACGGTCGCCTCGGCGAGCGCCGATCCGAATCCGGGCGCCGAGACCGCCGGAGCCGATACCATGGTGGTGGCCTCCACGGCGGCGGTCGCGATCACCAAAACCGCTTCACCCGATCCGGTCCTCGCCGGCGCGAGCCTCACCTACACCCTCACGGCGAGCAACAACGGTGGGGCCGAGCTCGAGTCCGCGACCGTCGCCGACACTCTGCCGGCGAGCACGACGTTCGTCTCTCTCGCCAGCCCGGCCGGCTGGAATTGCACCACGCCACCCGCCGGCGGCACCGGCACGGTCTCCTGCGACGTCTCCCCGTTCACCCCGGGCAGCGCCGTCTTCACGCTGGTCGTCCAGGTCGACTCTCAGGTGCCGGGCGGCACCGACCTCGCCAATCAGGCGCTCCTCACCGTGACAGACGGCGGGCGCACTACCACCCAGACCGCCGAGGCCACCACCGGCGTGCAGGGTGGCAGCGTGCCGCCGCCGGTCCCGACCCTCGGAGAGGTGGGGCTGATCGTGCTGGCCCTGCTGCTGGCGATGGGCGGGGCGGTGATGCTGCGGCGGCGCCGGGCTTCATCCATCCGGACAACGCACCGTTGAGGGCGACCGCAGGTCGCCCCTACAACCTGCGCCCCACGTACATCTTGCGCCGGAGGTTGTAGGGGCGACCTGCGGTCGCCCTCGACGGCGCGCCGCTACCGGATCGCCCCCGCCGCCCCCGCCCCCCTGGATCACGGTTTTCCCCCTCGCCGGGTGTACGCGGGATGCTATACCGCTATAATTCCCTCCAAGAGCAGCGTCATCCAGGCCTGATCCCGATCTTCAACCCCGCTGCAGGAGATTTTCTTATGTCCCGTCCGCTCATCCGCTCCCTGCTCCTGACCGCCCTTTGCGCGGCTGGCGCCGCCCATGCCGGCACGGTCTATGTTCCGTCGCCGGGCCTCGCGCCGGTCGGCGGCTCCACCTATGAGGTGCAGATCTCGATCACCAACCTCGGCGCCACCGTCAGCGACGTCAGGGGGGCCCTGCTGCTCACCGACACCGACGGCGTGCCGCGCCCGACGCCGCCCGCCACCGTCACCATCCAGGCGGGCCGGACCTCGGTCATCAAGCCCGGCGCCTTCCGCGGCATGACCGAGATCACCGGCGGCAACGACGTGCGCTACTCGGCCCGCCTCGTCGGCACCGGCCCCGGGCGTCTGGGGGTCTACCTGCCGGTGGTCACGGCGGACAACCTGATCCGCGGCGGCCAGACCGCGGTCCTCCAGGGGCTCGCCAGCGGCGCCGGCCGCGGGGCCGACCTGACGCTGATGAACCTCGCCGCGACGGCCTCCCAGTGCACCGCCTCCCTGGTCAAGGCCGACGGCTCCATTCTCGCGGGACCGGCCACCTTCGCCCTCAAGCCGCTCTCCCACCGGGCCATCCCGGACCTCTTCTCCGGCAGCGTCGTCAACGACGTCCGGGCGGTGGTGAGCTGCACCCAGAGCTTCTTCACCTTCGCGCTGCTCTCCGACGCGGCCACCGGCGAGCTCTCCTACGTCGGTCCGGCGGGCAACGGCGCTGCCGGCATCACTCCCGGCGGCACGCCGCCGCCAGGGGTCTGCCCGACCGGCGCCACCTGCTTCGACACCAAGGGGGTCGTCCTCCAGCCGACGCCGTCCCACCGGGTGCAGCGGGTCACCTACCCGGCCCCGGTCGGCGTCGCCACCCGCCTGCGCCTGTCGCTCGACGTCACCGTCGGCCCCTGGTACGCCCCGGACCCGGCGGGCAAGACCCTGATCTACTGGTTCGTGATCAACCGCAACTTCGACATGGCCGGCCTGCTCTACTTCCGCGGTCCGGACCCGACCATGCCGGACGCCAACCAGGTGATCGCCCGCCACGGCATCGGGCTGACCCATCCGCAGAAGATCAAGATCCAGCAGCCGTTCACCGCCCAGATCGGGCACACCTACCATGTCGACAACGACTACGACATGGGGCGTGGCGTCTACACGGTGACCGTCACCGACATGGCGACCGGGCTGGTCGTGGCGCAGCTCCTGGGCACTCCCAACGTCCGCTCCTACAACCTGAAGGCGACGGACAACCTGCTGGTCGACATGGGCTTCCCCGGCACCGCTGTCGACGAGGTGCCGACCGATGGCTGGACGTACAGCAACGTGCATGTGGAGGTTTACAAGTAGGAAGAAAGGCCGCCCCTTCGGGGCGGGCCCTCACTCCCCAACCCCTCTCTCCCAGCCTCCCCCCCCACCGGCCGGGAGAGAGGGGCTTAATTTTCTTATACTAACTTCTCCCTCTTCTCCCGTCGGGAGGGGGGGAGGCTGGGAGAAGAGGGCCGGGGTGATGAGGGTCAGCGCCTCAGCCAAGGGAATCTGACAAGTAGCGATCATCCCCCCTACCCCCGCCCCCGCTGCGCCAGGTACGTCTCCCGCAGCAGGGCGTAGAGGAAGTTGTCCACCCGCCGGCCGCGGAGCTTGAAGTAGCCTTGCAGCCGCCCCTCGCGCTCGAAGCCGCTCTTCTCCAGCACCCGTTGCGAGCCGACGTTCTCGACCGCGCAGCGGGCCTCGACCCGCTCGAGGAGGGTGTTGTGGAAGAGGTCGTCGAGGAGGATCG
>JBDSHF010000114.1:0-6477 GCA_039918595.1 Thermoanaerobaculia bacterium
TCACGAAGACGCTGCCGGCGTCGAGCTCGCGGGCGAACCGTTGCTGCTCCTCCGCGTCCCGCGTCCACGCGCTCGCGGCGAGCCCGAAGCGCGTGTCGTTGGCGATGCGGATCGCCTCGGTCGCGTCGCGCGCCACGAAGACGCAACCCACGGGACCGAACAGCTCCTCCGAGTACGCGGGTGAATCGGCAGGAATGTCCGTGAGCACCGTGGCGGGAAAGTAGGCCGACTGCGCATCGTCGCGCTTCCCGCCGCAGCGCGCGATGGCACCGAGCCGAACGGAAGCCGCAACCTGCTCTTCCAGCTCACCGGCCAGGCGCACCGATGCGAGCGGGCCGAGCTGAGTGTCCGGGTCGATCGGGTCACCGACGACGAGCGCCTGCATCCCCGCGACGAAGCCGTCGATGAACTGTTCGGCGATGTCGCGATGCACGATGAAGCGCTTGGCGGCGATGCAGCTCTGGCCGTTGTTGATCGTGCGCGCCTTCGCCGCCTGCCGGCCCGCCTCGGCGGGATCGACGTCGGAGAGGACGATGAACGGGTCGGACCCGCCCAGCTCGAGCACCGCCTTCTTCAGGCACCGCCCCGCCTCCGCGGCCACCTCCATGCCGGCGCGGTCGCTGCCGGTGAGGGTCACCGCCCGCACCACGGGGCTGTTGATCAGGAGCTTGACCCGCGCCGAGGAGACCAGGAGGGTGGTCACCACGCCGGCCGGCAGGCCCGCCTCGCGGAACACCGCCTCGATGGCGAGCGCCGAGCCGGGGACGTTCGCCGCGTGCTTCAGCAGCGCCACGTTGCCCGCCATCAGCGCCGGCGCGGCGAAACGGAAGAACTGCCAGAACGGGAAGTTCCAAGGCATGATGGCGAGCACCGGCCCGAGCGGCTCGTAGCGGATGAAGCTCTTGGTGGCATCGGTCGCCACCGTCTCATTGGCGAGGAAGCGCTCCGCGTTCTCGGCGTAGAAATCGCAGACCCAGGCGCACTTGTCGACCTCGGACTCGGCGGAGGCGAGAGTCTTGCCCATCTCCTCCGTCATCAGCCGGGCGAAGTCCGCCATGTTCTCGCGCAGCAGGTCCGCGACGCTGGTCAGATGCCGGGCCCGCTCCTCGAAATCGAAGCGCCGCCAGGACTTGAACGCCGCCTCGGCGGCCTCCAGCCGCTCGTTGACCTCTTGCTCGTCGTGCTCGGGAACCTCGCGGAGGGTCTCGCCGGTGGCGGGATTGATGGCCTTCAACATGTCCGTCCTCCACATCTGCCCACGCTCGCCCTGGAGGTCCTCCGAGGCAATGCGCGAGCGGCCTCAGAGTGCTGCAACCTCTGGGCCGGAATGCTTCCAGGGGAAAGGGAAAAATGATGGCGGAGAGGGAGGGATTCGAACCCTCGGTCCGGGTTTACCCCGGACAACTGCTTAGCAGGCAGCCCTGTTCGGCCACTCCAGCACCTCTCCGTAAGGTCCGGCAGGGAGGTGAGATTGTAGGGGGAACTGCGCCGGGAGTCAAAAAAAGGGGGCGGAGCTTCCAAACGAGCTCCCGGCATCGGGGATAGACTACCCACGCCCCCCAGGGGGCCCTATCCGTGGAGGGAGCGCCATCATGCCTGACCAGACGCCCGACCAAGCCCAGCAGACGGTCGATCAACTCGCCATCAACACCATCCGGTTCCTCTCCGTTGACCAGGTCGAGGCCGCGCAATCGGGGCACCCCGGCGCGCCTCTCGGGCAGGCGCCGCTCGCCTACCTTCTCTGGACGCGCTTCCTGCGCCACAACCCGGACAACCCCGACTGGCCGAACCGCGACCGCTTCGTCCTCTCCTGCGGCCACGCCTCGGCCCTGCTCTACTCGCTGCTCCATCTTGCGGGCTACGGCCTGCCGATCGAGGAGCTGAAGCACTTCCGCCAGTTCGGCTCCAAGACCCCCGGACACCCCGAGCACGAGCTGACCCGCGGCGTCGAGGTGACCACCGGCCCGCTCGGCCAGGGGATCGCCAACTCCGTCGGCATGGCGATCGCCCAGTGCATGAGCGCCCAGCGCTTCAACCGCGAGGGGTTCCCCGTGCTCGACTACCGGACCTGGGTGATCATGAGCGACGGCGAGATGATGGAGGGGATCTCCCACGAGGCCTGCTCCCTCGCCGGCCACCTCAAGCTCAGCCGGCTCAAGGTCTTCTACGACGACAACAAGGTCTCGATCGACGGCCCCACCTCGCTCTCCTTCTCCGAGGACGTCGGCAAGCGCTTCGAGGCCTACGGCTGGCGCGTTCTGCGGGTGGAGGACGGCAACGATCTGACCCGGCTCAACGCCGCCATGCAGACGGCCGAGGCCGAGGACAACCAGCCGACGCTGGTGATCGTCCGCACCATTATCGGCTACGGCAGCCCGCACCGGCAGGGGACCTCCAAGGCGCACGGCGAGGCGCTGGGAGCCGAGGAACTCGTGGCCACCAAGAACAATCTCGGCTGGCCGCTCGAGCCCACCTTCCTGGTTCCGGACGAGGCGAAGGCCCCGTTCGACGAAGCCCGCAAGCGCGGCCAGGAGCTGGAGCGCAAGTGGGAAGAGCTGATGCGGGGTTACCGCGAGGCTCACCCCGACATCGCGGCCGAGCTGGATCAGCGGCTCTCCGGCAAGCTCCCCGAAGGCTGGCAGGAGGCCCTCCCGAAGTTCGATCCCAAGGACAAGCCGATGGCCACCCGCGCCGCCTCCGGCAAGGTGCTCAACGCCGTCGTCCCCAAGCTGCCGCAGCTCGTGGGCGGCTCGGCGGACCTGACGCCGTCCAACAACACCGCCATCGAGGGGCGCACCGACTTCGAGGCCGCCAACTCCGAGGGGCTTTACCTGCGCTTCGGCGTCCGCGAGCACGGCATGGGGGCGATCATGAACGGCATCGCCCTCTCCCGGATCTGGATCCCCTACGGCGGCACCTTCCTCGTCTTCTCCGACTACATGCGCTCGACGGTCCGCCTCGCGGCGCTGATGAAGCTGCAGTCGATCTTCGTCTACACCCACGACTCCATCTTCCTGGGCGAGGACGGCCCCACCCACCAGCCGATCGGCGAGCTCGCCTCGCTCCGCGCCATCCCGGGCCTGACGGTGCTCCGCCCGGCGGACGCCAACGAGACGGCCGAGGCTTGGCGGGTGGCTATCGAGCACCGGCACGGCCCGATCGCCTTCGCGCTGACCCGGCAGAACCTGCCGATCCTGGCGGAGACCGCCGAGAAGGCCCGCGAGGGGGTGGCGCGCGGCGGCTACGTCCTCCACGATCCGGAAGGCGGCGACCCGGAGATCATCCTGATCGCCACCGGCTCCGAGGTCTGGGTGGCTCTCGAGGCCGCCAAGCAGCTCGCCGGCAAGAACATCCGCGCCCGGGTGGTGAGCCTCCCCTCCTTCGAGATCTTCGACATGCAGCCGGACGACTACAAGGAATCCGTCCTGCCAAACAAGATCCGCAAGCGCCTCTCGATCGAAGCCGCCTCCCCTTTCGGCTGGGAGCGGTACGTCGGCCTCGACGGCGCGATCCACGGCATCAACCGCTTCGGCGCCTCGGCTCCTTACAAGGAGGTCCAGAAGGAGTTCAAGTTCTTGCCGGAGGATGTGGTGAAGCATGCCGAGGAGGTGTTGGGGAAGTAGGGATCGATGAAGAAGGTCGATCCCACTCCTCAGGATCTCCGCCCCGAGTATCGACAGGAGGATCTCGGGAACGGTGTTCGCGGGAGGTGCCACTCTGTAAATACAAGTGCTTCGTCCTGACCACATGCCCTGAAAGGAAGCCATGACTGACGACACCGCTGCTGCAGGTCAAGTCTCTGCGTCCAATCCAGTCTTCGACGAGGCCGAATCGGATGCGATTGTCCCTCACCCCCGATATGACATTACGAGCTACGGCTCAGATCCAGACGTTGAGGGACTTGTTCGGCGTATTCGGCGAGCGGAGATCTTGGTCCCATCATTTCAGCGTGATTACGTATGGCGACTTCCTGAGGCATCCCGCTTTGTTGAGTCGCTCCTCCTAGGTCTTCCTGTCCCAGGGGTGTTTTTTGCAATTGAGCCTAAGACTAATAAGCTGCTGGTAATTGACGGGCAGCAGCGCCTGAAAACTCTCCAGTTCTTTTACGATGGTGTTTTTAACCCGCGACCCGGAGAAGGACGGCAGAGGGTCTTCATTCTTACGGATGTTGATCCGCGATTTGCGGGAAAACGGTACTCTACGCTTGAAGAGCCGGATCGCTTACGCCTTGATAACTCGATCATTCATGCCACGATAATCAAGCAAGATTCCCCTCCCGATGAGGATACGAGTGTGTATCATGTGTTTGAGCGTCTTAATAGCGGAGGACAAAAGCTGGCGGCTCAAGAAATTCGAGTGGCGCTCTATCATGGTCCTTTAATCGATGCCATCAGGGAGTTGAATAATTATGGCGCGTGGAGGGAACTATTTGGAAAGGTTAGCGCTCATCTAAAGGATCAGGAGCTGATACTCCGGTACTTGTCGCTCGCTTATGAGCTGCATCTGTATGAGCGTCCCATGTCTGAATTCTTGAGTAAGTTTGCCGGCCGCCACCGGCATGCAGAGGGAAGATTTTTGGCAGAAATTCAATCGAAGTTCACTTCCGCAATTGATCTTGTGTGGAGCGCTCTTGGTCGTCGGGCATTCCGACCCGAGAGGGCCTTCAACGCAGCAGTTTTTGACTCAACTATGGTCGGACTCACTCATCTTGTCGCGAAAAATCCTACCGTTGATCCTGGGGAGGTACGCCGGAGATATGAGATGCTACTCGCGGATACTGCTTATCAGGAGGCTGTATCTCGGTCCACGGCCGACGAAACCTTCGTAAATTTGCGTATTTCCAAGGCTGTCGAGATTCTTGGCGGCTAGCGATGCTCAACCGTGAGCTTAACCGTCAGCTTCAGCGACTAACTTGGCTATTTAATAATGTTCCTGATGCTGCCAAGGAAACATTTGAGCTACAGGCTCACTGGGGAAGGTATTTGTGCGTGCTAGTCGCGGGTTTCCTAGAGAATGCTATTACAGAGGTCTATTCTGAGTTCGTCTATAGGGTTGGCTCCAAGCCGCTTGCCAATTTTATCTCCACAACCGTCGCCCGTATTCAGAACCCTAATTCGAAGAGGTTCATCGAAACGGCCAAGTCCTTTCGGGTTGAATGGGGAAGGGATCTTGAAGCCTTTCTGTCTGAGGATGGGAGGAAAGAGGCTATCGACGGCATTATGAATCTGCGGCATCAAATTGCCCACGGACAAAGTGCGGGAATCACTCTCGCGAGAGTGGCTGACTATCTTAAAAAGTCTGTTGAGGTTATTGAGTTCATAGAGACACAGTGTGGCGCCAAGTAATGATTAGGGTCGACGATGACGCAATTCTCTAGTAAGGCGTAATTATTAAGCGGCTTCTTCATTGGGGAGAGTTCTCCCGGTGACTGGCAACGATGACTGAAAAGCAGCGGATGCTCGCTGGCGATCTCTACCAGGCTACCGACCCGGAGCTCGTCGCCGACCATCTCCACGCGCAAGACCTTCTCTACAAATTCAATGCGACGAGAGCCGATGACGCCGAGGAACGGCTGGCGCTTCTTATGGAGCTCTTCGGTCACTTCGGCCGCGGCTCGGTCTTGAAGCCGTCTTTCCGTTGCGACTACGGCTACAATATCCTCATCGGGCGGAACGTTTTTGTGAACTATGACTGCGTCTTTCTGGACTGCAACCGGATCACGATTGGCGACGACGTGCAGATCGGGCCCACCGTGCAGATCTATACGGCGCAGCACCCGACAGATCCGGAGACACGGCGCTCCGGACTTGAATTCGCGCTGCCGGTGACCGTTGGCGACAATGCCTGGATCGGCGGCGGTGCGATTCTCTGCCCAGGCGTGACGGTCGGTGCCAATACGGTGGTGGGGGCCGGCAGCGTGGTGACTCGCGACTTGCCTCCGAGCGTGATCGCGGCCGGGAATCCTTGCCGGGCTATCCGTAGCTGTTGAGGGTACGTAACTCCCGCCCTGAAAGGGCGAAATTTGATTAGCCTGGCGCTTCAGCGCCAGGTTGGCAGGCCCCCAAATCCCCATCCGCCCTGAATGGGCGGAACCCAACCTTCCGAAATTGGAAGGCGTCGAAGGTGAGGGACCGTGCTGAAAGGCATCGCCCCCTCGGGGCGAATAAGAAAAGGGGGGAACGCCTACCTGGCGCTGAAGCACCAGGCTAATCAAATTTCGCCCTTCCAGGGCGAAGGCGGCCACATGGGGCCACCCTACAGTTCAGTTCTGCTGTGACGAGATACTAATGGGTACCTGCTGGGTATTGCCTCACTTGCCGGCCCGGATCAGAATCGGGCCCAGGGAATCTCGATCGCCTTACGCGGAAACGCGACAGGTCGTCCGCACCGCCTCTGGGCACGAATCAGGCCTTCGAGCCCAGGCGCGGCTCTCCCGGTCGACGCCGTAGACGAGGTGCTCGTGCCCCAGAATCTCGG
>JBDSHF010000115.1:0-3806 GCA_039918595.1 Thermoanaerobaculia bacterium
GTGACGCGAATCAGGGTGCTCGAGTTGCGCAACGACCCCATGGGTCCCGGAGACGAGGAGATCCGGTGAGCCTTCGCGTCGTCCGGCTCGGAACGCCCCGGGTCGAAGGGGAGGGTCTCCGTCTCGGCACGGTGAGGCGGCCGCCGCGCGGCGTGAAAAAGGAAGACTACGCCCGGCTGAACTATTACGACGTCTGGTTTCCGGACCTCGCGCCAAGCCAGGAGCTGGTGAGCCGGGCGCTGTCGGAGACTTTCACCGATCAGCAATGGGCGCGGTGGGCGAAGAGTTACCGCGCCGAGATGCGCGACGTCAAAACGCAGCGCCTGCTCGCCCTGCTGGCCGCCCTCTCGCATCAGACTGATCTATCGGTGGGGTGTTACTGCGAGAACGAGGAGCGGTGCCACCGTTCGGTGCTCCGCGAGATCCTCCGCGAGCATGGGGCGGACGTGCGGGTATGAGCTTCCATAACCACCTCCCCTCGCTCCCGCTGTCGGACTTCGTGGCCTCGATCTGGCTCAACGAGGGCGAGCCCGCGGTCTACGCGAAGGATCGCATCCTGCCGACGGGGATGATCGGATTGGTGATCAATCTTCAGGAGGACGAGATCCGCACTTACGACCAGGAGACCGGCCGGGTTCAGCGCTCCCGCGGGTCCTCGGTCGCCGGCGCGTGCGCGGAGTATTTCGTGATCGATACGGCCGAACAGCAGTGGTGCATGGGCGTACAGTTCAAGGCGGGCGGCGCGTTTCCGTTCTTCGGCATGCCGGCGGTCGAGCTCCAGGACGCCCACGTTGCGCTCGACGCGCTGTGGGGTTCGGCGGCGGTCGATCTGCGCGACCGCCTGCTCGCGGCTCCGACCCCCGAGGCCAAGTTCCGCATTGTCGAGACGGCTCTGCTGGAGCGGATGGCGCGGGACCCGGAGCGCCATCCGGCGGTCCGCTTCGCATTGCGGGAGTTCCTCCAGGTGCCGCACGCGCGGACGGTCGCTGAGGTGATCGATCAACTGGCCTTGAGCCCGCGGCGGTTCATCCAGGTCTTCGGTGAGCAGGTGGGGCTCACTCCCAAGCTGTTCTGCCGCGTCCGGCGGTTCCATGAAGTGATGCGTCGGGTGCATCAGGGGAACGGCATCGACTGGACGGAGGTCGCCCTCTCCTGCGGCTATTTCGACCAGGCGCATTTCATCCGCGACTTCCGGGCCTTCTCCGGCCTCAACCCCACGGCCTACTTGGCGCAGCGGGGCGAGCACCTCAACCACGTCCCGATCCTGGACTGACAAGGTCAATTTTTTACAAGACGGGCCGGCCTCGGCCGCGCCAGAATCTCCTTCGAGGACGGATCTGAAAGGAGAGAGCACCATGAGCACAGTGAATCCCATTCCAGCCGGTTACCACAGCGTGACGCCTTACCTGATCGTGGAGGGGGCGGAGCGGCTGATCGAGTTCATGAAGCAGGCGTTCGGGGCCGAGGAGATCTACCGCTCCCCGAAGCCGGACGGCACTCTCGGCCACTGCCAGGTGCGGATCGGCGACTCCATGGTCGAGCTGGCCGACGGCAACGAGCAGTGGAAGACGATGCGCTGCGCCCTTCATCTGTACGTGCCGGATACGGACGCGGTCTACCGCCAGGCGATGGCGGCCGGCGCCACCTCGCTCTTCGAGCCCGCCGATGCGTTCTATGGCGACCGCTCCGGCGGCGTGGTGGACCCGTCCGGCAACCACTGGTACATCGCGACCCGCAAGGAGGAGCTCTCCGAGGAGCAGATCGAACGGCGCGCGGCGGCAGCGAAGCCGGCTTGAGGGGGGCGGTGATCCGGGAGGCGAATTGAACTCGCGAGAGGTGAGAGGGCACCTATCTTGCAGAGGATCTTGACAGGTCCTCACAAAGGAGAGCCCCATGCGCAAGCTGCACAGCTCACCCATCTTCTTACTGGCGTTCCTCCTGCTGGCCGTCATGGTTCCGGCCTTCGCCGCCCGAGCCCGGTTTTCCACCTCGCGCTTCATTCCGCCGGCGGAGGCGGGGCAGATCTTTACGGTCATCAACTACGGCCGGGCTTCCGGCAGGACCCAGCCGACCGTGATCAACGTGGAGTGGGGGAGCGCCAGCCGGAGGATAACGGTGGCCCCTCCCTACAGGCTGTGCGCCCAGACGGAGGCCTCCGGGATCGTCCTCAAGATGCGGCATCCGCGGCCCGACCAGGTCCCGCTGACGATCACGACGACCGGGACGATCGTCCGCGGTCCCTATCAGGGGGAGCCTCCTCTGGAGCTGCTCAGCGCCTGCTACCGCCTGAAATAAAACCGCCCGCCGGGGCCTGCGCTACCCCCGTAGCGCCAGCCCCAGGATCCCTGGCAGCTTGCCGATCGACGGCGCGGCCTCGAACTCGTAGAGCTTGGGCGTGATCCGGTGCGTCATCTTGTTCGTGGCGAACCAGACCGGCTTGGGCCAGACGTAGAAGGGGGCCTGGATCACCGTCTTCTGCGGGCGATCGAACATCAGCGTGTTGTGCACGAAGCCGGTGCCGGACTGGATGTCCTGCGGCGTATGGCCGGGGAACGCTCCCCAGGGAGTGGCGACCAGGCCGAAGCCGATCGCCGCCCAGTGGTTCACCGAGACCGTGCCGTAGCGGAGGTTGGCGATCGCCCGCTCGACGGCTTTCTTGATTTCCGGATTCTTCAGCGACTCGGGGTGGACGATCAGGGTGACGTTGAGCGTTCCCCAGAGCGTGTCGTTGCAAAAGGCCACGGCCTTGTCGATGTACTCCGGAACGCTCGCCGCCGAGAGGCCGGTCTCGCCGCAGACGCCGCAGAAGGCTTCGGTGGTGAAGCAGATGTCGTCCCGCTTCTCGGGATCGACGCCGGGGATCAGCATCCACGGCAGCTTGTCGAGAGCGCGGACGCCGAAGATCCGGGCGGTCTCCATGTGCGCCGCGAGGAACGCCTCGTAGCGGCGGGGCGCCCCGGGGTAGTAGGCACGGCGGACGGGGATTCGGTCAAGGAACTGTCCGATCCGGTCGACCAACGCCCCGCGCTGGTTCCAGGAGGCATGCTGGACGATCATCCGCCCGGCGTTGCAGTTGAAGCCGGCGTTGTTGGTGATCATCGTCGCCAGGTTCTCGGCCTGGTACTCGAGATCGCCGTCGTCCCACGGGCCGGGCACCACGATGACGGGGCTGACATTGCCGAGCTCGGAGGTGAACCGCTTGGTGAGTTGCGGCTCGCCGGCCTCCTTGCGCCGCCGCCCCTCGTCGCCGGGGCCGAAGACGATGGCCTCGTAGGTCTGGTCGGAGCCGGTGATGTGGATCTCGTCCACACCATCATGGCGGCAGAGGTAGGCCCCCTCCTCGGCGCCGCCGTAGACGACGCGGAAAAAGCCGCGCTCGATCAGCGGCTGGAACGCCTCTTCCATCAGCGGTCCCAGGTAGACGTTGACCGGATGAGTCTTGAAGACCACCACCTGATCCTCGACGAACAGCTTGTAGAGGGCGTCCATCGGGCCGATCGAGGAGACATTGCCGCCGCCGAGCACCAGGGCGACGCGCCCCTGGCGGACGGGCGCGTGGTAGACCACGGCCTGGGTCTCGGGGAGGTCCTTCGCGGTCACCCCCGGCTCCATCCAGACGTCGGCAGTGACGCCGGCGTAGAAGGCGCGGTCATAGAGGTCGATGGGAAAGATCCGTGCCACCACCTGCCCGTTCGCCCGGGTGCGCACGCCGCCGGGGATGCGGGGGCGGCCGTGGGTCTCGATATCGAGCAGCGACTCGCGCAGCAGCCGCAGGTTGCGCAGGATGAAGCAGGGCCCCACCAGGG
>JBDSHF010000116.1:0-10661 GCA_039918595.1 Thermoanaerobaculia bacterium
CGCTCCTCCCGCTCGCCGGCTGGAAGCCGGTCAAACGCCTCGCCCGGGCCTGGGTCGACCGGCGGGAGGCCGGCCCTTCGGAGGAGCTGCGGGAGACCGGCCGGGTTTTTCTCTGGGGCGAGGCAAAGGATGCCGCCGGCCATGCGGTCACCGCGACGATCGAGACGCCGGAGGCCTACCGGCTCACCGCGGCCTCGGCGGTCGAGAGCGTCGAGCGGGTCCTCGCGGGGAAGGTCCCGCCCGGCGCCTGGACGCCGTCGAAGGCGTTCGGGGCGGACTTCGTCGGCGAGCTGCCCGGCGTCTTCGTTGGCGAGATTCGCCCGGCGGGCGTTATTGCCTGAGCGTCACCACTCGAAATCTCGTCCGGGAGAGGGGTCCCGCACGTCTCCCCAAACCTCAACAGGATCGATGTCGAGCGCTACAAGGTCGTGCTCACGGCGAAACTTCTGATAAGCCTCCCAGAAGCTGGAGACCTCTTTCTTCACCCGCTTGGGTTCCTCATGGGCGTCCATGGTCGAATATGTCTGGTCCATCCAGGCCTCCTTTTGGCCGTATAGATGGACCAAATTAGCGCACTAATTCTACTTTGTCAGATTCCTTTGGCGCGGCGTTGGCCCTCATCACCCCGGCCCTCTTCTCCCAGCCTCCCCCCCTTCCCGACGGGAGAAGAGGGAGTGGTTAGTCAGAAAAACACAACTTTTCCTGTTTGAGCCCCTCTCTCCCGGCGGATGGGGGGGAGGCTGGGAGAGAGGGGTTGGGGAGTGAGGGTCAGCCCCGAAGGGGCGGCACTCTCCGGCCGGCAATCCGGCAATCTGACAAAGTAGAACTAAACCGCCGCCACTACAGCTCCACCCGCCTCGCTCTCCTCCCGGACCACCTCCCGCCGGTGCGTGCGCGCCACCAGCACGTAGATGGAAGGCACCACGAAGAGGGTGAACACCGTGCCGATGATCATGCCGCTCACCAGCATGATGCCGATGCTGTTGCGGGCTCCGGCGCCCGGGCCGTGAGCGAAAACCAGGGTCATGTGGCCCATCACCGTGGCCGCGGTGGTCATCAGGATCGGGCGCAGGCGCGTGGTGGCCGCCTCGATCACCGCTCTCATCTTGTCCAGCCCAGTCTCCTGCAGGTGGTTGGCGAACTGGACGATCAGGATGCCGTTCTTCGACACCAGTCCGACCAGCGTGATCAGTCCCACCTGGCTGTAGACGTTGAGCGAGGTGAAGCCCAGGAAGGAGAAGAGCAATGCCCCGGAGAGCGCCAGCGGCACCGATCCCGCCAGGATGATGAACGGATCGCGAAAGCTTTCGAACTGCGCCGCCAGCACCAGGTAGATCAGGATCGCCGAGAGCAGGAAGGTCGAGAGGAACTTGCCACCCTCGACGCGCAACTGCCGCGACTCGCCGGCGTAGTCGACGGTGTACCCTTGCGGCAGGATCTTCTTCGCCTCGTCCTCCAGGAAACGCAGCGCCTGGTCGAGCGAGACCCCCGGCGGGATCGCGCCCTGGATGCGGACGGCGTTGAGCTGCTGGAAACGCTTGAGCTCGCGCGGCTCGGCGGTGGTCTTCAACGTGGCGAAGGTGGAGAGCGGCACCAGCTTGCCGTTGCCTCCCGAGACGTAGATGTCCGAGAGCTGGTCCGCCGTCAGGCGCTCGCTGCGCTTGACCTGCGGGATCACCTTGTAGCTCCGCCCCTGGATGCTGAACCGGTTGACGTAGTTGCCGCCGATCAACGTCGAGAGGTCGCGGCCGGCCTGGCTGAGGTCGACCCCCTGGGAGCGCAGCTTGTCGCGGTTGAAGACCACCTCGGTCTGCGGCTGGTCGAACTTCAGGTCGGTGTCCGCGAACATGAACAATCCGCTCGCGAACGCCTTCTGCACGAGCTGGTTGGCGACGTCGGAAAGCTGCTGGGGCTCGGCTGTGGAGACGATCGCGAAGTCGACCGGCAGCCCGCCGCCGCCGCCCGGCAGGGCGGGCGGCGTGAGCGGGATCACCCGCAGGCCGGCGATCTTCGACAGTTTCCCCGACACCTCCACCTGCAGCTCCTCGATGCTCTTCGTCCGCTGGCTCCACGGCTTGATCCCCATCCCCGCGAAGCCGCCGTTCGGGAAGACGATCTGGAACGCGCTGTCGGTCTCCGGGAACGACATAAAGGTTTTGTAGATCTCGTCCGCGAACAGCTTGGTCTGGTCGAGAGTCGAGTTGGCGGCGCCCTGCACGATCCCGAAGATGATCCCCTGGTCCTCGGCCGGCGCCAGCTCTTTCTGGGAAAACATGTAGAAGGGGACGATCAGCAGCGAGACGATCACCCACAGGGTGAGCACGACCGGCCGGGCCTTCAGCGTCCAGCCCAGCACCCGCGTATAGGCGTGCTGGACGGACTCGAACCGGCGGTTGACGAAGCCGGCGAAGCCGCGCTCGGTGTCGCCGGCGCGCAGGAGCTTGGAGCCCATCATCGGCGACAGGGTGAGCGCCACGACGCCGGAGACGATCACCGCGCCGGCGAGGGTGAAGGCGAACTCGCGGAACAGCGAGCCGGTCAGCCCCCCCTGGATGGCGACGGGCGTGTAGACCGCCGCCAGGGTGATGGTCATGGCGACGATCGGGCCCACCAGCTCGCGGGCGGCGTCGAGCGCCGCCTGCAAGGGGCTCTTCCCCTCGTGCAGGTGGCGCTCGACGTTCTCCACCATCACGATCGCGTCGTCGACCACCAGGCCGACCGAGAGCACGATGGCGAGCAGGGTCAGCAGGTTGACGGTGAAGCCGGCGGCCTGCATCAGGAACACGGCGCCGACCAGGGAGATGGGGATCGCCACCACCGGGATGATCACCGACCGCACCGAGCCGAGGAAAAGGAAGATCACCAGGATCACGATCAGCAGGGTCTCGGTGAGGGTCTTGAGCACCTCGCGGATGGAGTCCCGGATGTAGACCGTGGAGTCGTAGGGGAGGCCGACTTTCATCCCCGCCGGCAGTTGCGCCCGGATGCCGGGGATCGCCTCGCGCACGCGGCCGATGACGTCCAGCGTGTTGGCGGTGGGCAGCACCCAGATCCCCATGAAGATCGCCGCCTCGCCGTTGAAGCGGACGTCCTGGTCGTAATTCTCGGCGCCGAGCACGACGTCGGCGATGTCGCCGAGCCGGACGACGGTGCCGTGGTCTTCCTTGACCACGAGCTGGCGGAACTCCTCCGGGGTCTTCAGGTCGGTGTTGGCGGTCAGGTTCACCGACACCATCGAGCCCTTGGTGCGGCCCAGCGCCGACAGGTAGTTGTTGGCCGCCAGCACGTCGCGCACCTGCGCGGGGGCGATGCCGTGGGCCGCCATGCGGTCGGGCTTGAGCCAGACGCGCATGGCGAAGGTGCGGTCGCCGAAGATGTCGGCGCGCTGCACGCCGCTGATGGCGCTGATCTTCGGCTGCACCACGCGGGTCAGGTAGTCGGTCATCTGGTTCGGGTCGAGGTCGGGCGAGGAGAAGCCGATGTACATCCCCGCGAACTGGCTGTCCGCCGTCTCCATGGAGATCACCGGCGCCTCGGCCTCCGGCGGCAGGGTGTTGCGCACCTGCGCCACCTTGGCCTGGATCTGGGTGAGGGCGGCGTTGGTGTCGTAATTGAGCTGCAGGTGCACGGTGATCGTGCTCACCCCCTGCGAGCTCGTCGACTCCATGTAGTCGATGCCGTCGGCGCTGGCGATCACCCGCTCGAGCGGCGTGCTGATGAAACCGCGCACCAGGTCGGCGTTGGCGCCGATGTAGGCGGTGGTCACGTTGATCACCGCGACGTCGCTGCGCGGATACTGCCGGATGCTCAGCGAGCGGACGGCCTGCAGGCCGGCGATCAGGATCACCAGGTTGACCACGATCGCCAGCACCGGCCGGCGGATGAAGAGGTCGGTCAGCTTCATCTAGCTGTCCTCCGGCTTCGGCGTCGCGCTGTTGGCGGGCTGGATCCGGTTGTTGACCTGCACGGCGGCGCCGTTGCGCAGCTTGAAGACGCCGGAGGTCACGATCTCCTCGCCGGGCTTCAGGCCGGAGACGACCGCCACCTGGTCGCCGCGGGAGCCGCCGAGCTTGACGAACTGCTGGCGCACGCCGCGGAAGGTCTTGCCGTCCGGCCCCTTGACGTCGCCGACGACGAAGACCGAATCGCCGTACGGGGCATAGCTGACCGCGGTGGCGGGGAGCACCAGGACCGTCTGGCCCGCCCCGAGCGCGACCCGGGTCTCGACGAACATGCCGGGGCGCAGCCGGCCGTCCGCATTGGCGAAGGTGGCCTGGACCTGGAAGTTGCGGGTGGCCGGATCGACGACCGCGTCGACGGCGGTGATCCGGCCCTCCGACTCCTTCCCCTCGGCGGTCAGCCGCACGGCGGCGCCGGGCCGCAGGTTCCCCACCTGCTGCTGCGGCACGTCGAAGTTGACGTAGATCGGCTGCACGGACTGCAGCGGCACGACCGGGGCGCCCGGAGCCAGATACTGGCCGAGGTTGACCTGGCGGATCCCGAGGACCCCCGAGAACGGCGCCCGGATGGTCTTGCGCTCGATGGTGGCGCGGATCTCCCCCACCTTGGCGTCCCCCTGCGTGAGCTCGGCCGCGGCGCGGTCGTAGTCCACCTGCGCGATGACGCCGCTCTCCCGCAGCCCCTTCATGCGGTCGTGGCCGAGGCGGGCGAGGTTGCGCTGCGACTCGGCGGCGGCCAGTTGGGCCTCCTCCTCGCGGGTGTCCAGCTTGACCAGCAGGTCCCCCTTGCGCACCGCGCGGCCGGACTCGAAGCCGATCCGGGCGACGATACCGGGCGAGTCCGCGCTGACGGTGACGCCCTGGACGGCGGTCACGGTGCCGATGGCGTTCACCGTCGCCGGCCACTCCGCCTGCCGCGCGACGGCCGTGGTCACCGTCTCGGGAGGCGGTTGAAACGATGCCTGGGCGGCCATGCCACCCTTGATCTGACGATACTTGACGCCTCCGATGGCCGCGATGAACACGGCCATGACGAGGAGCATCAGAACCATTTTTTTTGCCATGACGACGAGCTTCCCCCCTTATCCCAGACCCGCTGATACGGATTCTCGGGAGCGAAGTTGCCTTCGCGAGGGGCGCGAGATTACCTCACGCGGAGCTCGGACGGTGACCGGACCAGCAGCCGCTCGAGGATGGCGGGGTCCAGCGGCTTGGTGATGTGGAGGTTGAACCCGGCCTCTCGCGAGCGCCGCTGGTCCTCGTCCTGCCCCCAGCCGGTGACGGCGATGAGGTTGATGTCCCGTCCCCCCGGCTGCTCGCGGATCCGCCGCGCCGCCTCATAGCCGTTCAGCTTGGGAAGGCCGATGTCGAGCAGCACCAGGTCCGGAGCGAACGCTCCCGCCGCCGCCACGGCCTCGAGGCCATCGTAGGCGGTGCGCACCTCGTGCCCCATGAGCTCCAGCAGAGCGCTCAGGCTGTCCGCGGCATCCTGGTTGTCGTCCACCACCAGGACGCGCAGGGCGGCGTCAGCCCTCGCGGTGCTGCCCGCGGCCGGGGCCGGCTTTTCGGCCCGCGGGGCTTCCACGGCGACGGGCAGGCGCACCACGAACTCGCTCCCGCTGCCCGGACCGGCGCTGAAGGCCTCGATGGTGCCGCCGTGCATCTCGACCAGGCTGCGGGCCAGCGCCAAGCCGATCCCCAGCCCCCCCTGGGCGCGCTCGATCGAGTGCTCGCCTTGCGTGAACATCTTGAACAGGTTGGGAAGGTGCGCGGGGGAGATGCCGATGCCGCTGTCGGTCACCCGCACCCGGACATGATGGCCGGCCTGCTCGGCGGCGAGGCGGATCTGTCCGCCCCGCTCGGTGTACTTGGCCGCGTTGTTGAGGAGGTTCGAGAAGATCTGCGACAGCCGGGTGGGGTCGCCCTCCAGGAGGATCGGCTCGGGCGGCAGCGCGACGTCGAGCCGGTGGCCGCTGGACTCGATGAGGGGGCCGGTGGCCTCCAGCGCGCTCCGCACCACCTCCGCGAGCTCGACGCGCTCGCGGCGGAGCTCGATCCGGCCGTGGCTGATGCGGGAGACGTCCAGCAGGTCGTCGATCAGATGGGTCATCTGCCCGACCTGGCGGTCGATGACCTCCCGGGCGGAGCAGAGCGCCGCCGTGGGCGTCCCCTCGTGGCGAAGGATCTGGACGGCGCTGCGAATCGGCGCCAGGGGGTTGCGGAGCTCATGGGCCAGCACGGCGAGGAACTCGTCCTTGCGGTGGCCGGCCTCTTTGAGGGCCGCGAGCGAGTACACCACCTGGTAGGCCGCCCCCGCGAATTTCGCCAGGCTGCTCATCACCCGCAGGTCCTCGGCGTCGAACCCGCGATGCACGCCGTGGGTCACCACCCAGATCGTCCCCACCGGTTCCCCACCCACGCAGAAAGGGATCAGCAGCGCTTCGACAACCGGGGGTTCCAACTGACGAATGTAGGAGTAGTGGCGTTCCGGGTGTACGAAGAGCTTCGGGGAGTTGTCGTTCAGGACGGCGCCACAGGGGCTGAAGTCACGCGGCATCAAATTGCCCAGATGGCTGGCGAAGCGCCCGGCGACCGCGCGCCAGCGCAGGACCGGCTTGCCATCCGTCCCCTGCTCCACCAGGGTGATGCCGGCGGAGTGAGCCGCGCACAGCTCGAGGGCCCATTCGACGAGCCGCTGCAGGATCCCCTCTGGCGAGGTCGCGATCTCTTCCGCCAGCGCGACCAGGGCGCCGTTCTCGCCCGCGTGATCCGGAGGGCGCGGCGGGCGCCGGCTCAGCTCGGGGGTGGCGATGACCGAATCGAGGTCCAATTCTCCGCATACATTCCGCAGAGGCATGTTCATGATGCTGCAACTCCTTGGCGGGTGGGCGATCTGCTACGAAATGCATTTTAGGCTTCTCGGGGCCAAATTGACAATTTTTGAAAAACAAAGGAATTCCGCTTATGGCTTTATCCAGCCGCGTTGGCCTTTCTTTATCGCTGCTCTTCGTGCTCGCGGCCGTCCAGGCGGAATCGGGGCGCCCCTCCAGGGGTTCGCGGAACGCCCCGGAGCGGCCGAACGTCGTCTTCATTCTCACCGACGACCAGGACCTCTCGCTGCAGTCCCTGGACTTCATGCCGCGGACCCGCGATCTCATCGCCCATCAGGGGATGACGTTCCAGCAGGACTTCGTGCCGCTGTCGCTCTGCTGCCCGTCGCGATCGACGATCCTGACCGGGCGCTATCCGCACAATCACAAGATCTACAACAACCGCGCCCCGGGGGGCGGCTTCGCGAAGTTCGAGGCGCTGGGCCACGAGCAGACCACGATCGCCACGGCCCTCCATGCCGCCGGCTACCGCACCGCCCTGTTCGGCAAGTACATGAACAACTATCCGCGGCACGACGACCCTACCCATGTGCCGCCGGGCTGGGACGAGCTCGTCACCCCCGCGGCCGGTACCCCGTACAACGAGCTCAACTACACGCTCAACGAGAATGGGGTCCTGGTGCCGCGCGGCAAGGACTCCACGGATTACCTGACCGACGTGGTCGCCGGCAAGGCGGCCGGCTTCATCCGCCGCTCGGCGGCGGCGGGCCAGCCGTTCTTCCTCTACCTGGCGGTCTACGCGCCGCACAAGCCGGCCACTCCGGCGCCGCGCCACGCGGGCCTGTTCCCCACCCTCAAGGCGCCGCGGTCCGCCGCCTTCAACGAGGCGGACACGCGGGACAAGCCGGAGAAGATCCGCAAGCTCCCCCGGTTGACGCCCAAGGACATCGAGGCGATCGACACCCTCTACCGCCGCCGGGCGCAGTCGCTGCAGGCGGTGGACGAGGCGGTGGCGACGGTGGTCGAGGCGCTGAAGGCCGCCGGCCAGCTCGACAACACCTACCTCTTCTTCACCTCGGACAACGGTTTCCACATGGGCCAGCACCGTCTGAAGGCGGGCAAGTACACGCCTTATGAAACGGACGTCCACGTGCCCCTCCTGGTGCGCGGCCCCGGCGTCGCCGCCGGCAGCTCCACCAGCGCGGCCACGTCGAGCGTCGACTTCGTCCCCACGATCGCCGAGCTGGCCGGGGCGGCGCTCCCGTTCGAGGTCGACGGCCGCTCGTTCGCGCCCCTGCTGCATGGGCCTGCGCCCGGCGGCTGGCGGCAGGTGGTGTTGCTGGAGCAGTTCGAGTTCGTGACGGAGGACAACGCGCCGGACAGCGTCCTGGAGCCCCCCGATCCCCAGGACGGGAGCCTCTCCGCCTTCCCCTCCCACCTGGGATTGCGGACGCCGCGCTTCAAGTACGTGGAGTACGGGACCGGCGAGCGCGAGGTCTACGACCTGCGCCGCGACCCGGAGGAGCTGAACAATCTGGCCGGCCGGATGGATCCGAAATGGCTGGCCCGGATGTCGAGCCTGGCGCGCGCGCTCGGGGCGTGCTCGGGGGAAGGGTGCCGGGCGTTGGAGGCGCAGGCGGTGCCGGTGCCTTGAGGGGGGCCGAACTTCCAGGCTCCCCCACCCCGAATCCTCACCCCCGGCCCCTCTCCCACCGCACTCCCCCCGACCGGGAGAGGGGGGACTTTACTGAAAACGTGTTGCTTGTAGGGTGCGCTGTGCGCACCATCACCGTTTCGCGACAAGGAGCGCGAGGAGCTGCTGCTCCAGCGGCTGCGCGCACAGGCCACCGCGGCCGGGCTCGATCCGCATCAGGTCGAGCGGATGTATCGCGTGGTGATGGACATGTCGGTCGCGCACCAGGAAGCGACCGTGCGCAGCCGCGAGGACGCGCCGCTGCGGATCACCTATCAGGGCGTCGAGGGCAGCTACAGCCACCTCGCCGCGCAGAAGCGCTATGCGGGGCGCACCGGCGGCGCGCTGCTCAGCGGTCACGACACGTTTCGCGGCGCCGCGGAGGCCGTGCTCGCCGGCACCGCCGATCTCGCGCTGTTGCCGATCGAGAACACCACCGCCGGCAGCATCAACGAGACCTACGATCTGCTGGCCGGCGGTTCACTCCACATCACCGGCGAGGTGGTGAGCGCGATCGAGCATTGCCTGCTCGCGCTGCCGGGCGTGCCGCTCGAGGACATCCGCATCGTGATGTCGCATCCGCAGGCGCTCGCGCAGTGCGCCGGCTTCTTCGCGTCGCATCCGGGGCTGGCGCCGCGCGCCGAGCTCGACACGGCTGGCTC
This sequence comes from Thermoanaerobaculia bacterium, assembly GCA_039918595.1. Classification (GTDB taxonomy): domain Bacteria; phylum Acidobacteriota; class Thermoanaerobaculia; order Multivoradales; family UBA5704; genus DATARR01. The sequence goes on from JBDSHF010000116.1 coordinate 9,146, forward strand.
GGCCCGCAGGGTCGCCGAGGGCAACGAGCGCACGCACGCGGCGATCGCGAGTGCCGCGGCGGCCAAGCGCTACGGGCTGGCGATCCTGGCCGCCGCGATCCAGACCACGTCGGGCAATGCGACCCGGTTCGTCGAGATCGCGCTGCGGCCCGCACCGATTCCCGCCGGCACGATGGCGAAGACGTCGCTCGTGCTGTCGCTCGCCGACCGGCCCGGTGCGCTCGGCGAGATCCTCATGCGGTTCGCCGCGCGTGGCCTGTCACTGACCAAGCTCGAGTCGCGTCCGATCCCCGACGCACCGTTCACGTACCGGTTCTATGCCGACGTGCTCGGCCACGCCGCGAGCGAGCCGTTCCACGCCGCGCTCGACGACATCCGCCCGCTCACGACCGAGCTCCGGATCCTCGGTACCTATCCGGCCGCGTAACGGGATCTCTGAGATACTCGGCGCGTGAGGGTGTCACGTGTCCTGGGGGTCGCGATCCTGATCGCGGCGGTGCCTGCCTCCGCGCAGCCGGAGCCGTCCGCCGAGCCCGCGGCTCCCGCCGAGCCACCGGCACCCGAGCCGCCGGCTCCGACGACGGGAACCGTCAGTGGCACGATCGAATCGCCGGATCTCGATGCGCCGCTCGCCGGTGTCACGGTCACCGTGGTCGGTACCAAGGTCACGACGATCACCGACGACGAGGGGCACTACGAGCTCGCGCTGCCGCCGGGCACCGTGAAGCTCCGCGCGGAGTTCGCCGGGTTCAAGACCGAGGAGCGGTCGGTCACGGTCGCCGTCGGAACGCCGGCGAAGCTCGACATCCCGCTGACCACCATTCCGCTCCTCAACGAGACGATCGTTGTCGTTGGATCACGCACGCCGCGCACCAACGTCGACTCGCCGGTGCCGGTCGACGTGGTGACCTCCGAGGAGATCGCCCGGAGCGGCCGTACCGAGACCGGGCGGATCCTCCACACGCTCGCGCCCTCGTTCATCTCGACCCCGCAGACGATCGCCGACGGGAGCGATCACGTCGATCCCGCGAGCCTTCGCGGGCTCGGGCCGGATCAGGTGCTGATCCTGATCAACGGCAAGCGCCGCCACCGCACCGCGCTGCTCCACATCAATGGAACGTTCGGCCGCGGCACCGTCGGCACCGACCTCAATGCGATCGCCTCGGGATCGATCAAGCGGATCGAGATCCTTCGCGATGGCGCTGCCTCGCAGTACGGCTCCGATGCGATCGCGGGCGTGGTGAACATCGTCACCAAGGACATCACCGATCTCGTCGACATGACCACCGAGACCGGCATCACCGCGTCGCGCGACGGTGCACAGCTCAAGAGCTCGGCGAACTACGGCTTCAAGGTCGGCGAGAAGGGGTTCGTCAACGTCACCGGCGAGTTCCTCCAGCGCGATGCGACCAATCGCTCGGGCGCCTACAACGGCACCGTGTACTCCGACGATCGCGCGATGGACGATCAGATGCTCGCGGCGAACGGCCTGACCCGCAGCGACTTCGGGATGAAG
>JBDSHF010000117.1:0-16144 GCA_039918595.1 Thermoanaerobaculia bacterium
CAGATCTCTCAGCTCGCGGGACGGGGGGCGCGGCATCTGGCGGAGGTGGTTCTGGAGGGCTCCGATCGAAGAAAGTAGAGCCAGGAGGACACGGATGGATGTAGGATGATCCTGGAGAACCGCTCCACAGCATTACAGACGGAGGTGACTCAAGATGGTCCCATCGACGAGGTTTGCCGTTGCTCTCGCGGTGGCGGGGTTGGCGCTCTTCTCCCTCCCGGGAACCGCGCAGGACGCCTCGGGCCTCCCTCCTGAAACTCTGGCGCAGTCGACGCCGCTCTTCGCCTTCCAGAGCCAGGGGAACCGTCCGGCGATGGTCTTCACCCGCAGCGGGACGGCCACCGAGCAGGATCCACGCGTCTTCGTCGCCTCGCGGGACGGCTGGCGGCTGGTCCTGCTCCCGGACGCGCTGCACAACTGCGCCTGGATCTTCGCCGGCCGGGCCGGCGACGAGGTCTGGGGGATCACCGAAGGGGGCACCGGTACGCTCCAGTTCATCTCCAGCGCCAACGGCGGCCGCGCCTGGAAGGTCCGCGGCGGGATTCAGAAGATCTCGAAGGCGGCCGTGGTGGAGCTCTTCTCGATGAACGACGAGGGGCGCGGAACGCTGATCCTCCGCCTCGACGAGGACTCCAGCCAGAACGCGCCCCGGCTCGGCTACTACATCTACCTCAGCAAGAACGGCGGCAAGGCCTGGTCCGATCCGATCTACTCCCAGGGCAAACCGACGCCACCGCCCAATCTCCTGACGCCTCCTGACCGCACCTTCGATCATCAGCAGCCGTTCGAATCCGCCTCCTGGCAGCGCCTTCTCGCCGACCTTCAGCCGGCGGGCTGAAGCCGCGCCGCGATCCTTCCGGGTCGCGGCGCTTTGCTCGTCGAAACGACCTGCCCTTCGAGGCCTCACCCTCGGTCCCTCTCCCGGGGGGAGAGGGAGGGCCCGCTGATGAAGCGACAACCTTGAGCGAAGGGCCCTCCCTCTCCACGGAGTGGAGAGGGATCGAGGGTGAGGATTCGGAGGGCAGATCGCTCCAGCCGGGGAGGATCTGTGTGGGTTACTCCTCGCCCAGGAACGGGTAGCGGAAATCCTTCGCCGGCAGGAAGGTCTCCTTGATCGCCCGCTGCGAGGTCCAGCGCATCAGGTTCGCCATCGAGCCCGCCTTGTCGTTGGTGCCCGAGGCGCGGGCGCCGCCGAACGGCTGCTGACCCACCACCGCGCCGGTCGGCTTGTCGTTGATGTAGAAGTTCCCGGCCGTGTGGCGGAGGACCTTCGACAGGTGATCGACCACTTTGCGGTCCTGCGAGAAGATGGCGCCGGTCAGCGCGTAGGGGCTGGTGGTATCGACCAGCTCCAGCGTCTCCTCCACCTGGGAGTCCTCGTAGACGTAGACCGTCACCACCGGGCCGAAGATCTCCTCCTGCATCAGCTTGAAGCGCGGGTCCCTGGTCACCACCACCGTCGGCTCGATGAAGTACCCCTCGGACTTGTCGCCGTTGCCGCCGGCCAGGATCTCGGCGTCGCTCGAATTCTTCGCGTGGTCGATGTAGCCCATGATGCGGTCGAAGGAGGGCTCGTCGATCACCGCCGCCATGAAGTTGCGGAAGTCCACGGTCGAGCCCATCTTGATCTGCTGGATCTCGTCGAGCAGTTGCTCGCGGAAGCGGTCCCACAGCGAGCGCGGGACGTAGACCCGCGAGCCCGCCGAGCACTTCTGCCCCTGGTACTCGTAGCCGCCGCGAATGAACGCCGCCACCAGCGCGTCGACATCCGCGGAGGGGTGGACGAAGATGAAGTTCTTCCCCCCCGTCTCGCCGACGATGCGGGGGTAGGAGCGGTAGCTCGGGATGTTCTCCGCCATCAGCTTCCACATCGCCTGGAAGACCGGGGTCGAGCCGGTGAAGTGGATGCCCGCGAAGTCGGGGTGGCTCATCGCCGGATCGCCGACCTTGGCCGCCCGGCCCGGCAGGAAGTTGACGACGCCGTCCGGCAGCCCCGCCGCCTGCAGCACCTTCATCACGTAGTAGTTCGACAGCACCGCCGTCGAGGCCGGCTTCCAGAGCACGGTGTTGCCCATCAGCGCCGGCGCGGTCGGCAGGTTGCCGCCGATGGCGGTGAAGTTGAACGGCGAGACGGCGAACACGAACCCCTCGAGCGGCCGGTACTCCACCCGGTTCCAGATGCCGGGCTGGGACCACGGCTGCTCGGCGTAGATCCCTCGCATGAAGTAGGGATTGAAGCGCCAGAAGTCGATCAGCTCGCAGGCCGAGTCGATCTCGGCCTGGTACGCGGTCTTCGACTGGCCGAGCATGGTGGCGGCGTTGACCGTGTCGCGCCAGGGGCCGGCGAGCAGGTCGGCGGCGCGCAGCAGCACCGAGGCGCGCTCCTCCCAGCTCGTCTCGCTCCACTCCCGCCAGGCCTCTTTGGCCGCCGCGGCCGCCGCCTCCACCTCGGGGGCGCCGGCGTTGTGGAAGGTGGCGAGCACGTGCTTGTGATCGTGCGGGCAGACCGCCTTGCCGACGTCGCCGGTGCGCACTTCCTTGCCGCCGATGATCAGCGGGATCTCGATCCGCTCGTTCATCATCTCGCTCAACCGCTGCTTCAGGGACTGCTTCTCCGGGGACCCCGGAGCGTACGACCGCACCGGCTCGTTGACCGGCACGGCGAGGGGGAGAATCGCGTTGGACATGCGCGCTGGCTCCTTCGGAAAGATTGGAAAGGCCGGGCAAGCCGGCCATCGAGGTTCAGTTCAGCGGTCCCAGGGAGGAACCGCGGGAATCGTATCAGGCTTTCAGAGCGGCCCAGGCGAAGAGCAGGAAGCCCACGATCATCAGCGTGCCGCCGATCGGAGTGACCGCGCCGAGCCTGCGAGGGCCGCCGAGGGCGAGGCCAAAGACGGTGCCGCTGAAGATCAGGCTCCCCAGCAGCAGGCACCACCCGGCGCCGTCGATTCCTTGCCGCAGGCCATGCAGACGCCCGAGGCCAACCAGCACCAGGGAGAGGCTGCCGTACATGAGATAGCGGGCGGCGGTCTCCCAGAGCTGCAGCTCCGGCGGCCCCAGGCGCGCCGCGAGGGCGTGGGCGCCGAACGCGCCGGCGATCACCGCGAGGGCGCCGCCGAGAGCACCGAGAAAGATCCAGTTCATCGGTGCTCTCCGCTGGGAACCCTAAAGCTCGCCAAGCCGCCGCACGGAGGCAATCTTGTCGCGCGGGATCATCAGGTGGTCGTGCTTCTTCCAGAAACCGAGCTGGGCGACGCGGCGGACGTAGTCCTCCTTGGAGCGCCCGCCGTCGCCGTCGCGATGGACGTCGGCCTCATGGAGGAAGATGCCGCGGTCGTCCATGTCGTCACACCGGCCGATGACGATCTCGGGGCCGGTGGTGTCGACGATCACGGTGATGCCGTGCAGCTCGCCCTTGTTCTGATGAAAGGTGCCCATCTAGCTGGCCGGCACCGCGCAGTGTTCGGCGAAGACCTGCGCCAGGTCACCCGCCACCGCGTGGGCGTCGCGCCCCTCGATCCGGTGGCGCGGGATGAAGTAGACCAGCTCGCCATCCTTGAAGAAGGCGATCGACGGGCTGCTCGGCGGAATGTCGGCGATGTAGCCCCGGGCCTTCGCGGTGGCCTCGAGGTCCTGCCCCGCGAACACCGAGGCGACGCGGTCGGGGCGGCGCTCCCCCTGAAGGGCGAGGCGCACGCCGGGGCGCGCCATGCCGGCGGCGCAGCCGCAGACCGAATTGACCACCAGCATCGCCGTGCCGGACTTCTCGTTCATGAAGGAATCCACATCCTCGGGAGTCCTCAGCTCTTTCACGCCGGCGCTCGTCAGCTCCTCGCGCATGGGTCGGACCAGCAGCTCACTATAGGGCACTGTCGTACCTCCTTTTCAAGCGCCCGGGGGCGCGTCGGGTTCTATTCTACGTCCTGCATCAAGCGCTGGAAACAAAAAGCCCGGGCACAAAATGCCCGGGCCAGGAACGTACCACGGTGGAGCGTGGGCCTACCGGAACCGGACCGTCGCGCCGAGGCGGAAGATCCGCGGGCTCAGCCTCTCGTTGGACTCGAAGAAACGTCCCGAGTTGGCGTTGCGCTCCCGCTGCAGCACGTAGGACTGATTCGCCAGGTTGAAGCCGTCGACCCCCAGCGTCAGGTTGAAGTCGTTGAAGTGGAATTCCTTCTCGACCCGCGCGTCGATCACGTAGATGTTGGGGTTGCGGAACTCCTCGATCCCCGCGAGCTGGATGTTGCGGCTGCCGACCGGGCCGCTCTTGCGAAGAAACGGCGGCGTGATGTACCCCTGGCGGCCGGTGAAGCTTCCGGCGACGTTGAAGCCCCAGGGGCGGTCCGGCGCGATCTGATAGGTCCCGTTCATGTTGAACGACCACTTGGAGCCGGTGAAGATGTTCGTCTTGTTGCCTCCCGACTTCTCGAAGAAGACGCTGGGGTCGTCCGCGAAGCCGGTCAGGTCGGTGATCGTGTCGGTGGGATCGTCGTACTTCCGGTACTGAGGACCGATCTTCCACTTCCAGTCGTTGTAGGTGAGGTGGCTCCGGAAGCTCCAGCGGTTGGAGAGCCGCTTGGTCAGGCTGAGAGTCGCCCCCGTGTAGCGCTGCTTGCGGTCGCCGTTGGTGTAGAAGGTGCCGCCGGTCGGCGTCAGGCCGTCCCGCAGGTCGTAGAACGGCTTGGAGACGGTCTGGCCGTTCGGCAGCGTGCCGCTGACGCTGCCGCCCTGCACCCAGTCCTCGCGGGTGGCGAGGCGGGTCTGCCCCGTGGCGTCGTCGACGACAAAAATCCGCGCCTCCGGGATGTCGTAGATGTTGCGGTAGGTCGCGGTGAGACCGATCGCCACATTGGCCCCGAAGCCCTGGTCGATCCCGAACGTGAGCTCGTCCGTCAAGGTGGGCGTGAGATTGCGGTCGTTGACGTTCGGCGTGTTCACCGAAGCCGGGTTGGCGGGATCGATGTTGTAGGTGTAGGCGAACTGCAGGGAGCCCACCTCGCCGGGATCGAGGATCAGGTTGCTGTTGGCGTCCTCGAAGTAGAAGTAGGCGTAGCTGTAGCCGAGCGGATTGACGCGGGTGGCCAGCGGGAGCTGGCCGAGCTGCTCGGCGTAGCGCGAGAAGGTGCCGCGCAGCAGCGTCTGGCGGTCCTTGCCCAGGGCGTAGGTGACGCCGACGCGGGGCTCGACGGTGCTCCAGGTGAACCCGCCGTCGTTATTGCCCTTGAAATTGATCGGCGGCAGCAGCCCCTGAGCCGCCGGAACGCCCGGATCGGAGGCGGCCAGATTCCGCAGGTACTGGCGGTCGTAGCGCAGGCCGGCGTTGATCGTGAACCGGTTCAGGGTGACCGTGTCCTGCGCCCAGAGCGCGCCGTAGCTCGAGCGGATGTTGACCGTCCGGTTGCGGAAGAACTCGACCTGGGCGATCCCCGGGTCCAGCCCCAGGTACTCGCCCGAGGAGACCCGGTTGCCGTGCGGCCAGACGGTGCCGGAGTGGTTCTCCTGCTCGCGGAAGCTGCCGCCGAACTTCAGCTCGTGGCCGACCGCGCCGGTGTTGAAGAAGTAGCTGGTGTCGAGCCGCTCCTGGTCGATCGTCGCGTCCTGCGTGAAGTCGTAGTCGGTGCCCTGCCGGACGCCGTCGGCGTCGATGTAGGCGAAGGGCTCGAGCCCGCCCTGCGGAGCCAGGGTGAAACTGCCGGTGTCGCGCGACCAGAGGCCGGTGATCGACCAGCTCGAGGAGGCGAGGAGGGTGTCCTCGATCTTGTAGATGTCCTGCGGCGTGGTCTGGTCGTGGGTCGTCGCCGGAGCGCGGTCGGGACCCGCGCCGCGCCCCTTCTTGATCTTGTCGTTGGTCCAGTAGTGGAGGACCCCCGAGTTGCTCTGCCCGGTCTGGAAGTTCCCCTTGAGGTTGTAGTCCTCCAGCTTGGTGGTGTCGGGCTGGCCGCCCTGGGCCAGGATGCGGATGTCGCTGACACCATAGGCGCCCCAGATCCAGAGGTGGTCCTTGAACAGCGGTCCGCCGATGTCGGCGCCGTACTCCTTCACTGAATCGATCTTGTTGCCGTTCTCCTGCTTCGGCTCGGACTGCAAGCTGCCGTCGGTGTCCAGGTAGCGGGCGGTGCCCCGCCACTCGTTGGTGCCGCGCTTGGTGATCTGGTTGATCAGCACGCCCGAGGTCTGGACGGTGACGTCGGCGCTCGACACCGTGAACTGCACCTCGTCGAAGGCCCCGAAGTCGAAATAGGTGGCCGAGCCGCCCACCGCGTTCATGTCGGTGAGGACGACGCCGTCCACCGCGAAGGCGTTGTCGCGCGAGCCCGAGCCCACGCCGATGAAGTTCGACTGCTGGCCGCTCTCGCTACCGCCGACGTTGACGCGGTCGACCAGCACCCCGGGCGCCTGGCTGAGCAGCGACCAGGGATCGCGGGCCGTCGGCACCCTGTCGAGCTCGACGGTCGAGACGTTGCTCCCCTGGTCGACCCGCCGCTCGTCGAGCAACGGGCTCTCGCCAGTGACCGTGATGACGTCCTTGACCGCCCCGTTCAGTTGTACCTCGATGCTGGCCTTGCCGCCCAGCTTGATCACCAGGTCGGGGCGCTCCACCGTGGAGAAGCCCTGCAGCTCCGCCCGCAGGTCGTAAGACCCCGGGGACAGGTTGAGGAACCGGAACTTCCCCTGGGCATCGCTCTGCTGCACCTGGGGCGCCCTTTCGCCGGTGAGGGTGATCGTCACCCCGGGAAGCGGCTGCTTCTGCTCGTCGGTCACGGTGCCGAAGAGATCGCCCGTCTGCTGCTGCGCGAAGACCGGTACGGCGGCCATCACGAGCAGCAACACGGCGACGACGAGCGCGAGACGCGAATAGAGGCGTCTACCCATGCTGTACCCCCTTTTCAAGGTCGAACGGAAACGAGTCTCCGAGACGCAAGAGTCTCCATGATTGTCTTGTCCGCGATTATGCAACGACTTGGCGGCGGGACGCCACCACGCCGGCAAACCCGGCGTGGCGGCGGCGGGCGGGATCAGTACGGATTGGCGTCGATCACGCCGTTGTTGACGCTGCGCAGGTAGTAGCCGGTCGCCGGCCGGTTCTTGAGGTCGAAGGTGCCGCCGGTGGAGACCTTCCAGATCTTGTAGTTCGAGTAGGTCAGCGGCACCCCCGCCTGGCAGACCGCCGGCGCGTGGTCGGCGAGGATGAAGTAGGCCGGGCCGGCGCCGACCACCGTCGCGAGGCCGTTCTTGTCCACCTCGACCGAGGTCGCCTCGTTGACCGCGACGCTCAGGGCGCTCGCCGCCTTGCCGTCCTTGATCTGGCGGGCGAGGAACGCCAGCGTCCGCCCCATCCGGTCGCGGGTCACGAAGTGGCTGTCGGTGATCGTGCCCTGCAGGTTGGCCCAGTGGAAGAAGTCGTAGGTGAAGGTGATCGTGCGGTGGTACGGATTGGCCAGGGCGTCGCTCGACAGCGCGGAGCCGGTGCAGCCGTCGTAGCTGAAGTCACCCTGGATGGCCAGCCCGGCGCTGGTGCCGCCGACTCCCCCGCCCCGGGCGTAGACCGATTCGACGGCGGTCTCGACCTTGGTCCCCTTGAAGTACTTGACGTAGTCGCACTGGTCGCCGCCGGCGAAGAAGACCACCTCGGCGTTCTTGACCGTGGTCTCCACGGCCGTGGTGTTGGAATCATTGGCGCTGGTGATCACCAGGCTCTCCACCGAGTCGACGCCGTTCATGGCGTAGATGTAGTCGTTGTAGCCGTTCGAGCCCGAGGAGCGGAGGATCACGACGTCGATCTTGGTCGCGCAGCTCGTGCAGCCGCGCACCTGGTCGATGATCCACTGGAGGGCCGCGTCGACGTCCGTGCCGCCCCCTCCGAGGTCGTGGGCCGGCCCGGCCAGGGAGACGACGACGTCGGCGGCGTTGCCGGTCAGGTAGCGGGTGACCTTGCCTTCAACCGGAAAGGTAAAGACAGCGGCGAGCAGCAACAGCGAGAGTATCTTTCGCATCGGGTTCTTCCTCCAGGTAATTGAGTGACTCCACAATGACTCCGGTGCGTCGAGGAGCCCAATCCGGGACCCTCTCCCTGTGCTACGCTGGCCAGCGCATCCTTTCAATCGCTGAGGTCTCTCATGCGTGACACCAAGCTGATCCCGATCTTCCTGGGTATCCTGGTCTTCATCGCGGTCGGGTTCGTCCTCCACATCCTGCAGCCGATCCTGCTGCCGTTCGTGGTCGCGGTCTTCCTGTCGCGGATCTTCGGGCCGCTCAACGCGGCCCTCCGCCGCCGCCGGGTGCCCGCCGCGCTGTCGATCCTGCTGGTGCTGATCCTGGTCTCGGCCGTCATTACCCTCTTCGCGTGGGCGGTCTACTCGAGCGCCCAGGCGTTCACCGCCGGCCTGCCGCGCTATCAGCAGCGCTCGAAGGATCTGCTCACCGGACTCACCGGGTGGGTCGTCGCCGCCTTCCCCAGCCTGCGGACACAGATCCAGGGGTGGCACTGGCAGGAGGCGGTCGGGGTCGGCTCGGTGGCCGGATTCGTGGCGGCGATGGTCGGCTCGTTCCTCCTCTTCTTCAACGACGCCTTCCTCGTCCTGCTCTTCCTGGTCTTCCTGATCGCGGGGAGCGAGGCCTTCCCGGCGAAGCTGCGGCGGGCCCTGGCGCCCGAGCGGGCCGAGCAGCTCGCCGCGATGATGCAGAACATCGAGGCCGGGGTACGCCGGTACCTGATGACCAAGACGCTGTTCAACCTGATGGTCGGGGCACTGGTCACCGCCCTGCTGGCGATGTTCGGGGTCGACTTCCCGCTGCTCTGGGGGTTGATCACCTTCCTCGCCCACTACATCCCGAGCGTCGGCGCGGTGATCTCGGTGGGCCTGCCGACGATCTTCCTCTTCCTCCAGTTCTCCCCCGGGCTGGCGCTGCTGATCGCCCTGCTCAACGCGGCGCTGCAGTTCATCCTCGGCAACGCCGTCGAGCCGCGGATCATGGGCTCGAGCCTGGACCTCAGCCCGCTGCTGGTGCTGATCTCCCTGCTCTTCTGGGGCTTTCTCTGGGGCCCCTGGGGGATGATCCTCTCGGTGCCGATCACCTCGACGATCAAGATCATCTGCGAGAACGTCGAGCCCCTCCGCCCCATCGCCGTGCTGATGAGCGGCTCGCACCAGGCGCCCAAGCCCCGGCCGGGAGCGGCGCGGGTCAGCGAGACGGTGGCGTAGGTCTGACTGATCGAGGCAGGGATTCCGAAGGGCAACCCGCCCGCAGGGCGAAATTTATCCAGCCTGGGGTGTCAACCCCAGGTTCGGAGGCGTCATCATTCCAAGTCCCCGGAGGGGCCGGCAGACCCATTCGAACCTGGAGGCTGGCGTGGGCAGAGGCTTTCTGCCGGCCCTACGGGGCTTGTGAATGCGGAGGTCCGCCTACCTGGGGTTGACACCCCAGGCTGGATAAATTCCGCCCCTCTGGGGCGAGGGCGTAGACGAGATCAGGAGGCGCTCCCCGGCCACCTGGTTCGCCCCTTGCACCCCTCCGCGCCCGACAGTTGTGGAGGTGACAGAATGGCACGTCGTTTTCCAATCTTTTTCTTTCTTCTCGGTTTGCTTCCGGCAATCGCCGGAGCGGCGCCGGATTCGTTCAAGTTCGGCCGGTTCGGCACGGTTCCGATCGTCCGCCCGGCGGGCGAGCCCTCCAAGGTGGCCCTCCTCTTCTCGGGCGAGAAGGGGCTCGGCGAACGCGAGGCCGCGATCGCCAAGGCCCTCGCCGCCTCCGGCGCGCTGGTCTTCACGGTCGACACGGCCCACTATTTCGCCACCGCGGGACATGGCGGCGGCCGCCTCTTCCCCGCCGTCGACTTCGAGGCACTGAGCCAGATTGGCCAGAAGGAGTGGGGGATCGAGGCCTACCGGCAGCCGATCCTGGTGGGCACCGGGGCCGGCGCCACCCTGATCTACGTGGCGCTGGCCGAGGCGCCCCCCGACACCTTCGCCGGAGTGGTCAGCGATGGCTTCTGCCCGGCGATCTCCTCCGATCGCCTGTATCGCCGCGCCAGCGGCCTGGCCTGGGAACGGAAAGGGCCGGGCTTCCTCCTGCTGCCCACCCAAGAGATCGAGGACCCCTGGCTCATCCTCGACAATCCGGAAACGGCCTGCGCGGGGAGCTCTCCCAAGGAGTTCGTGAAGAAGATCGCCAGCGCCCGCGTCATCCCGGCGCCGCCGGGGGTGCCGGCGCGGGAGGCCTGGAAGAAGCAGCTTCCGCAGGCGCTCGCCATCCTCGCCGAGGAGCGCCGGAAGGAAGACGCGAAGATCGAGGCGCGCGGCGCGCTCAAGGACCTGGCGCTGATCGAGGTCCCCGCCACGGGGCCGGAGAAGGATGTCCTGGCCGTGGTCCTCACCGGCTCCGGCGGCTACGTGGGCTTCGACCGCAAGATGGGGAACCAGCTCGCGCAGCGCGGCGTGCGGGTGGTCGGGCTCTCCTCGATCGGCTACTTCTGGAAGCCCCGCCAGCCCGACGGCTCCGCGCGCGACCTCGCCCGCATCCTCGAGCATTACCTCGCCAAGTGGCACAAGAGCCGCGCGATCATCGTCGGCTACTCGCAGGGGGCGGACGTCGCCCCCTTCATGATCAACCGGCTGCCGGCGCCCCTGCGGTCCAAGATCGCCCTGGTCGCCATGGTCGGCCTCGACGGCGGCGCCCAGTTCGACATGCATCCGGACGGCTGGGTCAGCGACCGTCCGATCACCCCCGAGCTCCCCGTGGCGCCCGAGTTGCCGAAGCTCAAAGGCACCCGGGCGCTCTGCATCTACGGCGAGGTCGAGAAGAAGAGCCTGTGCAAGAGCCTCCCGCCCGGGATCGCCGGCGTCATCGAGGTCCCCGGCGGCCATGGCTTCGAGGGGGAGGCCGGCAAGCTGGCCGAGCGGTTTATCGCGGAGATTGGGAGCCATCCGAAGGGGGCGAGTTAGAACGCCCTTTCAGGGCGAACCCTCACTCCCCAACCCCTCTCTCCCAGCCTCCCCCCCAACCGCCTGGAGAGAGGGGCTCAAAACAGGTGTTTTCGCTAACTGCTCCCTCTTCTCCCGGCGGCCAGGGGGGGAGGCTGGGAGAAGAGGGCCGGGGTGATGAGGGCCTTCGCAGGCCCCCCCCGTAATCCCAGGCGCCCTCGTCCTGGTTTCCTACGGCAGCCGCAGCACCAGAATCGTCTGGTCGTCCTCGCGCGGCGCGTTGGCGGTGAACCGGGCGACGTCGGCGAGGACGCCGTCGCGCAGCCCTTCCACGCCGCGGCCGGCGTGGCGGGCGAGGCTCTCTTCGAGGCGATCGAAGCCGAACATGTCGTCGCTCCCCTCCCGCCGGGCCTCGATGATGCCGTCGCTGAACAGGAAGAGGGTGTCCCCCGGGCTCATCCGGGCCGTTTGCGGGACGACGTGGAGCTCGCCGCGCACCCCGAGCGGATAGGCGATCGACTCCAACGGGTCGACCCGGCCGGTCGCCGCGATGCGGTAGGGGTGGAGGTGACCGGCGCTGGCGTAGAGCAGCTCCAGCCGCCGCGGATCGAGCACGGCGTAGCAGAGGGTGGTCAGCAGCCGCTTGCGGGCGGTCTGGAAGACGGTGCGGTTCAGGGTGTTGAAGACCGCGGCGACCTCCGGGTCGAAGGTCACCTGCACCGCCAGCGCCGACTTGGCCATCGACATGATCAGCCCCGAGGAGACGCCGTGACCGGCGACGTCCCCCACCGCCATGGCGAGCCGGCCATCCTCGAGCGCCAGCACGTCGTAGAAATCCCCTCCCACCTCCGAGGCCGGCAGGTAGGCGTGGGCGATGTCCACCCCCGCGAGCCGCGGCGGAAGATCGGGCAGGATCGAGCTCTGGATCCGCCGCGCCGTCTCCAGCTCCACCCGCTGGCGCTCGCGCTCGGCGATCCGCCGCACGTGGGGCGGCACGTCCTCATAGCGGTAGACAAACTCCTTGCCGCTGCCGAGGTAGCGCACGCTGGCGAGGAGCGGCGCCGCCAGCAGGCCGACGGCGAGCCAGCCCTGGATCTGCAGGGTGGCGTCGGCGGCGCTCAGCAGCGGGTAGACCGAGAAGAGGATCTGGGTCACGAATCCGGCGATCAGGACGGTCAGCAGATCGGTGGCCAGGAACAGGCCCACCAGCACGGCGGCGAGGACCAGGGCGAGGATGGCGGTCCAGCCCAGGGGAATCGTCAGGGCGAGCGGCGGCAGGATCACGGCGGCGGCCAGGACAGTGAGCGCGGAGCCCCCCCAGACCCCGAGGCGCCGGGCCGCCATCGGCAGCAGCCAGAGGACCACCGCGAGGTAGAACGGCAGGAAGAACGGGACCGCTCCCGCCAGCACCTCGAGGCCCGGCCAGCGGCTGCCGGCGGTGAGCAGGAGCGAGGCGAACGACCAGCCGCCCAGCCGCCGGAGCACGAGCAGCACGGCCGCCGCGACCCCGGCGCCGGCGAGCCCCGCCATCCACCCCCGGAAGGCGGACCGCGCCACGGTGCCGTTCGCCAGCTTTCCCTGGAACAGGGCCTCGAAGGCCGCCAGCTTGTGCCCCCAGCGCTCGCGGCAGATGGACTCCCCCACCGACCAGGCGAAGAACGTCAGCAGCGCCGCCGGGAAGTAGTAGAAGACCATGCCGAACATGCCGAACAGCCAGGTGTTCTGCTCCCGGGTGGCGACGCCGAAGTTGTTCTGCTGCGAGTCCGAACGGGCGGCGAGCAGCATCGCGAACAGGCTCACCGCCAGGACCACGAGGAAGAGCTGAACGCTGCGGCGCACCCCGATCTCCCCCTCGTGGTAGCGCTTGAGGAAAGGGAAGGCGAGCAGGCCGGCGAAGACGAAGATCCAGATGATCCGGGTGATGCCGAGCAGGCCGATCCCCCGAATCGAATCCGTCAGCTCCTTTTCTTTGGGATCGTCCATCCAGGGGCCGAAGCCCGCCAGCCGGTCGCCGGCGAAGAACACCTGGACGCCGTGCGGGCTGCCGTCGCCGAGCGGATCCCGGCGGTCGGGATAGCGGACGGTCACGTCGGTCCGCCCGGTGAGCTGCTGGCTCCGGATCTCGGGCGTCTGATAGCGGGAAAGGTCGAACCCTTGCCGCTTCAGGAAGGCGTCGGCCCGGCTCCGCGCCTCCGGCGGCGAGATCTGCGCTCCCTTCACCTGCGGATCGAGGCGCAGCCGCAGCCCGAGGATCTCGCCGGAGGTAGAGACGTTGGCCAGGTAGGTCCACTCAAACTGCTGCGCCCCTGGCGGGTAGACGTAGACCTCCCAGCTCATCACCTGGGCGGCGAGGTCCGAGCTCCGCAGGCTCCTCAACCCCTGGCGGGTCGAGGCGAGCTGGAGCCGGCGCTCCATGCGCAGATCCTGATCGAGGCGCGCCACGACGTAGGGACTCTTGACCGGCTCGCCGAGATCGCGAAGCCGCTCGAGACCGATGGCCACCGCCTCGGCCCGCGAGGCCGACCAGTGCCGGGGGAGAAAAGGAAACGCCCGCGGGTAGGCCCAGACCAACAGGACCAGCCCGGCGATGCCGGCGAGCAGCCAGAGGGCGAGAGAGCGTGGGTTCCTCATGATGGAGGTACGGAAACGCCCTATTGTAGGTTGCTTTGGGGGGAGGGGTGGTGGGCGGGGGATGGTAGGCGGCCTCCCCCGCCCGGGCGGGGGGAGGCCGCGGGACTTGCCCCCCCTACCCCTTCGGCAACCCCTCCACCAGCCCCTTCACCGCGTCGGCCGAGCGGGCGAGCAGCCCCTTCTCCTCGGTGGTCAGCTTGAGCTCGATCACCTTCTCCATGCCGCCGAGGCCGAGCTGGCAGGGCACGCCGATAAACAGACCGTCGTAGCCATACTCCCCCTTCAGGTAGACGGCGCAGGGGAGGATCTTCTTCTTGTCCTTGAGAATCGCCGCCACCATCTCGTAGGAAGAGGCGCCCGGCGCGTAGTAGGCCGAGCCGGTCTTGTAGTAGTTGACGATCTCGGCGCCGCCGTTGCGGGTGCGGTCGTTGATCTGCTCGATCGTCGCGGCGTCGAGGAGCTGCGGCAGCGGAATGCCGTTGACCGTCGCGTAGCGCGGCAGCGGCACCATGGTGTCGCCGTGGCCGCCGAGCACGAAGGCGTCGACGTCCTCCACCGAGACGCCGAGCTTCTCGGCGATGAACCAGCGCATACGGGCGGCGTCGAGCACGCCGGCCATGCCGATCACCCGCTCGCGCGGGAAGCCGGAGACCCGGCGGGCCACCTCGCACATGGCGTCGAGCGGATTGGTGACGATGATCAGGATGGTTTCCGGCGAGCGGGAGACGAGCTGCCGCACCACCTCGGAGACGATCTCGGTGTTCTTGGCCAGCAGGTCGTCGCGGCTCATGCCGGGCTTCCTGGCCAGGCCGGCGGTGACCACGCAGACGTGCGACCCCGCCGTGGGGTCGTAGTCGCCGCCGCCGGTGATGCGGGCGTTGAAGCCCAGCACCGGCGCCGACTCCATCATGTCCAGGGCCTTGCCGGTGGCGAGCTCGGCGGCCACGTCCACCATCACCACGTCGGCCAGGTCGGCCTGCGCGATCAACTGGGCACAGGTGGCGCCCACGTTGCCGGCGCCCACCACGGTGACTTTGTAACGCATCGAAGGGTCTCCCTCGGAAGATTTATTTAGAGATGTTCTCGACGATCGCTTCCGCGAACTCCGACGTCTTGAGCAGCTTCGCGCCTTCCATCTGGCGCTCGAAGTCGTAGGTCACGCGCTTCTGTTCGATGGTGCGGGCGAGCGCCGTCTCGATGGCGTCGCCGGCCTCGGGCCAGCCGAGCCAGTGCAGCATCATCACACCGGAGAGGATCAGCGAGCCGGGATTGACCTTGTCCTGGCCGGCGTACTTGGGGGCCGTGCCGTGCGTCGCCTCGAAGACCGCGAAGCCGTCCCCCTCGTTGCTGCCGGGGGCGATGCCGAGCCCGCCCACCTGGGCGGCCAGGGCGTCGGAGAGATAGTCGCCGTTGAGGTTGGTGGTGGCCAGGACCTCGTACTCGTCCGGCCGCAGCAGCGCCTGCTGGAACATCGAGTCGGCGATGCGGTCCTTGATCATGATCTTGCCCGCCGGCGCCTTGCCGTTGTGCTGGCTCCAGACGTCGTCCTCGGAGATCGTGAAGCCGGCGAACTCCTCGCGCGCCACCTGGTAGCCCCAGTCCTTGAACGCCCCCTCGGTGAACTTCTGGATGTTCCCCTTGTGGACCAGGGTGACGCTCTTGCGCTTGTGGGCGATGGCGAACTGGATCGCCTTGCGGACCAGCCGCTTGCTGCCGAACTCCGAGATCGGCTTGATGCCGATGCCGCTGCCCGGCCGGATCGTCTTGCCCAGGCCGGCGATGAACTCGATCACCCGGTTCGCCTCGTCCGAGCCCGCCTTCCATTCGATGCCGGCGTAGACGTCCTCGATGTTCTCGCGGAAGAGCACCATGTCGACCTTCTCGGGCTCCTTCACCGGCGAGGGGACTCCCCGGTAGTAGCGCACCGGGCGCACACAGGCGTAGAGGTCGAGGATCTGGCGCAGGGCGACGTTGAGGCTGCGGATGCCGCCGCCGACCGGCGTGGTGAGCGGTCCCTTGATCCCCACCAGATACTTCTTCATGGCATCCAGCGTATCCTGCGGAAGCCAGATCGTCTCGCCGTAGACCTCGTTCGCCTTCTCACCGGCGTAGACCTCATACCAGGAGATCGTTCGCTCACCGCCGTAGGCCTTCTCAACGGCCGCGTCAAGCACGCGAACGGAGGCGCGCCAGATATCGGCTCCGATTCCGTCCCCCTCGATAAATGGAATGATCGGCTGATTCGGGACGTTGATCTTTCCGTCCTGCATGGTAATCGGTTCGCCCGTTGAGGGCGGCTGGAGTGCGAAGGGCATAGTTCTGATTGTGAATGATGAGCGCCGGCAACGGCCGGAAGCCCGGATCGCCCATGCGATCCATCGGCCACCCCGTTCCCGTCCGCGCTCGTGAATGTATGATGAGTTGATATCTGGCTGCTCACTGACGATGGCGCCATCAACGGCGACCGGCAAAAATACACGTTCCCGGGGGATGTCCCCACGATGAAGATACGAACTGGATGCGAAGCTCCTGAAATGATCGTCCCCCCTCCGTTCGCCGGGATGGATTATTCGGTTACGGCCCCGGTGGTG
>JBDSHF010000118.1:0-23859 GCA_039918595.1 Thermoanaerobaculia bacterium
TCAGGCCCAGGTGCTTCTCGAAGGGATCGTAGCCGGGGGAGGTGTGGAGCAACGCGAAGCCCTGGTCGAGGCAGAAGGTGGCGATGCGGCACTCGACGGTGCGCACGGGGAGGCCCCGGGTTCGCAGTGTGTGATAGTTCACCGCCGACTTCTCGGCGAGATCGAAGCCTCCCATCTCAACCCGCCAGAACCTTCCGAGCGCCTCCCCCGCCTGCTTGCGGTGCAACTCGTCCGGCAGCCCGTGGAGCACCTCCAGGAGCACCACATCCGCCACCACCAGGGGGGAGCGGCCCATCAGGGTGTGCAGATGGTCCGTCTCGCGGGTGGCCACGCCCCGGAAGTAGTCGATCCAGACGGAGGAATCAACGAGAACCTGCACCGCGCTCCCCCCGGATCTCCTCCAGGTCCCCCGTCCAGGCCAGCTTGCCGCGCAGTGATTGCACCCCCGCCTGCTCGTGGAGCCGCACGTAGGTTCTCAGCACTTCCTCGAACACGGCCTTTTTCGTCTTGAGGCCGGACAAGGCCCAAGCCTTCTTGAACAGCTCGTCTTCGATCTTCAAGCTCGTGAACACGTTCCCTCCCTTCAGCGCCTCTCGCCGAGGCTCCGGAGATTTTTTCTTATATATCGGCGGTTCACAAGTATATATCAGGAGCTCCCCTGGACGAACTTGGGAGCTCCAGCCATATACTTCCGCGGTTCGCCTATATATGAACGCATCCCAGAAACGTTCCGCCCGCCTTCCTTATCGTTTTTTTCAGTTGCCCCTGGGTTTCCGCGGTAGCGGCCTATATATTTTCTCGCGCCAGCTATATTTTTCGGGACGGTTCCTATATATCTGGAAACGATCCCTATATGGGCGGAACCTCCCGCCAGCAATTCCGGGACGCTTTCTATCTATGGGTCGCCGCTTTCTATCGGTTCCGCCCTCCGGAAAACGTGGGCGCCGATCGCCGGGCGCGGTTCCGCTGGCGCTTTTTCTTTCCGGGGAAGCCTGATTATATCGGCGGGCGAAGCTTATAGAGCAGCACCCGTCCATCCGGCGTTCTGTGGATGAGATCGTAGGCCGCGGCGAGTTGGGCCTCTACCGCCCGTACCTTGGGATCGCCGCGGAGCTCGTCCCGCAATCCCCAGAGGAGGACGTAGTCCACGCTCCCTCCCGTCCGCCGGTAACCGAGGATGTCGACCTCCGGCGGACGGCTCTCGATTCCCAGCGGACCGGGGGCGAGGTGCAGGAACGGGTTCAGGGCGGGCCGGTAGTAGAGGGGGAAATAGTCCTCGTTGGCCTCGTAGAGCGAGAGGTCGACCAGCCGCTTGCGCGCCGCGAGGTAGCCGCCGGCATGGACGAAGGGCCAGGTCCGGAAGATGGTATTCCCCCCCTTCCCGTCCTCCCCCTGGTGCGCGTAGGAGAGGAAGAGGAAGGTGTGGTCCGGCTCGATGGAGTCGCCGGCGGCTACGATCTCGGAGAGGGAGCGGCCGGTCTGCCGGTACTCCCCGGCGAACAGGCCGAGGAAGGCGAGGGCGATCCCCGCCGCCGCGATCTGGATGCCGAGCCGCCGGCGGACGGGGTGCTCGAAGGTGCCGAACCAGAGGATGAGGGTCAGAAACGGAAAGAGCAGGAGGCGGTGGTTGACGAACCCGCCGCCGGAGAGCTGGCTCGGCGCGGCGAAGAAGGCGACGGCGAGGACGGCCGCGGCCAGCAGCAGACCGTCGCCTTCCCGCAAGGGGCTCCCCCGCCGCTCCCGCAGGCAGAGCGCGGCCACGACATAGAAGAGGACGGCCAGGGCGATCGCCAGCGGGAGGGTCCAGATCGAGAGCGAGACCAGGGAATAGAGCGCCGCCAGGTGCTTGATCTTCACCCACATCGGCAGCATTTCGACCCGCGAGCCGGACCGGGAGAGGACGAAGGAGGCGATCAGGATCAGCGGCGGCAGGCAGGCGAGCGCAGGGGCGAGCAGCCGGCGCCGGAACGCGGGCCAGAGCGCCGCTGGCGTGAACCGCCGCTCGGGCGCGGCGAGGAGATCGAGGAGCATCCGCCAGCCAGCCAGGGTCAGCAGGGCCGCGACGGTCACCACCAGGGTCACCGGGTGGCAGAAGTAGACCCAGAGGATCAGCAGGGCGAGGACCACGGTCCGCCCGGGCCCCATCCTCTCCGCGTGTTTCAGCCAGTACCCCACGGCGAAGAAGAAGGCGGCCAGGCTGAAGCAGAAGTTGAAGAACCCCATGTTGAACATGAAGTTGTAGAGGAAGGGGAAGGCGAGCACGGCGAGGAACCCGGCCCTGGGGTCGATCGCCCGCAGGGCGTAGCGGGCCGCGAGCGGCAGCAGGAGGACGTAGGCGGTGAGCAGGATCTTCTCGGCCATTGGCACGGAGACGAACCCCAGGACCCGCCCCATCAGGAAGAAGATGAACCAGTTCGGCAGCGCCTCCTGGTTGGGCAGGTAGTACTGCCGCAGGAGCCCGGCCGCGGGGTGGTCGTACTGGCGCAGGATGAAGGCCACGGCCTGATGGCCCGGGCCGTCCTGGGTGGGAATGAAAGGGAAGATCCAGATCGGCAGCAGGTGGAACGCGAGCAGCGTCCAGAAGAGGAGGGTTTCGCGGCTGGGGCGGGGGGCGGGGGGCACTGGGGGATGGTATCAGTGGCGGAGGGGTGCCGCGGCTGCCATATGATCTCCACCCCATGAGCCCGGACCGCCCCTTGAAGCTGAGCGTCGTCATGCCCTGCCTGAACGCGGCGGCGACGGTCGGCGTGCAGCTCGAGGCGCTCGCCGGCCAGAGTTGGAAGGGAGACTGGGAGGTGGTGGTGGCCGACAACGGCTCGACGGACCGCTCGCGGGAGATCGTCGAGAGCTATCACGGACGGCTGCCGGGGCTGCAACTGGTGGACGCCTCCGACCGGCGCGGGCAGGCCCACGCCCGCAACGCCGGAGCGGCGGCGGCTGGCGGCGACGCCTTCCTGTTCTGCGACGCCGACGACGAGGTCGCCCCGGGATGGCTGGCCGCGCTGGGCCGGACCCTGGCGGTCCACGAGCTCGTCGCCTGCCGCTATGACAACGAGAAGCTCAATCCGGCGTGGGTCCAGCGCACGCATCTCAATCCGCAACGGGAGGGGCTCACCTCCTACGACTACCCGCCTTTCCTCCCCCACGCCGGCGGCGGCGGCCTGGGTGTCCGGCGAGCGGTGCACGAGGCGGTAGGGGGATTCGACGAATCCCTGCCCGCGCTGGAGGACACGGACTATTGCTGGCGCATCCAGCTCGCCGGCCATGGCTTCCATTTCGCGCCGGACGCGGTGGTCAACATCCGCCACCGGCACGATCCGCGGAGCATCTTCCGGCAAGGGGTGAGCTACGGCCGGCACAACGTGCTGATCTACAGCCGGTACCGGTCGCGCGGGATGCCCCGCCTCGGCGTTCTGCCGGGAATCCTGCGCTGGGGGATGCTCCTCCTCAAGACTCCCCTGATGCTCCTCACCCGCGAGGGGCGCTCGCGCTGGCTCTGGCAGATGGGTTGGCGGCTCGGGCGGATCGCGGGATGCTTCGCGTATGGGGTAGTGGCGCCGTAGGGCCCTCACACCCCGGCCCTCTTCTCAGCTCCCACCTCCTCACCCCGCAACTCGAGCGGGAAGAGTTTACCCCGGCATCGTGCAATCTTTGCGCGGCCTTCTCGGCCATCTCCTCCCGCGCTCTCTTCATTTTCCAGGCACGCGGATTGCTTAAACATAAGAAGATTTTGGACAGGTCTTCGCCAGCTCCCGTGTGGGAGAAGACCCGATGCCGAGATTTCTGAGGAAACGCGACCGAAGGAGCAATCATGACCGCATCTCTGCAAGAAGAAATCAAAGTGCAACCCCAGGCCAGCTTGAGCTTGGAAGATCTTATATCGCCGACGACTCTCGATGACTTCTTCAGCCGCACATGGGAAAAATCGCTTCTCATTCTGCGGCGTAACGATCCTACGTACTACAACTCGCTCATGACGCTCGCTGACTTTGACCGTTGCCTGCAGGCTGCGCTCGACAGTCCCACGAAAATGCTTCAGGTAGTTGCTCCACCAGGCAGCAATAGAAAGTCGCAGCTGACCGCAGCCGCGGATATTCCCAGAGATCGGCTCTATGAGGACTATCTCTCCGGGAACACCCTCCGGCTCATCGGTGCTGAGAAATACTGGCCGCCCATCGATATACTGCTCGCCAGCATGAGGGAGTCATTCGCCGGCCAGGTGGGCGCAAATGTATTCCTTACCCCCCCTGGTTCACAGGGCTTTTCGCTTCATTTTGACCCGGTCGATTCGTTCATCGTGCAACTGGCCGGATCCAAGCGATGGCACATCTGGGAGCCAACTTACTTGCAGCCCATGGCGATCCCGATTTCGGAGCGCTACCTTGATAAGATCATTGAGAAGTGTGAAGAAGACAAGCTGACCCCGTGTGAAGAGGTACTGCTCGAGGCGGGGGACGTGATGTACATGCCGCGGGGGTTCTATCACAAGGCCATCGCTCAGGATGAGCTGTCTCTGCATATTACCTTGTACATCAGACCTCTGTACTGGCTCGATTTTTTCCGGCGCGCCCTGGAGCTTGCCGGGATTGAGGATCTGGACCTGCGCGCGACCTTGCCCCCTCACTTCGCGCAAGACCCCGCCCTGCGGAAGTCCATGGCGGAAACCTTTAAGTTTCTACTCGGCCGGATTGGCGACAGGCTGTCATTTGATGCCGCTTATGAGTCTCTGGCAAGGGATCAAGTTCGCGAGAGCACCTTCCCCGCGGATGGCCACTTCGCACTGATCAGCAATCTTGAAGATGTGGGCCTTGGCACCCGAATAGAACGACGCAGGGGGTTGCGCTGCTTAACGGAGAACACTGAGCAAGAGGCAATGATCCGCTTCGGTACCAATGTGGTCCGGGGGCCCGCTGTCCTCTCGGCGGCCTTTGAGTTCATGCGCCAAAATAAGTCGTTCAGGGTCTCTGACCTGCCAGATTCCTTGAGCCGGGCGACGAAGGTCGCCCTGGTGCGAAAGATGATCCAGGAGGGCCTGCTGCGCGTCTGTGATCGTCAGTAAAGCGGCTGACCGTAGAGAGTCCAAGCCCGCTAGCCCTTTCCAGAGGTAGGAGTCGCGGATGATGAGAGTCGGCAGAGATCCCGAGCCGGCGCACGCCCGGCCCAGGTTCTTGTTCCTGGAGCCCGAGTACTGCTCCAAGTGGAACTTCCCCCCTGCCGCGGCCGAGATCACCGCCTTCGTAGTGCCCCATGCGGACTACCTGCTCGGCGAGCTCGGACGCGGCCGGGTCGATCCGGCGCGCTGTCTGGAGATCGCCCGCGCCTGCGCCGGGCGGTTCGACTACGTCGTCGGCGACAACACGGCGGGCTTCCTCTGGCACGCCCTCTTTCGCCTGGCCGGCGACCGCACGCCCTTCCTGCTCGTGCCGCGCATCAACCACGTCACCCCGGAGCAGTGCTACGCCCTTCTGCTCTCCTCTCAGCTCCGCGGCCCGCGGGACCTCCTCTTCGCGGGCTGCCAAACAGCACAGCGGTCGTTCGGCAGGTTCGGCTTCCGTTGTGAGCCCCGCTACCTCCCCAGCAACGACCTGCCCGGTATCAACCTGGAGCTGTTCCGGCCCCTGCCCTGCCGGGCCGAGCTGCGGGCCGCGCTCGGGCTCCCCGCGGACCACGACGTCCTCCTTTTCACCGGGCGCGTGGACCGGGACAAGAACATCATCGAGCTCTTCGAGGTTCTCGCGGCCGTCCGGGCCGAGCGCCCCGCCGAGTTGGTCGTCTGCTTCCATTTCCAGAGCGAGCCCTATCTGGCCGTTTGCCGCGAGTTGGCGGCGGCGATCGGCCATGTCCGCTTCGTCGAGCGGCCGGACTCCGAAACCCTGGTCCGCTACTACAACGCGGCCGATCTGTTCGTCAGCGCTGGCGTGAGCGTCTGCGAGACTTTCGGCCGCTCGCCGGTCGAGGCCATGGCCTGCGGCACGCCCCCGGTGGCATCCGCCTACAACGGCTTCCGCGACACCATTACCCCGGCGACCGGGTTCCTGGTGCCGACCCTGGGCGAGGGCTGGCCCCAACGACCCGACGTAGGCCGCCTCGCCGCCACCGTCCTGGCGGCGCTCGCCGACCGCGAGGCGTTGCGTGAGAAGGCCCGCGCCGGCATCGAGCGGGCGCGCCAATGGGACCGTGCGGCGACCCTCGATCATCTGCTCGATCTGCTCGCGAGCGACACGGGCGGCGACGCTCCCCGCCGCGACCGCCTGTCGATCGCGGAGTACCCGCCGGAAATTGCTGCTCTCTGGGGTTGCCTGGAGGGCCGGCCGCTCGCGGAGTTGGTGACCCACTTCGTCGCTACCGGGAAGCCCCCCTGCGAGCTCTCCAGGGACGCGTTTGTGGCGTTCCTCAAATCCTGGTTTGACGACTATTGAGATCGTCTGCTCTCAAGAAGGGGCCTAAAGTACATTCGTCGAGCTCTCAGAACATGGTGCTTTTTGTTGCCGAGCCTTCTTTAGCGCCAAGATCCCTCGCTGGGTGGACATCTCAATGATGTAACCGTCCGGATCCTCGGCGTAAACGAAGATCTCACGAAGTCCGCCTTGTTCGCGCTCCCCCTCCCTAACAACCTTTCCGCCATAACGTGGTATCACATCAACGGCCGTGCGAACATCTTCATCCGATTCAAAGTTGAAACCGATGTGATTGACGCCAGCATTGCCGAGTGGCAAGGAAGTCGAAGCCGAGTGAGTGAGAGCCAAGAGGTCCTCGCATCCAGGAGTCGAAAGCATGGCTTGCCGTAGTTCCAGCGGCTGACCTGCGCTCTCGGTCGTTGCGGTACCTTCAGCCAAGAACTCGAGGCCGAAAACCTCCCGGTAGAATCTCACGGACTTGTCAATATCACTGACATGCAGATTTACATGAGCGAGGCCCCGTGTCCGCGGCATCGTCAACCTCCTCAAGGGTGCTTGTCGTACAACTCGGAAGTTGCGCCGAGCAAGGGTAGACACCTTACCCGTTAGATCGTCGACCCTGAGCGACTCTGACTACGTTTTATAGCTGACCGAGATTTCCCAAAGTGTTTCTTGAGTAATGCCAGTACCGCCGACTACATCCTCAAGTTCCTTGTCCTCGTCCTTATGATCTTGTACTTCTCCGGCAACCTGCTGCCCTGCCCGTGCGATAGCCTCTAATTGTTCTTTCGAGAGCTCTTCCATGACCGACTCCTTTTCCGGACTACAGCTCATCTAGTGGGCTATGGGGTGTTAAGTTTTGTCGCTCAATGCGCCTACGAGGACGCCGTCCTCGATGCGTGCAGACGCTTCCTTCGCCCTGCAGGAGTTTCCGTCCAGAGACTCCGCACCCAAGACGCCGGGCTCGGAGAACATCTTAAGACTCCCATCGTTGGTGAGGATCCCGCAGCAATCGTCGACCTCAAGATCCTCAAGATCAGGCGAAAAAACGTCCTCATCGCGGGAGGAGGTCGGATGAGCGTGCGATGAAGGAGCGATATTTTCCATATCCAGGGGAACGCTGTCATCATCCGCCCAGACCAGTCCGCCTCTGGCGATGAGGTCCAGGTGAATGGAGCATTTATAGTCGACGACGCCCGGATCCTGGTTGTGCATGCCCAGTCCGAGATGAATCCCGGGCCGTCGCTCGTTGATGTGAGAGTTCATAGGGATGGCGTCCGTGACGGCGAAGTTCGTGCCAAATCCAAGCTCTCCCACGTTGTAGGCACAGTGGGTGTAAAAGGACTTCTCCAGGAACCGGTTCATCGTCTCATCGGCGCACTCATACCTGACGACCCGTCCGTCTTCAAGCCAGAGGGTCACCGGGTGGTCGTGGAGGCGAGAGTCAACGGACGTGATGACGTTGGCGTTGAAGGCGAAATCGGCAACGAATTTTCCAGCTACGGACGAGGGGAACGTCGCCACCTCTCCCGCCGGGAGAATCACGACACCACCGGGACGCGCCATTCCACGATTGCTGATCCAGCGATGCTTGGAATCCAGCGTGATTGTGATGTCGCTGCCGCCCGCCGTCGTGATCCGCAGCCGTTTAGCGGTCATGAGACGCTCAAGGAGGGCCACGTTGCGGGCTGTAAGCTCTTCGGGTGACACCGTCAACGCCGTGGAGAAGAGGTCGGGGCAAGCGCTGATCGCGCGGAGGATGCGTGAATTCTTGTACTTCGAAACGGCAGAGGCGACAACGTCGGCGTGCGACATCGAATGGCGCTCCAGCCCCAGGACCAGGAGACGACCCTTGAGTTCGTCGGGGGCCGGGAGAGCCGCCGTGAGGCGCTCAGGAAATCCCCCATCTCGAAGAGGCACCATCCATACCCGCTTGACAGGGATCCCGCGGAGGTCAAGCGCAGCGGAGACCCAGGCCGCCGGCTCAGAGCTGTCGCTGGTATATAACACCAGGACATGATCGTCAGCTTGAACTTTGAGGTAATTGTCGAGGAGAGACTGGATACCAGTCCAAGTTGTTGAATCCATCGCTTCCATCTCTTTCCCTCTTTCTCGGATCACCCGAATCGCGGTCTCGTTACGCCATGGACGCTCGCGCCAAAGATGCAGCCCGGGCAAGCTCCCTATCCGCGAGTCGATAGCGCTCACATGATTGGGATCATGTGGCTGCGGCTCAGTGAGCTTACCCGGGGCGTTCCCGCTACCTAGGTCTTGTAGATGACACCGACCTCCCAGAGGGTGTCGGCGTCGCTGGCGACACCGCCGACCACATCTTCAAGATCCTGGTCCTCGGCCTTGTGATCCTTGACTTCATCGGCGACCTCCTCCTTCGCCCGAGTGATCGCCTCTTCCATCTGCTCTTTCGGGGTCTTTGCCATGGCTGAACTCCTTTGCAAACCTTGGACCCTCTATCGGGCGCCAACGCATAGCAGTGTTGCATGCAATCTATTGTTTGTCAAACAAAAAAATGAATACAAATGACTGCTTTAGTTACGCCGGCGCGGCCGACGGGCGGTGCTGAACGGGTGGCGTCAGTGCGCTGGCTCTGTCAGCTGGGTGGCGGCTCGGGCGGATCCAGGAGTGCTTCGCGTATCGGGTGGTGGCGCCGTAGGGAACGGCCCTCATCACCCCAGCCCTCTTCTCCCGTTCCCTCCCACCCTCCCTCACCGGAAGAGGGGCCGGGGGTGAGGGTTCGTTCAGTGCCGCGAATCGAGAAACCGCCGCAACGCCCGCTGCACCACGATCGCGTTGCCGGACCCTTCGGGGCCGAAGGCGATGCCGACAGTGTCCCCCTCGCGCCAGGTGACGGAGCCGATGACTTCGAGGATCTCGGGCTCGTCGGGGAGGCCGAGCCGAAAGCGGACCGGGAGCCCGGTCTGCCAGCCGAAGGGGAGACCCGACAGGCCGACGCCGCCGAGCGACAGGTTTTCGAGGGTGACGGCGAGGCGGGTGCCGTCCTCCAGGGTGAGCACGGAGTCGATGCCCAGCCGGATGCGCACGTCCCGCTGGCCGGCGAGCCCCAGGAGGGCCGAGACGTTCATGCCGTGGCGGCGGATGACCTCGGCCCGGAACTTCAGCTCGAGCCCCGGGTTGGTGGCGAGGACCTGGATGAGGTCGGGCTTCTCCACCCGCAAGAGGACCACCGGGGCGGCGGTGCGCGCCGAGGCGTAGCGGCGGGCCTTGTCGTTGAGCAGCCCCATCTCGCCGAAGAAGCCCGCCTCTTCCAGCCGGGCGACCACCTGTTGGGGCTTGCCCGGCACGTCGCGGAAGACGGTGATCACCCCTTCCTGGACGATGTAGAAGGCGTCGACCTCGTCCCCCTCGCGGAAGATCAGCTTATAGGCGGGGTGGCGCTCCTCTTTCATCAGGCCCGCCAGACGGTCGAGCTGACCGTCGTCGAGATCGGCGAAAAGCGAGACCTTCCGCAGGAAGTCTTTCAGCAAGCTCAACACCCCCCAGATACGATTTGGGATTTTAGATTTTTGATTTTAGATTATGGGAGCGTAGGAGGATAGCCCTCCTCGCCGGGCCATCCCCAATCCAAAATCCAAAATCGAAAATCCAAAATCCTTCTCTCATCCCCCCAGCTCTTTCACCAGCGCGTCCAGCTTGGCGCGCTCGCCGGCGTCGCTCTCCAGCAGGAGGGCGCGGCGGAAACAGCGCAGGGCCGCCGGACGGTCCTCCAGGTCATAGAGATAGATGGCGCCCTCGGTCTTCCAGAGGTCGGCCCGGTTGGGCGCGAGGCGCAGGAGCTGCTCGTAGATCTGGGAGGCGTCGCGGAACCGCTTGAGGTCGTAGGCGGTGCGCGCCGCGTTCTCCAGCGGCACCGGGTTGGCCGGGGCGCGCCGCGCCGCCTCGCGGAAGTCGGCCAGGGCGCCCTCGAGATTGCCGGCCTCGCCGCGGGCCGCCCCCCGCTCGAGGAAGATGTCGGGCTCGTGGGCGCCGGCGCGCAGGGCGGTGTCGAGCACCTCGACGGCCATCTTGCGGTCCCCCTTCGCGCGCAGCATCCGCGCCAGGTTGCTCGCCGCCACCGCTTGGGCGGGATCGAGGGCCAGGGCGCGGCGGTACTCGCGCTCGGCTTCCGGCTTGCGCCCGAGGTCGAGCAGGCAGCCGGCGGCGTCGGCGATCGGCACGGCGTTGAGGTCGTTCTCTTTCTGCGCCCGCTGGAAGGCGGCGAGGGCCGACTCGGTGCGGCCGGCCTGCCGCAGGCAGAAGCCGGCGAGGCTCAGGGCCGGAAAGTTGTGGGGGTCTTTCTTGACGATCGCCTGGAGCACCGGCAGCGCCTGGTCGCAGTGCCCCTCCTGGACGGTCTGGCTGGCACGGTGGAGGTCCTGGGCGACGCCGACCATGGCGCGCGGGTCGGGCAGAGCCCCGGAGACCGGCCCCTCGGCGGCGGCGCCGAGGTAGCCCAGGCTCGCGAGCTGGCGGCGCTGCTCCGCGGAGAGGACGTTCTCGGTACGCACGGGGGTGTCGAGCTTCTCCCCCATCGCCTTCAAGAGCCCGGCCAGTTTCCCCTCCCAGCTCCGCGCCGGCCCCGGCTGCGTGGACGCCAGATCGCGCGTCTCGCCGGGATCGGTCTCGAGATCGTAGAGGCTGCTCTTCGGCGCCTTGACGTAGAGGAAGCGGCCGTTGCCCAGCGAGCGTAGCGGGTACCACTTGTAGGCGAAGAACGGCAGGAAGGTCTCGCTGTAGGTGTCGCGCGAGCAGTCATTCCCCGCCGGCAGCGGCAGCAGGCCGCGGCCGTCGAGCCCCGGAGCTGTCTTTCCCGGTAAAGCGCCCGCCAGGGCGAGGAGGGTCGGCGTGACGTCGACAGTGCGCACCAGGCAGTCGCTCACCTTGCCGGCGGGGATGTCGGGCCCGGCAAGGAGGAGGGGCACCCGCCGGGCGGCGCGGTTGAGCAGCAGGCCGTGGGTGGCCTCGCCGTGCTCGCCCAGCATCTCGCCGTGGTCCCCCACCGCCAGCACGTCGGTGCCGGCGGGGAGCTTCTTGAGCAGCACGCCGATCTGGTCGTCCATATAGGAGATCTCGCCGTCGTAGAGGCGGTGGGGCCCGCGGGCGGCGTCGGCGAATCGGCTGGGCGGCCGGTACTCCTCGTGCGGGTCGTAGTAATGCACCCAGAGGAAGAAGGGGGCGCGCAGGCCGGCCATCACGCGCAGGGCGGTGGCGGTGGTCTCCTCGGCCGTTCTTTCCGCGACCAGGGTTCCCTGGGCGTAGCCGGCGCCGAGATCGTCGTCGTAGACGCGGAACCCCTGGTCCAGCCCCTGATGGCGCGCCAGGACGACCGCGGAGACCACGGCCGCCGTGTCGTAGCCGCGGGTGGCCAGGCGCTCGGCGAGGGTCTCGACCTTGGGCGCCAGGACGAAGGTGCCGTTGTCGCGCACGCCGTGGCGCGGCGGGAAGAGGCCGGTGAGGATCGACGCGTGGCTCGGCAGGGTGATCGGGGCGGCGGTGTCGCAGCGGGCGAAGCGAGTGCCGCGGGCGGCCAGGGCGTCGAGGTTCGGGGTATGGGCCTGCGCGTCCCCCCAGGCGCCGAGATGGTCGGCGCGGGTGGTGTCCATGGTGATCAGGACCAGGTTGGGGAGCGTGCGCTTCGCGGGTACCGCCGCGGCCGCGGCCAGGGCGGAGAAGACGATGGCCAGAAAGATTGCCAGGCCAGCACGAAACGCTCCCCTTAAATAGGCGCGGGTGGAGCGCTTTTGCCCCCAGCCCGCACCATGGATTTTTGTAGACATCCTTATGTCACCGTCCCGCCATTGAACAGACGTTGAAAACTCCCGGTCGTTTTTAGATCGGGGGCGAGTATAGCAGCCGCAGAAGTCTGGCCTGAGATCGCACCCGGTCGAGGGGAGCCCCCTTCGCCGTGCTGATTTTGGAGGTGTGGTACCTCCTGTTCCACTACCCCCTAGGAGGGGGGACTATTCATGATGGCCAAATCTCGTTTGCTGTCGGCACGTCTTACGCTGTTCCTCGTCCTCTGCGCTCTCGTCGCGCTCCCGGCCATGGGCCAGGTCGCCAAGCAGAGCGGCAACGATGTCCTGTCGTCCCTCGCTTTCGTGCATCAGAAGCTGCAGGTCTCGGATCCGATCGAGCCGCTCGACAACGTCCGCGCGTTCGTCTCTCCGAGCCTGCAGAGCGGCTGGGAGGCCTACAAGATCGGCCTCGGCACCACCACCAACTGGAATGCCACGATCGATCGCCGCACCGGTCTGGTCAGCTTCGCCGAGGGTGGCGACGTGGCCTGGATTCCGGGCCGCGGCAACAAGCTGACCGCCAAGGACCTCGGCGGCTTCCTCAAGGCCGGTTCGCGGGTCGATATGACGGCCATGGAAGCGATCGCGCGCGGCTACCTGCCGCGCGTCCAGGCGTTCCTCGGCGTCAATCCGAAAGAGCTCGTGCTGAACCGTGGGCGGTCGGGACAGCCCGCCGACCACGTCTGGTTCGTGGACTTCGACGTCGTCCGCGAGGGTTTGGCGGTCGAGGGGGCGCGCGTCGTCTTCCGCGTCAACAACGGCAACCTGATCCAGTACGGCACGGAGGGCCTCCCCACCCCCGGCGCCAAGGTGCCGGTGGCCAAGCTGGCCCAGAAGGATGCCCTGGACGCCGTCGCCCAGCTCATCGGCGGCTTCCAGGTGGGCGACACGTTCCGTGACGCGGGCAGCCTCCACCTGCTGCCGGTCGCCGTCGTGAACAATAACAAGGTCGCCGAGGGCTTCGAGTTCGGCAAGGGACGCGAGCTCGCCAAGGTCTGGCAGCTCGTCTTCCATCGCGACGGCGTGATGGGGACCTGGCGGGCGCGGGTCGACGCCGCCACCGGCGAGGTTCTCGAGCTGGCCGACATCAACGACTACGTCGCGGCGCAGGCCACCGGCGGTACCTACCTGAACTCCCCCACCACCGGCAGCGAGGTGGTGCGGCCGATGCCGTTCACCAACCTGTCGACCGGCGGCTTCGCCAACTCGGCGGGTGTCTACAACTTCGCCGGCGGCGCGCTGACCTCGACGCTGAGCGGCCAGTACGTGGGGATCAGCGACACCTGCGGCGCGATCTCGAAGACCGCGGACGCGGCCGGCAACCTCGCTTTCGGCACCTCCACCGGCACCGACTGCGTGACCCCGGGCAGCGGCGGCGCCGGCAACACCCACGCCTCCCGTGAGCAGTTCTACCAGGTCAACCGCATCAAGGAGGTGGGCCGCGGCTGGCTCCCCTCGAACACCTGGCTGCAGGCGAAGCTGACGGTCAACGTCAACCTGAACCAGACCTGCAACGCCTACTGGAACGGCTCGACGCTCAACTTCTTCAAGTCGGGCGGCGGCTGCCGCAACACCGGTGAGCTCGCGGGCGTCTCGCTGCACGAGTACGGCCACGGCCTCGACCAGAACGACGGCACCGGCACCGCTCCGGAAGGGGGCACCGGCGAGGCCTACGGGGACATCACCGCCGCCATCGCCCTGCACACCTCCTGCATCGGACCCGGCTTCCTGACCAGCAACTGCGGCGGTTACGGCAACGCCTGCACGGCCTGCACGGGCGTGCGCGACATCGACTCCGCCAATCGTGTCACGACCACGCCGGCCACAGTGTCGAACTTCACCCAGGTGCGCTGCGGCGCCGGTTCCGGCCCCTGCGGCAAGGAAGTTCACTGCGAGTCCTACGTCCCCTCCCAGACGATCTGGGACTTGGCCAACCGCGACCTGCCGGGCGCCGGCACCGGTCCGGCGTGGACCATCCTCGACCGGCTCTGGTACGTCTCGCGCAACACCGCCACCAGCTCCTTCACCTGCAGCACCGGCACGACCTTCACGTCGAACGGCTGCGGCGCGGGCAACTGGTGGAAGGTGATGCGGGCCGTGGACGATGATGACGGCAATCTGAGCAACGGCACGCCGCACGGCGCCGCCCTGTTCGCCGCCTTCAACCGTCACGGCATCGCCTGCACCACCGACGCCGGAGCCTCGACGTCGTTCTCCGGCTGCACCGCGCCGGCCGTGCCGACGCTCTCGATCACTCCCGGCGACAACGCGGCGTCGCTCTCCTGGTCGGCGTCGGGCTCGGCGGTCTACGGAGTGTTCCGCAACGAGGCGGGCTGCAACGCCGGCTTCGCCAAGGTCTCCAGCGGCTCGTCGGCCACCGCGCTCAACGACGTCAACGTCGCCAACGGCCTGACCTACTTCTACCAGGTGACCGCCTACCCGAGCGGCAACGAGGCCTGCGCCTCGGCGCCCTCGACCTGCATCTCGGTCACCCCGGTCAGCGGCCCCGCGACTCCTGACTTCGCGATCTCGGCCTCGCCGGCCTCGGTCTCGATCGCCAAGGGCGCGGCGGGCAGCTCGACGATCACGTCCGCGATCTCGAACGGCTTCAACTCCGCCATCGCGCTCTCGGCCTCCGGCGTGCCTGCCGGCGTGACCGTCTCCCTCAGCCCCTCCTCGATCGCCGCGCCGGGCTCCGGCAGCTCGACGCTGAGCATCACCGTATCCTCGACCGCGGTCGCCGGCACCTCGACGATCACGGTCACCGGCACCGGCGGCAGCCTCACCCGCACCACCACCGTCACCCTGACGGTGACCAACGGTGGGATCACGCAGCTCCTCGGCAACCCCGGCTTCGAGAACGGCTCGGCCAGCCCGGCGCCCTGGACCCCGACCGCGGGCGTCGTCGACAGCTCCGCCAGCGAGGCGGCCCACTCCGGCACATGGAAGGCGTGGCTCAACGGCTACGGCACGACCCACACCGACAGCATCCTCCAGACGGTGGCCATCCCGTCCACCGCCACCACGGCGACCCTCGCCTTCTGGCTCCACATCGACACGGCCGAGACGACCACCGTCACCGCCTTCGACACTCTGAAGGTGCAGATCCGCAACACCGTGGGCACGGTGCTCTCGACCCTCGCCACCTACTCCAACCTGAACAAGGCCACGGGCTTCACGCAGAAGAGCTTCGACGTGACCTCGTTCAAGGGGCAGACCGTCCAGGTCTTCCTCGTCGGCACAGAGGACAGCTCGCTGCAGACCTCCTTCGTGGTCGACGACTTCACCCTGAACGTGCAGTAAGCAACCCAAGGCCCGAAAGGGCCGAAGTCGCGTAAGACCGCGCCCCTCCCCTCGCGGGGAGGGGCGCTTTGTTTTTCCGGATAACTTTCGCGGCTCACTTTTGTGCTCTGCCCGCACCTGTTTGATGTGTAGGACTGTGGTTTTATCTCCACGCAAGCTGGAGATTGTTTAATGTGCAGATTCAAAAAGGAGCATCACCCAATGCGCAGGCTGTCTCTGATGGTTGCCACCGTCGCGGTATCGCTCACCGCCAGCGCGGCATTCGCCGCCCCCCGCCAGCACGCCTGGCCCTCCGCCGACCAGCAGCTCAAGTCGAGCCGTGTTCAGCCCGGCACCGCGCTCGAGAAGCTGATCCTCAACAACCAGGACTTCGGAATGCTGCGGGCCGGCGAGGCCGGCGACAAGATTCCGGTGCCGCTCTGGCTGCGCGTCTACTGGCGCAAGGGGCACCCGGAGGGGAACTACTCGGCGGCCGATCCGACCGGCGGCTATCCGCTGGTGCTCAAGGAGATGGCCGAGTGGATGCGGCTCCACCAGGATCTGGTGGCGACCGAGGCGGACGCGTTGCGGGCCCCCGGCTTCGACGATGACGACGCCGAGGCCAAGGCTCTGAGCCCGATCAACGAAAAGACGACGGTGGGCGGCAACGTCCGCACCTCCGGCGCGCAGACGGTGCCGCGCAGCGAGTCGGACATCCGGATCAACTTCTGGAATCCGCAGCAGGTGATCGCCGCCTCCAACAACATCGGCGGTAGCGGCCAGCAGGCCCAGTACTATTCGGGCGACGGCGGACTCACCTGGGGGCAGAGCTTCCTGCCGCTGTTCAGCACCGACACCTTCCACTCCGATCCGACGGTCGACTGGACCTCGGACGGCACCGCCTGGTCGACCACCATCGGCATCAAGGGTCAGACCCTGAAGATGCGCGCCTATAAGTCGACCAACGCCGGCGCCACCTGGGTCTACGACAACACCTTCTCCGGCAGCCAGCGGAATACCGACAAGCAGATCATGTGGGTCGACCACA
Source organism: Thermoanaerobaculia bacterium (assembly GCA_039918595.1). Lineage (GTDB taxonomy): Bacteria > Acidobacteriota > Thermoanaerobaculia > Multivoradales > UBA5704 > DATARR01. Next base: position 16,539 of record JBDSHF010000118.1, read on the forward strand.
GCGCCACCTCCGCGTTCAAGGACTACATCTACGTCTGCTGGCACAACGGCAACCCGGCGTTCGTCAGCCGCCGCAACGGCCCGGCCGGCGCGTGGAGCACGGCGATCCAGGTCAGCGGCGCCGAGTCCACCGGCACCGCCATCGGCTGCTCGATGGCGAGCAACTCCAGCGGCGACGCCTTCGTCTTCTGGCCGACCACCGGCAACAGCCGCATCGTGATGTCGAAGTCGACCAACGGCGGCACGAGTTGGGGAACGCCGAAGGTGATCGCGACCACCAAGGACAGCTATGACATCGGCGTGCCGTCGTTCGCCAGCCGCCGCGCCCTGATCTACGTCTCCGGCGCCGCCTACCGCACCGCGACGCTGAACAACGTCTATGCCTCGTGGGTCGACCTGACCGGCGCCACCGGCTGCACGGCCCCGGCCAACGAGCCGGGCACGAACGCCGCCTCGACCTGCAAGAGCCGCGTCTGGGTCGCCCGCTCCACCGACGGCGGCACCACCTGGGCGGCGCCGGTGATGACCAACAACCAGGCCTCGCTCAACGATCAGTTCAACCAGTGGCTGGGCGTCGACGACACCACCGGCCGCCTGGCGCTGATCTATTACGACACGGTCGCCGATGCCGGCCGCAAGAAGACCGACATCTGGTATCAGACCTCGGCCGACAACGGCGCCACCTGGAGCGCCGCGACCAAGCTCACCACCGGTCAGACCGACGAGACGATCGCCGGCGCCGACAGCGGCAACCAGTACGGCGACTACAACAGCCTGTCGATCTACGCCGGCAAGATCTTCCCCTCCTGGACCGACCGCCGCAGCGGCGGCAAGGAAGAAGTCTGGACCGTGCCGGTCTCCGAGCCGTAAGCCGGGCCTCCCTCCCCCGCCCAACATCAAAGGCGCCCCGCCCGGGGCGCCTTTTTACAGGCCCCGGGCTCGCCCCAGGGTCCAGGCCGCACCTTCTCTCTTGTAGGTCCAATGGTTTTTTGTCTTCGATCCATTCGAGACATTTTCACGCGGATTCAAAAAGGAGCATTCCCTATGCGCAGGTTGCTGTTCGCAGTCTTGCTGTTGACCCTGACCTCGGCGGCCTTCGCGGCCACCGGCGACGCCGGCTGGCCGACGCTCAAAACGCAGATTCAGAAGGCCGAGGCGCCGGCCGGCAGCGCGCTCGAGAAGCTGATCCGTGAGAATCAGGACTTCTCGCTGCTGCGCGCCGGCGAGGCGTACGACAAGATCCGCATTCCGCTCTGGCTGCGCGTCAACTGGCGCAAGGCGCATCCGGAAGGGACCTATCTCGCGACCGATCCGACCGGCGGCTATCCGCTGGTGCTCAAGGAGGTCGCGGAGTGGATGGAGAAGCACCCCGACCTGCGCCCCGGCCGCCCCGAGCCGGACATCGCGCCGCGCCCGGTGAAGACCTCGGGCGGCACCAACCTGCGCATCTCGGGCTCGGCCACCGTCTCGCGCAGCGAGTCGGACATCCGGGTCAACTACTGGAACACGCAGCAGATCATCGGCGGCTCGAACAACATCGGCGGCAGCGGCCAGCAGGCCCAGTTCTTCTCCTCCGACGGCGGCGCCACGTGGGGGCAGACCAGCCTCGCGCTGCAGACCGGCGACGCCTTCCACTCCGACCCGACGGTCGACTGGACCTCGGACGGCACCGCCTGGGCGACCACGATCGGCATCAACTCGGCCGGCACCGTGCTCAAGATGCGGGCCTACAAGTCGACCAACGGCGGCGCCACCTGGACCTTCGACAACACCTTCTCCGCCGCCCAGACCAACACCGACAAGCAGATGATCTGGGTCGACCACAGCGCCACCTCGGCGTTCAAGGACAACATCTACGCCTGCTGGCACAACGGCGCCCCGCAGTTCGTCAACCGGCGCACCGGACCGGCCGGCGCGTGGGGGACGCCGATCCAGATCAGCGGCGCCGAAACCACCGGCACGGCGATCGGCTGCGACGTCAAGACCAACAGCTCCGGCGACGTCTTCGTCTTCTGGCCGGACACCGGCAGCCGCAAGCTGCTGGTCGCCAAGTCGACCAACGGCGGCGTCAGCTACAACGCCCCGGTCACCATCAACACCACTTTCGATTCCTTCGACATCGGCGTGCCCTCGTTCAACGGCCGCCGCCAGCTCATCTACACCTCCGGCGGCGCCTACCGGACCGGGACCAAGAACATGGTCTACGCCGTCTGGAGCGATCTCACCGGCGCCACCGGCTGCACCACCGCCACCAACGAGCCGGGCGCCAGCGCCACCTCGACCTGCAAGACCCGCATCTGGCTCGCCCGTTCCTCCGACGGCGGCGCCACCTGGGGCGCGCGGGTGATGATCAACAACCAGGCGTCGCTCAACGACCAGTACAACCCGTGGCTGGTGGTCGACGAGACCAACGGCCAGATCGCGGTGATGTACTACGACACGGTCGCCGACTCGACGCGCAAGAAGACCGACGTCTACTACCAGGCCTCCTTCGACGACGGTGTTTCCTTTAGCGCGCCGTTCAAGGTGACCACGGCGCAGACCGACGAGACCGTCGCCGGCGCCGACTCCGGCAACCAGTATGGCGACTACAACAGCCTCTCCGGGTACGCCGGCACCTTCTTCCCCTCCTGGACCGACCGCCGCAGCGGCGGCAAGGAGGAGATCTGGACCGCCGCCGTCACCGAGAGCGGCGGCACCTGCACGACGCCCCCGGCACCCACCGGCCTGACGGCGGCCGCCAGCGGCCCGAACGGCATCAACCTCTCGTGGAGCGCGGTCGCCGGCGCCACCCAGTACCGCATCCTCCGCTCGACCACCTCGGGCGGGCCGTACACGCAGATCGGCACCTCGGCGACGACGTCGTTCAGCGACACCGGCCTCCTCTGCAACACCGCCTATTTCTACGTCGTCCGCGCCTTCACCGCCTGCGAGTCGGGCAACTCGAGCCAGGCCACGGCGACCACCGGCGCCTGTGTCGGCTGCACCACGCAGACGCTCTACACCAACACCTTCGACAGCGCCAGCGGCCTCGCCGGCTGGACCACGGGCACCTTCGTCGCCGGCGGCAGCACCGCCGACTGGCGCGGCGTCCAGGCCTGCACCGCCCGCAGCGGCGCCAACATCTTCCGCTTCGGCGGCTCGACCTGCGCCGCGGCCTACGGCAACAATGTCTTCGCCTTCGCGCAGCCGAACGGGGCGGCCGGCGTCGCGATCCCCGCCGGCGCCACCGTCTCCCGGCTGTCGTTCTGGCACCGCCGGGGCTTCGAGAGCGGCTTCGACGGCGGCGCGGTGGCGGTCTCCGTCAACGGCACCAACTACTTCTTCGTGCCCGCGACCGCGATCGTCTCCGGCACCACCTACAACGGCACGATCAGCGCCTCCTGCCCGCCGGCGGGAGCCGCCGGTGTGGCGGCGTTCACCGGCAGCGCGTCGACCTTCGTCAACACGACGATCAATCTCGACGCGGTCTGCAACACCGCCACCGGCGGTACCGGCGGCTGCGCCGGCCAGGCGGTCCGCATCGGCTTCACCGCGATCACCGACTGTAGCGTCACCGGCACCGGCTGGTTCCTCGACGACGTGAACGTTACGGCCTGCGTGCCGTAAGAAAACGTTTCTGTCTTCCTCTCGCGGCCCGCGGGCAATCCCCGCGGGCCGTTCTGTTTTCTAAAGGTTTTCAGCCAGCCGCGCGAGCGCGCCCTCGAGGTCGGGTTGCGTCGTCAGCACCGGCAGGAGAGGGTCGGCCCGGCGATTGCGGAGGCGCTGCGGCACGGTTTTCAGATGGAAGCCGCGAACGTCGAGGCGAGCGTTCACCTCGCGCCAGTCGAGAGGGGTCGAAACCGGCGCCCCGGGGTGGGGGCGGACGCAGTAGGGGGCGGCCAGCAGCTTGCCGCGGCCGTTCTGCAGGGCGTCCACATAGACCCGGCCGCCGCGGGCGGCGATCGACCGGGCGGTGGTGGCGATCGCCGGCAGGCGGGCGACGATCACCCCGGCGAGCAGCTCGGCGAGCTGCCGCGCCGGCTCGTGCGCGAGCTGGCCGCCCATCGGCAGCAGGACGTGCAAGCCGCTGCCGCCGCTCGTTTTGACGAAGCTGGGCATCCCGATCTCCTCGCACAGCTCGCGGATGGCGAGCGCGATCTTCACCACGTGGGCGAACGGCGCCGTCTTCGGATCGAGGTCGAGGATGCACCAGTCCGGATGGTCCGGGGTCTCCAGCCGGCTGGCTCCGATGTGGAAGGGGATCGCGCCGAGATTCACCAGCGCCAGCAGCCCCTCCACGTCGTCCACCGGCTCGCTCCGCTGGAAGAACGACTTGCCGGTGATGCCGTTCGGATAGCGGTCGAGCATCAGCGGGCGCTGGCGCAGGAGAGGGAGCAGCCAGGGGGAGACCGCGCGGTAATACTCGATCAGGTCCCCCTTGGTGATCCCCTCCCCCGGCCAGAAAACCTTGTCGAGGTTGGTGAATTTGGCAGCTTTTTTCTCCGGCGGCCCCGCATCCAGATCTTTGGGCTCATCTTCGCGTTCCTCCCCGGGGCGGAAACACTCGCCGGCCGTCTTGTCGTCACGCAGGCGCAGGAAGACGGGGTGGCGCAGGTGCCCGCCGTCGGTCCATTCCTTGTAGCGGACCTCGACAACCACCTCGGGCTCGACCCAGACCGTGCCTCTGACGTCTTCCACCGGCAACGATGGATTGGCGCGGCGCAACGGATCGAGCCGCTCGCGGATCTCACCTTCCACCTCGCGGGTGAAGCCGGTGCCCACGGTGCCGGCATAGGCGAGGCCACCGCCGTTCACGACCGCGAGATGGAGCCGGCGGAGGCCGGTGCGAGCCGCCGGCTCGAAGCCGACCACCGCGAAGTCCGAGCTCTGGTCGACCCGCACCTTCAGCCAGTCCTTCGCGTAGCCGGAGCGGTAGGGGGAGGCGGCGCGCTTGGCGACGATCCCCTCCAGCCCCATGCCGGCGACCGCGGCGTAGAGGTCCTCGCCGCGCTCCGGAATCTCCTCGGTGAGGCGGAGCCAGTCGCCGCCCGGCGGCAGCACGCGGCGCAGGATCTCCTTGCGCGCCGCGAGCGGCAGCGGCCGGAGATCGAAATCCTCGAACCCCAGGAGATCGAAGACGAACAGCGTCGCCGGGCTGGCCGCGGCGGCGTGCTGGACGTCGGCGAGCCGGACGCGCAGCCCCCGCTTCTGCAGCCGCTGAAAGTTGGGGCGACCCTCGCCGTCGAGCACCACCGCCTCGCCGTCCAGGATCAGGCCGCAAAACGGCAGACCGGCGACCGCCGCGCCGAGCTCGGGGAAGATGCGGGTGGCGTCGTGGCCGCTCTTGTAGAACAGCCGCGACTCCCCCGCCCCGCCGGCGGCCAGCATGCGGAAGCCGTCGTACTTGAGCTCGAACACCCAGCCCGCCCGGTTGAACGGCCGCTCGGCGGTCTCCGGCTTCATCGGCCGCAGGGCGGCGGGATCGACCGCCACGCGCGGCGCGCCGAGCCGCGCCAGCTCGCCGCGGATCGAATCAGTTATCGATTCAGGTGTCGCGGGGATCGATTTCAAGGCAGGGAAATCGTGTAGAAACGTTAAATGGCCGCCGCCAATGAACCTGCGGACCGGCGGTGATCAAATCCTGATAAATACGCTCCATCACTGCGATTGAATGGTATATTACGCCTTATGAGCGCCCGACCCTTTGCCTCCGGAATGATCTCATTCGGTCTCGTCACGATCCCGGTGAAACTCTATTCTACGGGAGAGAGCGCGGCCGGCATCCAATTTAACATGCTCCACAAGAAATGCCGTTCCCGCTTGAAGCAACAGTACATCTGTCCGGTCGACGAGGAAGTCGTCGGGCGAGATGAAATGGTGAAGGGTTACGAGTACTCGAAGGGGCAATATGTTCTCTTTACGGAAGAGGAGCTCAAGGCGCTGACGCCGGAGCCGACCAACGCCGTGGAGATCACCGAGTTCGTGCCGCTCGAGCAGGTCGATCCGATCTATTACGAGAAGTCCTACTACCTGGGGCCCGACAAGGGGGGCGACCGGCCGTACCGGCTGCTCGCCGAGGCGATGAAGCAGACCAACCGCGCGGCGCTGGCGCGCTACGTCGCCCGCGGCAAGGACCAGTTCGTGCTGCTGCGGCCGTTCGAAGAGGGGCTGATCATGCAGCAGCTCCGCTACTCGGACGAGCTGCGCTCGTTCTCCGAGGTGCCGATGGGCACCGCCGAGCTCAAGGAGCCGGAGCTCAAGCTCGCCGTCCAGCTCATCGAGCAGATCGCCACCGACGAGTTCCGCCCCGAGGCCTACGAGGACACCCAACGCCAGCAGGTGCGGGCCCTGATCGAGCGCAAGGTCCAGGGCGAGGCGATCACCGCCACACCGGTCGCGGCGCCGAAGGCGCAGGTGATCGATCTGATGGCGGCGCTCAAGGCGAGCCTCGCCGCCGCCAAGCCGCAGGCTGCCGCCGAGCCGATCTCGCTCGCCGAACGCAAGCCGGCGAAGCGTTCGTCGCGCGCCGCGAACGACTCGGTGGCCACCGCCGACGAGGCGCCGAAAAAAAAGAGTTCAAAGAGATAAGCCCGCCGGGTTACACTGAGAGGGATGAACCGGTCTTCCGCTCTCAAAGTACCGGGCGGGCTGGACCGCCTGGTCCCGCGCCCCGCTCAAGCCAGAGGCTACTCGACCAAGGATGTCGCCGCCCTGCTCGGCCTCTCCGCCGCGCAGGTCCGCTCCTATGTCCGGGCGGGCTTCCTCGCCCCCTCGCAGGGCCCGCGCGGCGAATATTACTTCTCCTTCCAGGATCTGATCGTCCTGCGCACCGCCAAGGGGCTGCTCGCCGCCCGTGTCCCCCGGCGGCGCGTGCGCCTCGCCCTGCAGAACCTGCGCGAGCAGCTTCCCGAGGATCGCGCGCTCACCGGCGTCCGCATCTCCGCCCAGGGGCACCATGTCGTGGTGCGCGACGGTCGCGACATCTGGAACCCCGAGTCGGGGCAGGCGGTGTTCGACTTCGAGCTCGCCGAGCTGGCGCGCGGGGCCGCGACGCTCCCCCTGCGCACACCCACGCGGGAGGAGGACGGGAAGCCTGACGAGCCCGAGCAGGGGGCGGACTGGTACGAGCACGGCGCCGAGCTCGAGGAGGACTCGCCGGAGGAGGCGATGGCGGCCTACCGGCGCGCCTTGGAGCTCGATCCCGATCTCGCGGACGCCCACGTGAACCTCGGGCGCCTCCTTCACGAGCGGGGGGAGATCGTCGAAGCCGAGCGGCACTACCGTCTGGCCCTGGCCGCCCGGCCGGACGACACCACCGCCGCCTACAACCTCGGCGTCGT
>JBDSHF010000119.1:0-5053 GCA_039918595.1 Thermoanaerobaculia bacterium
CCGCGGCAGGTGGCGGCGCTCAGCCGGGCGCAGGTCTACGTGGCGGTGGGGCACCCGGCTTTCGAGTTCGAGCGGATCCAGCTCGCGCCCGTCCTCAAGGCTCTCCCCAGGATTCAGGTGGTGGACATGTCGCGCGGCATGCGGCTGCTCGCCGGCGAAGGGGAAGGAGGCGAGGAGGAACACGGTCACAGCCACTCTGAGGGTGATCCCCACGTCTGGGTGGCGCCGGACACCGTGGCGGTGGCCGCCCGCAACATCGCCGCCGCCCTGGAGGGGATCGACCCCGCCCACGCCGCCGAGTACCAAGCGAACCTCCGCGGTTTCGAGGCGGAGATCGCCGCCCTCGACCGCGAGATCCGAGCGCGGCTGGCGGGCGCGGAAGGGAGCCGGTTCATGGTCTATCACCCCACCTGGGGGTACTTCGCCCGCGAGTACGGCCTGCAGCAGGTGGCGATCGAGGCCGAGGGGAAGGAGCCGAGCGCCCAGCGGCTGATCCAGCTCATCGACCGCGCGCGGCGGGAGCGGATCCAGGTGGTCTTCGTCCAGGCCGGCTTCCCCCGCAAGAGCGCGCAGGTGATCGCCGAGGCCGTCCACGGCCGCGTGCTGGTCGCCGATCCGCAGGACCCGGACTGGCTCGGCAATCTCCGCCGGGTCTCCAGAGAGCTCCAGGAGGCGCTCCCCCATGGCTGAACCCGTGATCGCGATCCGCGACGTCACCTTCGGCTACGGCCGCGAGGTGGTGCTGGACCACGTCTCCCTGGAGATCGGGGCGCGCGACTTCCTGGCCGTCATCGGCCCCAACGGCGGCGGCAAGACGACCCTGCTGAAGGCGATCCTGGGGCTGGTGAATCCCTGGTCCGGCGAGGTCGTCTACAACCTCCCGTCGGGGCACGACCCGCGCGGCCGGCTCGGCTACGTGCCGCAGTTCTCGACCTTCGACCGCGATTTCCCGCTTCGGATCTCCGACATGGTGCTGATGGGCCGGCTCGGCCGCCGCAATCTGCTGCGCCCCTACTCGCGAGAGGATCGCGCCGCCGCCGAGCGGACGATCGACCGCCTCGGCCTCGCGGGGGTGGCCCGCGCGCACGCCTCCGAGGTCTCGGGCGGCCAGCTCCAGCGGGCGCTGATCGCCCGCGCCCTGGTTGGCGATCCGGAGGTCCTCTTCCTCGACGAGCCCACGGCCTCGATCGACGCCGAGTCGCGCGAGACTCTGCGCGACCTGCTGGCGGACCTCAACCGCACGGTCCCGATCGTCGTGGTCACCCACGACATCACCTCGCTGGCTCCGATGGTGCGGCGGATCGCCTGCATCAACCGCAAGCTCTTCTACCACGGCGACCCCGAGCTCTCCCTGGAGGTCATGGAGGAGGTCTACGGCTGCCCGGTCGAGCTGGTCACCCACGGCGTGCCGCACCGGGTGCTCCACGATCACCACCATCATTAGAAAGACTCCGATGCCCAGCTTCCTCGACGCCCTCTCCTACGAGTTCCTGCGCAACGCCGTGCTGGCCGGCGTGCTGGCGAGCGTCCTCTGCGGCGTCATCGGCACCTTCGTGGTGGTCAAGAAGCTGGCCTTCATCAGCGACGGCATCAGCCACGCGGCGTTTGGCGGCATGGGGCTCTGCTTCTTCCTCGGCATCGATCCGCTGCTGGGCGCGATCCCGGTCGCCCTGGCCTGCGCCCTGGCCCTGGGCGCGGTGGACCGCGAGACCATCCGCTCCTACGACGCCCTGATCGGCGTCCTCTGGGCGGTGGGCATGGCGGTCGGCGTCGTCTTCGTCTACAAGACGCCGGGCTACGCCCCCAACCTGATGACCTACCTCTTCGGCAACATCCTCCTGGTGACCCGTCGCGACCTGCTGGCGATCCTGATCCTGGCGGTCTCGGTCCTTGCCACGCTGGCTATCTTCTTCAAGGGGATCGTCGCCGTGGCCTTCGACGAGGTGTTCGCGCGGGTGCGGGGCTTGCCGGTGCGGCTCCTAATGGCGCTGCTGCTGGGGATGGTCGCCCTTTCGGTGGTCATCCTGATCCAGGTGGTGGGGATCATCCTGGTGGTGGCGCTGCTGACCATCCCCTCGGTGATCAGCCTGATGCTCTGGAAGGATCTGCGCGGCGTGCTGCTGGGGTCGGTCGGAATCGGCGTCGGCATCACCCTCGGCGGGCTGCTCCTCTCCTTCCAGTACGATCTCCCCTCGGGGCCGGCGATCATCCTGCTCGGAGCGGTACTGCTGATCGGGGTGTACGGGGGGAAGAAGCTGCGGCGGCACAGCCTGAAGCCCGCGTAGAGCGCGGCGCGCGGGGGTTTTGTCGTCCTTGTTTGTCCTTGTTCGTCCGTGTTGGTCCCTGTTGTCCGTGTGCCCCCGCTCCGCCACCTCCCTCTGCCATACTCCGGCCCCGTGCGAACCGGCGTCCCCTTCTCTGAAGCCGTCCGGCTCTGGGCCAAGGTGGCCGCGCTCTCCTTCGGCGGCCCGGCCGGGCAGATCGCGGTGATGCATCGCCTGCTCGTCGAGAAAAAGCGCTGGATCAGCGAGGAGCGCTTCCTGCACGCCCTCAACTACTGCATGCTGCTCCCCGGCCCCGAGGCGCAGCAGCTCGCCGTCTACGTCGGCTGGCTGCTCAACGGCACCCTGGGCGGGCTGGTCGCCGGCACCCTGTTCGTGCTGCCCGGGTTCGTGGCGATCCTCGGCCTGTCGATCCTCTACGCCGTCTTTCACGGCTCGGCCCTGGTGGCCGCCCTGTTTTTCGGCCTCAAGCCGGCGGTGGTCGCCGTGGTCGCCGAGGCGGTGGTGCGCATCGGCCGGCGGGCCTTGAAAGACCGTTTCCGGGTGCTCCTCGCCGGGCTGGCCTTCCTCGCCATCTTCTTCTTCCAGGTGCCCTTCCCTCTGATCGTCGTCGCGGCGGGGATCGCCGGCTATCTCGCCGGCCTGGGCGAGGACGAGATTCAGCCTGAGCCCGAAGAGGGCGAGGAGCGCCCGATCGCCGACGCGGCGGCGGTCGCGCTCCGCCCCTCGCTCGCCCGGGGAGTGAAGGTGCTCGCCGTCCACCTGCTCCTCTGGTGGGGGCCGGTCTTGCTGCTGATCGCGCTGCTGGGCCGGCGGCACGTTCTGGTCACCGAGGGGATTTTCTTCAGCAAGATGGCGGTGGTGACCTTCGGCGGCGCCTACGCCGCTCTCGCCTATGTGGCGCAGCAGGCGGTGGAGGTTTTTCATTGGCTGCGCCCCGGTGAGATGCTCGACGGCCTCGGCATGGCCGAGACCACCCCCGGCCCGCTGATCATGGTGCTGGAGTACGTGGGCTTCCTCGGCGCCTACCGCAACCCGGCCCCGTTCTCGCCGCTGGCGGCGGGGATCCTCGGGGCCGCCGTCACCACCTGGGTGACCTTCGTCCCCTGCTTCCTCTGGATCTTCCTCGGCGCCCCCTACATCGAGTCGCTGCGCGGCCGGAGATCGCTGACCGCCGCTCTCTCGGGGGTGACGGCGGCGGTGGTGGGAGTGATCCTGAACCTCGCCGTCTGGTTCTCGATCCACACCCTGTTCGGCCGGGTGGGGGAGGCGCGCGTGCTCTGGGCGCGGCTGCTGGTGCCGGACTGGGCCACGCTCGACCTCCCCTCGCTCCTGCTGGCGGTGGCGGCGATGCTCGCGCTCTTCCGCTTCAAGATCGGGATGATCCCGACGCTGCTGGGGAGCGCGGCGATCGGAATGGCCGTGGCGCTGCTCCGGAGCTGAGTTCAATACCGCTGGGAGGGGCTTGTCCACGGACCCTCCGGTTTCAGCAGGTCGATCGTGATCTCCTGGTCTGACGTGAGGTCGATCGTCCGTTCGAGCTTCCGGTGGTGCCCGGTATCCTCGATGTGAAGACGGTATCTGCCGGCGGGGAGCCGGTTGAAGCGGTAGCGGTCGGTGTTCATGAGGGTGGCCGTATTGACGAGCTCGCCTCGAGAATCGGAGCGCGACAGCTCCATACTGAGCGCGATCGGCTCGTCGCCGCTGGCGAAGCGAGCGGCGAAGCTCAGCTCTCCCAGGAGATCGAGATCGCGGACCGCCTCCGTCTGCGCGGGTTCCAGCTTCACCCGGGTTTGCAACCACCGCGAGCTCCCCTCCAGGCCGAGGACCGCGCTTACCGACCAGTCTCCAGGACCCAGGTCGTCCAGGCGATAGCTGCCATCGGCGGCGGCCTTGGTCTCCTGGGAGACCGATCCGTTCGTGGCCTTCACGGACGCGGAGGCCGCCTCCTCGGAACGCAGGCCGAGGAGCCGGCCACGGAGGCTGCGGCCGGGATTGAGAGAAATCTCCAGATCCTTCACCGGGCGGGCCGCGATCGTCAGCGGCGTTGCCTGGACCGTGGGGGCGTAGCCCTCCACGTTCGCCAGCACGGTGAACCGGCCCTCCGGAAGCTCGGTCGAGAAGGAGCCGTCGCCTTGATAGGGGGTCGTCATCTCGAACACCGAGGCGCAGGCGGGGGCCTCCTTGTCGAGGGAGCGGAAGGTGAGACGCACGCCGTCGACCGGCGTGCCGTCCGGCGCGAAGACCTTCCCCCGCACCTCCACCGCGGGAGGGATCTGGAGATCCAGAACGGTTTCTTTCGTTCCGGGCTCCAGGGTGACCCTGGAGGCACCGCAAGTGCGCCCGGAATCTTCTGTCGTGACGACCCAGTCTCCGGGGGTCAGAGAGGTGAATCTGTACTCTCCGTCCCGGCTGACCCGCGAGGTGAAGAGATCTTCACCCTGGCGCGCTTCCACGGACATATCGGTGGGGCTCTCGCCGTCGAAGCCGAGGACGTGCCCGGCGAGGCGCAGGCCGGGATCGAGCCGGACCTCGAGAGGGGCCGGGAAGGCCTCGGCCGGATCGAGCCGCACGAGCCGCTTCTTATATCCCGGCTTTGCGATCTCGAACCCGATGCCGCCGTCGCCCAGGAGGCTGTGCCGGAAGCTCAGCAGAAAGGAGCCGTCCGGAGCTGTCGCTCTACCGTACTCCAGCCCTCGGAGCGCGGCGGGGTAGGGGATCCTGACGGAGGCGTCCACGACCGGCTCGCCGTCCGGCCCGGTCACGCGCCC
>JBDSHF010000120.1:0-14783 GCA_039918595.1 Thermoanaerobaculia bacterium
CCGTCAAGCCGGAGCGCGACGTCAAGGTGGGCGCGATGTCCAAGCTCAATACGATGACGGCCAAGATCGCGCCGGGGCTCGGCGACAAGCTGGCCGCCAAGCAGGCCGACCGCCAGCAGTACCAGGAGCCGCCGCGGAATCCCGAGGGGACGCTCTACAAGCCTGGCGAGTCCGGGCAGACCCACGGCTCCGGCGGCGTGGAGGAGAAGGATCTCGAGGAGGTGGGGGCGCGGGGAGGCTCGACGGGCTCGTCGAAGTAGCCGGATGGCCCGCCCGGGCGGGGGGAATCCCCCCTTCCGATTTCCTGTTATCCTAGAGGTCTTACGCCCTTATTGCGCCATGCCGCTCGCCAACTTCCACCCCGCCGTCGCCTCCTGGTTCGCGAAGCGTTTCGGCGCCCCGACCGAGCCGCAGGCGCGCGCCTGGCCGGAGATCCAGGCCGGCCGCCACACGCTGATCGCGGCCCCGACCGGCTCGGGTAAGACTCTGGCGGCGTTCCTCTCGGCGATCGACGACCTGGTGCGCCGGGCGCTGCTCGCCGAGGATGGCGGGCTGCCGGACGAGACGGCGGTGGTCTACGTCTCGCCGCTCAAGGCGCTGTCGAACGACGTCGAGAAGAACCTGGAGGAGCCGCTGGCGGGGATCCGCCGGGAGCTGGTGGCGATGGGGCTGCCGGATGTCGAGATCCGCACCCAGGTGCGCACGGGGGACACCCCGGCCTCGGTGCGGGCGGCGATGGTCAAGCGGCCTCCCCACATCCTGGTCACCACGCCGGAGTCGCTGTTCATCCTGCTCACCAGCGAGGGGGGGCGGCGGATGCTGAAGAACGTCCGCACCGTGATCGTGGACGAGATCCACGCCGTGGCGGACGACAAGCGCGGTTCCCACCTGTCGCTGTCGCTCGAGCGGCTGGAGGCGCTTGTGGGGTGGAACCTCAACCGCGTCGGCCTCTCCGCCACCCAGAGCCCGATCGAGGAGGTGGCCCGCTTCCTGGTCGGCACCGCCAACGTGGAGCCGGACGGCACCCCCCGGTGCGTGATCGTGGACGCCGGGCACGGCCGGCGGCTGGATCTGCGGATCGAGGTGCCACCCTCCTCGCCGCTGGAAGCGGTGATGCCGATGGAGGTCTGGGCGGAGATCTACGACCGGCTGACCGGCCTGATCCGCGAGCACCGGACGACGCTGATCTTCACCAACACCCGGCGGATGGCCGAGCGGGTCACCCGCCATCTCGCCGAGCGGCTGGGGGCGGAGCGGGTGATGTCCCACCACGGCAGCCTGTCCAAGGAGCAGCGGCTGGAGAGCGAGCGCCGCCTCAAGGCCGGCGAGCTCTCCGCCCTGGTGGCCACGGCGTCGCTGGAGCTGGGGATCGACATCGGCTCGGTCGACCTCGTCTGCCAGCTCGGCTCGACGCGGTCGATCGCCACCCTGCTGCAGCGGGTCGGCCGCTCGGGGCATCACCTCGGCGGCCTGCCCAAGGGGCGGCTCTTCCCGCTCACCCGCGACGAGCTGATCGAGTGCGCCGCCCTGGTGGACGCCGTCCGCCGCGGCGAGCTCGACCGCCTGATCATCCCGGAACGGCCGCTCGACATCCTGGCCCAGCACATCGTGGCCGCGGTGGCGGCGGAACCCGCGGACGGCTGGACCGAGGAGGGGCTCTTCGCCCTGGTCCGGCGCGCCTGGCCGTTCCGCAACCTCGAGCGGAAAGACTTCGATGCCATCGTCGAGATGCTCGCGACCGGCTTCGCCACGCGGCGCGGCCGGCGCGGGGCGTACATCCACCACGACGCGGTGAACGGCGTGCTGCGCGCCCGCAAGGGGGCGCGGCTGACGGCGATGACCTCGGGCGGCGCGATCCCCGACCTCGCCGACTACCAGGTCGTGCTGCAGCCCGCGGGCGCCACCATCGGCACGGTGCACGAGGACTTCGCGGTCGAGAGCCTGGCCGGGGACGTCTTCCAGCTCGGCAACGCCTCCTGGCGAATCATCAAGGTCGAGCAGGGGCGGGTACTGGTGGAGGACGCCAAGGGGCAGCCGCCGAACATCCCCTTCTGGCTGGGCGAGGCGCCGGCGCGCACCGAGGAGCTGTCGGTCTCTGTTTCGCGGCTGCGCGAGGAGGTGGCGCGCAGGGTTCGCGAGGGTTCGCGGGTCGAGGCCGCCGCCTGGCTGGAGGACGAGCTGGGGCTGCCCTTGGCCGCCGCGGAGCAGATCGTGGACTACCTGGCCGCCGCCGCCGCCGCGCTGGGGACCATGCCCTCCCGGGACACGCTGGTGGCCGAGCGCTTCTTCGACGAGGCGGGGGACCAGCACCTGGTCCTCCACGCCCCGTTCGGCAGCCGGCTCAACCGCGCCTGGGGGCTGGCCCTGCGCAAGCGCTTCTGCCGCGCGTTCAACTTCGAGTTGCAGGCGGCGGCCACCGAGGACGCCATCGTGCTCTCGCTGGGCCCTACCCACAGCTTCCCGCTGGAGGACGTCTTCCACTTCCTCAACTCGGGAACGGCGCGCGACGTGCTCACCCAGGCGGTGCTCGACGCCCCGCTGTTCGGCGTGCGCTGGCGCTGGAACGCCGGCCGTGCCCTCGCCATCCCCCGCCAGCGCGGCGGGCGGAGGGTGCCGGCGCCGCTGCTGCGCCAGGCCGCCGAGGATCTGGTGGCGGTCGTCTTCCCCGATCAGCTCGCCTGCCTGGAGAACATCGTGGGCGAGCGGGAGATCCCCGACCATCCGCTGATCGAGCAGACCCTGCGCGACTGCCTGGAAGAGGCGATGGACGTCGAGGGGCTGGAGAAGCTCCTGCGGCGGATGGAGTCCGGCGAGGTCGAGATGATCGCCCGCGACGTGGTGGAGCCCTCGCCGCTCGCCCACGAGATCCTCAAGGCCCAGCCCTACGCCTTCCTCGACGACGCGCCGCTGGAGGAGCGCCGGACGCAGGCGGTCTCGCTGCGCCGTTGGCTGGACCCCGAGACGGCCTCGGACCTCGGCGCGCTCGACGCCGACGCCATCGTCCGCGTGCGCGCCGAGGCCTGGCCCGACGCCGAGACGCCGGACGAGCTGCACGACGCCCTGCTGACCTTCGGCTTCCTGACGATCGACGAAGGGGACCTCTCCGGCTGGGGGCGGCTGTTCGACGCCCTGGCCACTGCCAAGCGGGCGACGCTGGCCGCGGTCCCGAACGGGCCGCGTCTCTGGATCGCCGCCGAGCGGCTCCCCCAGCTCCAGGCGCTCCACCGGCAAGTGATCCTGGAGCCGGAGATCGCCGCGCCCCCCCGCTTCGCCCGCGAATGGACGGCGGAGGAGGCGCTGGTCGAGATCCTGCGCGGCCGGCTCGACGGCCTGGGGCCGGTCACCGCCGAGGCGCTCGCCGCGAGCCTGGGAGTCCAGCGGAGCGCGGTCGAGGTGGCGCTGGCGTCGCTCGAAGGGGAGGGTTTCGTCTTCCGGGGCCGCTTCACCCCAGGCATTCCAGGAGAAGAGTGGTGCGAGCGGCGGCTCCTTGCCCGCATCCACCGCTACACCCTGGACCGGCTGCGGCGCGAGATCGAGCCGGTCTCGCAGAGCGACTTCCTGCGCTTCCTCCTCGCCTGGCAGCGGGTCGATCCCGACGGGCGGGCCGAGGGGCCAGGGAGCCTCGACGCCCTGCTCGGCCAGCTCGAGGGGTTCGAGGCCGCCGCTTCCGCCTGGGAGGGGGAGATCCTGCCGGCGCGGATGAAGGAATACGACCCGTCGTGGCTGGACGGCCTCTGCCTGGCCGGCCGCTGGGTCTGGGGGCGGGGAGCGGCGCCGTCGTCGGACGGCTCCCGGCGCTCCGGGCCGGTGCGCGCGACCCCCATCGCGCTCCTGTCGCGTGGCGGGCTCCCCCTCTGGCGGGAGATCGCGACCCCCTCCGATCCTGGGGCGCTGGAGCTCTCGGCGGGGGCGCGGGCGGCCTACGACCTGCTGCGGAGCCGCGGCGCCTGCTTCTTCGGCGAGATCGCCCACGGCGCGGGGTTGCTCCACACCCAGTTGGAGATGGCGCTCGCCGAGCTGGTCGCCTGGGGCCTCGTCACCTCGGACAGCTTCACCGGCCTGCGCGCCCTGCTGACGCCCGCCCACAAGCGGCCGCCGGTGGACCGCTCGGGCCGGCGCGGGGCCGGCCTCTCGATGTTCGGCATGGAGAACGCGGGGCGCTGGTCGCTGCTCCATCCCTCTTCTGGAGCTAACCCTGAGCCGATTGTGGAATCCCCGTCGCGCGACGCCGTCAAGGCCGCGGCCTGGACGCTGCTGCGCCGCTACGGCGTGGTCTTCCGCAAGCTGCTGGAGAGGGAGACGATGCTCCCCCCCTGGCGGGAGCTGCTCCTGGTCTTCCGGCGTCTGGAGGCGAGGGGTGAGATCCGCGGCGGGCGTTTCGTGGACGGCTTCTCGGGCGAGCAGTACGCGCTGACCGAGGCGGTGGGCCAGCTCCGCGCCCTGCGCAAGCAGCCGCGCAAGGGGATCCTGGTCTCGGTGAGCGCCGCCGATCCGCTGAACCTGCTCGGCATCGCCACTCCGGGCGACCGTCTGCCGGCGCTGGCCGGCAACCGCCTCCTCTACCGCGACGGCCTCCCCATCGCCGTCCTCGAGGGGCGCGAGCCCCGCTTCCTGGTGGACGACCTGGACGCCGCCACCCGCTGGCAGGCCCAGAGCGCGCTGGTCCGGAGGAGCGTGGCGCCGAAGCTGAAGGCGTACCTGGGGAAGTCGGCGTAGGGGCCTGGGGACTACAGAGACGGACAGGGACGGACACGGACGTACAAGGACAAAGAAGAGACAGGGATCGATGTCCTTGTCCGTCCTTGTCTGTCCGTGTCCCGTCCCTGTTGCTTTACTTACGGCTTGATCGCCTGCGCCGGCACCCAGCCCGGATTCACGCCCTCGCCCGAGTAGGCGCCGCGGAAGGTGAGGATGCGCGACAGGTTGTTGAAATCGCGGTCCTGATCGACCAGACCGGTGAGATAGGTCAGGTTGAGCGCGGTGCCGGTGAGCTTGCCGGTCTTCGGGTAGAGGTCGAGCCCCGCGCCGAGCGGCGCCGTCGGGTTGTTGAGGTAGGTGGCGGCCGCCGCGTAGGTGCCGGTGAGGTTGCCGGTCTGCTGGCCGCCGTAGAGCGGGGTGGCGGCGAACACCGCGTTGCCGGTCACCCGCTGCGGATAGGCCGGGTCGGCGCCGGTGATCTGGATGCCGGTGTTGCCGGCCACCACGGTGTTGTTCCAGATCTCGATCCGCTTCGGCACGTTGTTGTGCTTCTGGATGTGGATGGCCGCCGTGCCCGCGCGGTTCACCATCAGGTTGTCGTGGAAGGCGATGTTCCCCTCCCCCTGGAAGAGCGCCTCGTAGGGGTTCTCGTAGAACACGTTGCCGTAGATCTGATAGATGTCCGAGGAGCCCGCCCCCGAGAGCGGCCAGTGCCCCACGAGCAGGTTCGGCCGCGCCTCGGCGCCGGTGAGCGAGCCGGCGGCCTTGGAGAACACGTTGTGGCGCACGATCGTGGTCGCCGTCGACGGGATCCCCAGCGAGGTGTTCCGAGTGAGCTGGTGCTTGATCTCGATGTTGTAGCCCAGCGTGCCGTAGATCAGGTTGTGCTCGATCAGCGAGCTCACGAACTCGTACTGGCCGGAGGAGCCGCCGAGGTACATGCCGGTCCCCGTGCTGGTGATCGTGTTGTAGCGGATCACCCAGTTCCAGGACGAGGACTTGACGTTGACCCCCACCGTCTGCACGGTGTTGTTGAAGTTCTTCATGTCGAGGCGCTCGACCGTGATGTGGTGGTTAGAGATCGAGCCCGCCTCGGCCTTCACGCCGTCCCCCAGCTTCGACAGGCCGTCGAGCGAGAGGTACCGCACCGCGATGTAGCTGGAGTTCTTGAAGCTCACGATGTTCCAGGAGTCGCTGCCCGTGAACAGGGCGGGGGAGCCGCTGGCCGGCCCCTCGACGACGATGCACTTGCCGGGTTGGCCGTTCTTGCCCCAGAGGTTGAGACCCTGGGTGTAGGTGCCGGCGGCGAGCTGCAGACGGTCGCCGGGGATGAGGGTCGAGATCAGGGACTTGTAGGTCGAGGGGGTGGCCTGGATGGTCCTCAGGGGGGCTACGCCATTGCAGCCGCTCAGGGTCTGGTCGAGGGTCTGGGCTTGTGTGGCGGCGGCGAGGAGGAGGAGGAGGAGGGCGGTGGCGGCAGCGGTCCCGAGGACGGCGGCTTTCCTGGTCATGCGGTACTACCTCTCAGGTTGTTCTTCAACTTCATACAGCGAAACGACGCTGAGGCTTAACTCATTGCTGAGTGCGCATAAGCCTACAACAGCAAGGTTACGAAGGGAACCCTGAGAGTGGGGCGAAATTCCGCCCGATCGAAATTTCAGGCTGATAGGCCGGAGATCAGCGCGCCGAAACGGTCGGGATCGACGTTGCCGCCGGAGAGGACGATGCCAATCCTCTGGCCCGCGGATTCCGGCACCTTGCCGTGGAGGAGGGCGGCAAAGGCGATCGCGCCCCCAGGCTCGACGACGAGCTTCATCCGCGCGGCGAGCAGGGCCATGGCACAGCGGATCTCCTCGTCGCTGACGGTGAGGATCCCCTCGGTGAGCCGGCTGACCAGGGCGAGCGTCCGCTCGGCGGGGCGGGTGGTCTGCAGGGCGTCGGCGATGGTGGCGGGGAGGGGGATGGTGACGGGGTGCCCCGCGGCGAGCGATCGCCGCATGTCGTTCCCGGCCTCGGGCTCGACCCCCCAGAGGCGGATCTCCGGGCGGAGCCCTTTCGCGGCCACGGCGCAGCCGGAGAGCAGGCCGCCGCCGCCGCACGGGGTGACGATAAAGTCGAGGTCCGGCACCTCCTCCAGGAGCTCCAGGGCGAGCGTCCCCTGGCCGGCGATGACCGCGTCGTCGTCGAACGGCGGCACGAGGGTGGCCCCCTGCTCCTCGACGATCCGGCGGGCGATCTCCTCCCGGCTCTCGCCGCCCAGCCGGTCGTAGAGGATGACCTCGGCGCCGTAGCCGCGGGTGGCGGCGACCTTGAGGGCGGGGGCGTCCTTCGGCATGACGATCGTGGCCCGCAGGCCAAGCTCCCGCGCCGCGAGCGCCACCGCCTGGGCGTGGTTCCCCGAGGAGAAGGCGACGACCCCGCGGGAGCGCTGTTCGGGGGTGAGCAGCGTCAACCGCGAGAACGCCCCGCGAGCCTTGAAGGCACCCACCCGCTGGAAGATCTCGCACTTGAAGAAGATCCGGGCTCCCACCCATTCATCGAGCGCCCGCGACGTCAAAACGGGCGTGCGATGGACATGGGGGAGGATGCGCTCGCGCGCGGCCTGGACGTCGGCGAGGGTGACCATGGCGCGCTAGCTTACCTGCGGTCGCCCTCGCGGCTCAACGGGCAGAACGCCCCGATGTCCCGGATGCCTCCGCGAGCGCCTTTTCCTCTCGTGCCCCCCCCTGCAGCGCGCGCGCCTCGATAAAGATCCTCTGGACCTCGGGGTGGCGGCGCTGGATCTCTTTTTCCAGGCGGTTGATCGACTCGGTGATCTGGCCCGGCGGCATGCCCGGGCGAAAGTCGAGCTCCAGGTTCAACAGCACCTCCTCGGGGCCGAGGTGCATCGTGAGCAGATCTTTCGCTTCGACCACGGCCGGATCCGAGCCGACGATCGCGCGGATATCCGCCAGGATCTCGGGGTCGACGCTCTCGCCGAGCAGCAGCCCCCGGCTCTGCGCCACCAGGAAAGAGGCGACGCCGGCGAGGAGCAGGCCGATCGCCAGCGAGGCGATCCCGTCGGGGAGCGGGCTGTTCCACAGGTGGCCGAGGAAGATGCCGAGGAAGGCGATGACCAGGCCGACGAGCGCCGCCGAGTCCTCGAAGAAGAGGATGACGATCGATGGGTCCTTGCTGGTGCGCAGGGCCTTCCACATCCCCTTCTCGCGGATCGTCGGACGGAGCTGCCGCATGGCGAGGATCCAGGAGATCGTCTCGAAGATGATGGCGGCCCCCAGCGACACATAGTTCCAGAAGGGGTCCTCGAGAGGGTGGGGGTGGAGGAGGTGCGTGATCCCCTCGTAGACCGACAGCCCGCCGCCGACGCCGAACAGCAGCATGGCCACGATCAGGCTCCAGAAGTAGAGCTCCTTGCCGTGGCCGAAGGGGTGTTTCGCGTCCGGCGGCCTCTGGCTCCGCTTGATCCCCAGCAGGAGGAGGATCTGGTTGCCGGTGTCCACCACCGAGTGGATCCCTTCCGAGATCATCGCCGAGCTGCCGGTGATCCCCGCGGCCACGAACTTGGTGACCGCGATCGCGAGGTTCGCGACCAGGGCGCCATAGATCGCTACAGGTTTTTCTTGGTGGGGCATGAGCTGTCTTCAGGGAGCGGCTGGAGCGCTCCTCCGGAAGGGAGGGGCTGCCACGGGCTCCTGCAAGCGGCGGGCCGGTTCATTCTGGACACACAAAAGAAAACGGCCCGGAGCCGAAGCCCCGGGCCGCTGGATCACGGACGGAAGAGATTACAGCGCTTCGAGCCCGGAGTGGGGGATCGGGTCGTTCTGCAGGCGCCGCAGGATGCCGCCGACGAGCTGGAGGATCTCTACCGTTGCCTTGTCGCGCTCCAGGGCATCGCGCAGCATGTGCAGAGCCGAGAGCGCCTCGCGCTCGACGCCGATCGCGCGGAAGGTGGCCCCGATCTCGGGGATCAAGGCGCGCACTTCGGCGGTGCGCCCCTGACGCAGCCAGACGCCGGCCAGGTCGAGAGACGCCAGGGCGGCCTGGCCGGTGTTCCCCGCGTCGTCGAGGTCCTGGCGGATCTGCTGGAACGTCGCCTCGGCGGTGACCAGGTCGCCCAGGCCGGCGGCGATCTCCCCCTCCAGGCGGTGCAGCTTCACCAGGTCGAGCCAAGCCGCGTGCTCGGCATAGAGCGGCCGCATCCGCTGCAGTTGCCGCTGAGCGGCCTCGTAGTCGCCGAGCTCGACCCGGAGCAGGAGGATGTTGTGCAACGCGTGGAAGACGAGCTTGGAGTCCCGGGCGCGGTCGATCATCGGCAAGCCGCGGACCAGGAGCTGCAGCCCCTGCTCGGGCTTGCCGGCGTAGCCGGTGTACAGCCCCTTGAGGATGAGCGTGCGGCCGACCTCGTGCACATCGCTGTGCCGGCGATGGATCGCGTAGGCGAGGTCGAGCATCCGGAATGCCTCCTTGAAGCGCCGCTGATGACAGAGCAGCGACGCGTTCAGGTCGGCGACGCGGGCGTAGAGCAGGGGGTCGCCTGTCCCTTGAGCCCG
Source organism: Thermoanaerobaculia bacterium (assembly GCA_039918595.1). Lineage (GTDB taxonomy): Bacteria > Acidobacteriota > Thermoanaerobaculia > Multivoradales > UBA5704 > DATARR01. Next base: position 9,249 of record JBDSHF010000120.1, read on the forward strand.
CAGGTCGAGGGCGCAGGCCATGGCCGCCTCGGCCTGCGGGAGGTCGTAGTTGAGGCGATAGGCGTTGGCCAGCTCGGACCAGGCGCGGGCTTGCATGTCGCTCCGCTGGTCGGCTCCGTGGACCGCCGGGCTGAGGCTGTCGGCTGCTTGCCGGGCGACCTCGGCCAGGCGGAGCATGCCCGCCGGGTCGGTGTGCCGCAGCTCGCGGCTCTTCGCCAGCAGGAGCTCGCAGAGACCCCAGGAGATCGCGCCGGCGGGCAGGGCGGGATTTTCCCCGCGGCACGCGGCCTGGAAGATCTCCTCCACTTTCCGCTCCGCCGTGTCGCGCTCCACCGTCAGCGCCTGCTCGTGCGCCAGGGCCTTGGTGAAGGCGGCCGAGATCGCGACATCGTAGGCGTCCTCCTCCTGAGCCGAAAGGCGTGGCTCCGGGGCGGTGTCGGGCGTGAACATGGAAGCCGCAAGCGGCGACATCTCGTCCTGGCAGCGCTCGCAGCCGCCCAGCAGGTGGCTCACCATGGCTTTCGCCTCGGTGGCCGGCAGGCGGCTGAGAAGGAACCCTTCCAGGGCTTCGCGACGTGGATGATGCTTGCTCATCCTGTTCTCCTCGAAATCAATGCAGCGATTTCCTCAAGTCTCTCACAAGGGGGACGCGTTGTCTCGTATTAGCCGTTGCCCGGAACAAGCCCCGGGGTGGTGGGGTCCGGATCGACGAGGTGATTTCCGTTGGGGTCGATCCCCCACCCGAGCTTGGCCCCTGGGACTTTCGGCGCCTTCCCCGCGGCGCGGTGGGCCTGGCTGGCCACCTGGTGCGCGTCGCCGGTGGCGAACGACCACAGTTGGTTGAGCCGGTCCAGGAACCCCAGATCCATGGCGGCGGCCGGGCGCGATCCGGCGGCGGACAGGGAGGTAACGATCGCCAGCGCCACAATCCCTCTGTGAACGGTCTTCCGCTCCATCTCCATCTCCTTTTCGAGTCCCGCGTTGCCGGATCCCCGGTCCCTTGGGTCCCAGGTAAAAGTAGCTCTTACCCACTATCAGTGTCGCGAGCCACGAAAAACGAGCCGCCTATCGCGCACTGGCTTGTCAGAGGTGCTCACCCGGGGAGCATCGACCGGCAGATCTACAGTTTCACGACCGCCGCCTTGCGGCGCAACTGGAGCACTTTGACGTCGGGATCGACCAGCACCCGCTCGGGCCGGAAAGCGGCGGCGATCTCGACCGTCCGCTCCTCGCCCGCCCCCAGCGCCACCGTCTGGCGGGCGTCCCGGTAGCGGGGACCGGGCTTGCCCTTGTCGGTGAAGCGCTCGCCGCGGGCCGCCGCCACCTCGACCGGCATCCTGCCGGTGCCGGCGTTCTTCACCTTCACGGTCACCTTCCAGGTCTGCCCTCCGGGCGCCGCCGTGACCCGGGCATCGGTCAGCCGGTACTCCGGCACCACCACCTGGTGGAACCACTGCTTCACGAAGTCGTCGTAGACCGCCGGCTCGGGCGCGAAGGGGCGCATGGCGGCGGTGAAGTCCTGGAGCAGGGGGTAGTCGGGACCGTTGCCCCAGTCGGCGATGAACTTGCGCAGGCCGGCGAGGTCGCGCTCGCGCCCGAGCTGCTGGTAGAGCATCCAGAAGACCCAGCCCCCCTTGTCGTAGGTCACCGTCGTGTCCCCCTGATGGGAGCCGTCCACCTTCACCAGCGGGCGCTCGGCGTCCGCCCGGCGGTCGTCGCCGTACTTCTCCTCGATCCGTTTGAGAAACTCCATGCGCGCCTGCGGACCCTTGACCTGCTCGGTGAGCAGAGCGGTCGAGAAGTGGGCCATCCCCTCGGAGAGGAGGTTGCCGCCCGGCCCCTCGCCCGGGGTGAGCAGGTTGCCCCACCACTGGTGGGCGCTCTCGTGGGCGGTCACCATGAAGACGGCGTCTGTCTTGACGTCGCTCTTGGTGAGGAAGCCGATCCCCTCCGAGAAGGTGATGTCGGTGGGGAACCCCTGAGCGTAGCTCGCCTGGTTGGGGAACTCGGAGAGCTTGAGCTCGCGCCAGGGGAACGGCTTGAACCACTCGGAGTAGTAGCGGCGCGCCGCGTTCAGGGCGCCGGTCATCTCGTCGATGTTGTAGCGGTGGGCGGGATGGTAGTAGATCGCCGTGCCCTGGCCGCGCCGCACGTCCCAGCGTCCGCCGACGACGTTGAACAGGCGCACCGGGTAGTCGCTCTGCCAGACCACCGTCCGCTTCCCGCTCTTGACGGTGTCGCTCGTCCGGCTGCCGACCGAGTTGAAGGCGAAGTCCGCCGGTCCGGTGATGGCGATGCGGGTGGTGAACGGATGGCCGGAGCCGAAGGCGGCCCGGGTCTTCCCCTTGTAGAAGTCGTCGGGGTAGACGCGGGGCTCGTAGTCGTTCTCGTCCGCCTTCCGGCCGATCTCCTCCATGTATCCCACCACCGGGGCGAAGGTCGGGGTGAAGCTGGTCAGCACCACGCCCGAGGGGAGGACGAACTCCATGGAGCCGCCGCCGTTCTTCGAGATCCCCTGCGGGAAGACCCCTTGGAGCTGGAAGCCGACGCGGACGCGCCCGCCCGGCGGCAGCGGCGCCGGGAGCTGGAAGACGTAGAGCCCCGAGCGGTTCTCCGGCTTGTACGCTGCGCCGTTCAGAGTCCAGCTCACCTTTTTCCAGTGCGGGCCGCCGGTGAGCGCGAAGCGCTCGAGCGCCGCGTCGCGGTCGTTGAGCAGCTCGTAGCTGCCGCGGTTGGAGAGCCGGCGCTGGTCCGGATCGATCGCCAGATCGAGCGCGACGTCCGAGATCGCCGGCTGCGGCGCGTCCTTCCAGGTCGCCAGGTTCTGCTTCCAGTAGTCCCGCCCCTTCTTCTCGAAACCGGCGCCCTGGTAGCCGTCGTCGACGGCGATCCAGAGGGCGATGCCGGCGGCGAGCGGCACCACGGCGAAGGGGGCGAACCGCAGTACCGAGTGCCAGAGCGGCCCCGGCTGCAGGCGGTGGATCGTCCCGATGGCGTCCGTCTGCCGGCGCTCGAAGAGCCGCACGGCGAGGACGGTGAGCAGCCCGGCGAGCCCCAGGGCCAGGATCCGGCTGAGGACGAGAGCCTTGCGGTCGAGCTCGAAGATCCCCATGTCGCTCCAGCGCACCGCGCTCCAGAGCCACCAGTTCCCCACCCAGGTCATGCGGTCGGTGAACTGGAGGTAGAGGCTGAGGAACAGCACTCCGAGGCCGACGCTGTAGGTGACGTAGCGCTGGCCGAAGGCGGCCTGGACGGTGAGGATGAAGCAGCTCCAGACCAGGAAGGTGGGCACCAGCAGCAGCCCCCAGACGAGCAGGAAGGGGCCGGGGTTGGGGGCCAGCTTCCCCTGGATGAGGATGGCGATGGCGCAGCCGATATAGGTGGCGATCGCCATCAGCACGCCGACCCCGCTGTTGGCGAGCGCCTTGCCGAACAGGAACGAGGTGGTGCGCGCCGGGGTCGAGAAGGAGATCGGTGCCAGGCCGGTGGCGCGCTCGCGCTCCAGCGACTCGGCGGTGTAGAACATCAGGAGCAGGCAGACGAGGACGGCGAGCACGTTCATCCCGTCCACCGCGGCGATGCCCGGGGTGATCAGCAGCTCGGTCTGAAACGCCCCCAGGGAGGTCAGGCTGTCGCCCAGGGTCTCCAGGAGGATGAGGGCGCCGAACAGGTAGACGCCGGGCGAGGAGAGCAGGTTCCGCAGCTCCGCGCGGGCCACTTCCAGGATGCCCGCGCCGAGCCCGACCGGCCGCGAGCGCATCCGCAGCTCCGCCAGGGCAGGGAGCGCCGCCGCCCGCGGCTCCTCGGCGATGGCGAGCGCTTTCCGGCGCCGCGGACCCCGTCCGCCTCCGGTCGCCCCCTGGAGATGGGCGGCCAGGTGCCGCTGCGCGAGCCAGACCCCGGCGAGCCCCAGGGCCAGGAAAGCCAGGCGCGAGAGGACGAACGGCAGGTCGAGCCCGACGCGGGCCGTGTTGTAGAAGCCGGCCCCGCGGTCGAGCTTGATCCAGGTCTCGTTGATCCAGCGGAAGCCGGAGGGATCGACCAGCATCAGCAGCCGGTTGATCCGCGGGTCGAGCCAGGTCGGCGCCCAGCTCCAGAGGAAGAAGCCGCAGGCCATCATGACGGCGATGGGGAAGAGGAAGACCGTGACCGGCCGCCGCCAGCGCTCGCCCAGGAAGAAGGCGACCCCGAGATAGAAGACCAGCGTCGGCAGGCCGAAGACCAGGGCCGGCCGCAGGTAGCTGGCCCAGAGGTGGAGCGGTCCGCGGATCTCCAGCGCTTCCGGGTTGGGCAGTCCGTGGTTGAAGAAGATGGTGAGCAGGACATGCAGGCCGAGGACGCCCAGGAAGCCGGCGAGGATCGCCAGGAACTTCCCCCAGACGTACTCGGCGGGCTTGAGCGGCGTCGAGAGCAGCATGTCGCTGATCCGCGCCTCGTCGTCCGAGACGATCGCCATGCCCGCGGCGATCGAGGCGAAGAAGCCGTAGAGCAGCGCCATCAGCGCCATCACCGCCCGCGCGAAGGCGAACTCGGAGGTGACCCAGGCCTTGGTGCCGCCCACCGAGGAGTCCCCCGACGCGATCTGCATGTGCCCGGTCGAGAGCCCCCAGGACATCAGGGCCAGCAGGGCGACCAGGAACCAGAACAGGGGGCGTTTGAAGGTGCGGGCGAGCTCCTCGCCGAAGATGACGCCAATGCGGGCGAGGCTCAACGTACCCCTCCCACGGCGAGCGCCGGAGCTTCCTCCTGGGCCTGGGGGGCCTGGGCGGAGTCCTGCATCAACAGGAGGTAGGCGTCCTCCAGGTTGGCCTGCGCGGGCTCGAAGCCGGCCAGCGGATGGCCGTCGGGCTGGTAGATGCGCACGCGGTTCTTCCCCTCGACGAGCACCGACTGGATGACCCGCAGGCCGCGCCCCTGGATCTCGGCCATCTCCTCCCGCCCCAGCCGCCCTTCGAAGACCTTGCCGTCGATCTCCTGGCGGGCCTCGGTGGGAGAGGTCTGGGCCACCAGGCGCCCCTTGCGGATCACCGCGAAGCGGGGGCAGAGCACGGCGACGTCCTCGACGATGTGGGTGGAGAGCAGCACGATGCGGTCGGCGGCGAGCTCGGCGAGGATCTTGTAGAAGCGGAGCCGCTCCTCGGGGTCGAGGCCGGCGGTCGGCTCGTCGACGATGATCAGCCGCGGGTCGCCGGCGATCGCCTGGGCGATGCCGAGCCGCTGGCGCATGCCGCCCGAGTAGGTCTTCACCCGCCGCTTGGCGGCCGAGGTGAGGTTGACCCGGTCGAGCAGCTCGGGCACGAGCTTCTTCAGCCCGCCGGGCGCCTCGACCCCCTTGAGCTTGAGCAGATAGGTGAGCATCTTCTCCCCCGTCAGGTGGGGGTAGAAGCCGAACTCCTGGGGGAGATAGCCGAGCCGCTGGCGGATCCGCTCCGGCTTCGTGAGCACGTCCTCGCCGTCGAGGGTCACCGCCCCCGACGTCGCCTCCAGCAGGCCGGAGAGGATCTTCATCAGGGTCGACTTGCCCGCGCCGTTGGG
>JBDSHF010000121.1:0-12770 GCA_039918595.1 Thermoanaerobaculia bacterium
ACTTTTCCGGCTGGGCCCGTTCGCCCATGATCGTGAATGTGCTGCGGGTCCTCGCGGTCTGCATTCTGGGGCCGATCGCCGAAGAGCTGATCTTCCGCGGGTGGCTCTATGACCGCTTCAGCCGGACACGTCTCGGCCCAACGATGACGATCGTGATCCTGGCGGCGATCTGGGCGGTGATCCACATTTCGTATCCTCCGGGAGTGATCGCGGTCATTTTCGTCAGCGGCCTGATGCTCGGTTTCGCGCGGCGGCAGACGGGATCGGTGATCCTCCCCATCCTCATGCATGTCGCCTGGAACCTGTACGCGGTGTGGTGATCCCCCATGCACGAAGACCGGCCGAGCAAAACCGCCTTTCGTGTTGCCCTGCGCCGGGCCGCGCACCAGGTTCTGGACGATCCCCAGATCTTCACGGACCCTCTCGCGTTGGCGATCGTCGGCGCGGAGAGCGAGGCTTTGCGGTCGGATTCGAAGAGCCGGAGCAGGATGTCCCGGGTCTTGCGGGCGTTCCTGGTGGTGCGGAGCCGGTATGCCGAGGACGGGCTGGCGCGGGCGGTCGAGAGCGGGACCCGTCAATATGTAGTCCTGGGGGCCGGTCTCGACACGTTCGCGTACCGGAATCCCTATCCCGGGTTGCGCGTCTTCGAGGTCGATCATCCGGCGACCCAGGGTTGGAAGCGTCGGCGCCTGGAAGCGGCGGGGATCTCCATCCCGGAGTCGATGACGTTCGCGCCGGTTGACTTCGAGAGCCAGACTCTGTCCGAGGGGCTCGCGCGAGCAGGATTCCAGAGGGATCAAAAGGCGTTCTTCTCCTGGCTCGGCGTCGTTCCCTATCTGACGCGGAGCGCCGTGATGGAGACGTTCCGGTTCGTCGGGTCCCTGCCCGCGGGGAGCGGGATCGTCTTCGACTACGCCCTCCCTCCCGAGTCATTGAATCTCGTCCAGCGGTTCGCCTTCAACGCGCTGGCCGAGCGAGTCGCGGCGGTCGGAGAGCCCTTTCAGACGTTCTTCGAGCCGTCCACGCTCATGAGCGAGCTCCGGCGGCTGGGCTTCGGCTCCTTCGAGGATCTGGGAGGGAAGGAGATCAACGCGCGGTATTTCAGCGGCCGTTCAGACGGTCTACGCGTCGCCGGCGGGGTTGGCCGGTTGATGACGGCAGGGGTGTGAGGGAGTCGAGGACGCTACGAACGCTCATGAATCTCGTTGCGGTTGAACTTCCAGCCTTGGGAGTTCCCCTGCCCCGAGAGACGTCGGAGCTCCGCGATGTCTTCTTTGGCGGAGGACTGAGCGGTGAGATTTTCCAGGTAGTGCCGAATGAGCTGGTCCAGACTCATGCCCTGGCTCTCAGCAACCTGTTGGGCTCGCTGGGCGAGTTGCTCGTCTATGGAAAGCGTTAAAACCATCAGTACCTTCTTGATCGCAGGCGTCCGTGGCCTGCGACCTCATCCCCTATCCCCGTCTCCTAAAAGAGAAGGGGGACGACTCCGAGGCAGATTGCCCGTAGGTGCGCTGTGCTCACCAATGAACAACCGCGAAGGTGCGCACAGCGCACCCTACGAGCTCCAACGGCTCAGCCGGGCCCTCCCTCTCCTTTAGGAGAGGGACCGAGGGTGAGGTCGCAGCGCCCCAATCAAGATTCAAAATGGCGGAGGGGGTGGGATTCGAACCCACGGGCCGCGTGAACGACCGGCGGTTTTCAAGACCGCTGCTTTAGACCGCTCAGCCACCCCTCCGTGAGGTGTGCAACAGCTTACTCCGGTACCGTAATCCGCTCCAGCCCCCCGGTGTAGCGGCGCAGGGCCTCGGGGATCACCACCGAGCCGTCCGCCTGCTGGTAGTTCTCCAGGATGGCGATCAGCGTGCGGCCGACCGCGAGGCCTGAACCGTTCAGCGTATGCAGCAGGCGGGTCTTGTTCCCCCCCTCGGGACGATAGCGCAGGTTCGCGCGCCGGGCCTGGAAGTCCTCGCAGTTGCTGCAGGAGGAGATCTCCCGGTAGGCGGCCTGCCCTGGCAGCCAGACCTCGAGGTCGTAGGTCTTGGCGGCGCCGAAGCCCATGTCGCCGGTCGACAGCGCCATCACCCGGTAGGGGAGCTCGAGGATCTGCAGCACCCGCTCGGCGTGGCCGGTCAGCTCCTCCAGGGCCTGGTAGCTGGTCTCCGGGGTGGTGAGCTGCACCAGCTCGACCTTGTTGAACTGGTGCTGGCGGATCAGCCCGCGCACGTCCTTGCCGTAGGAGCCCGCCTCGCTGCGGAAGCAGGGGGTGTAGGCGGTGAAGCGCACCGGCAGGCGGGACTCATCGAGGGTCTCGTCGCGGTAGATGTTGGTGACCGGCACCTCGGCCGTAGGAATCAGGTAGTAGGGGTGTTTCTCCAGCTTGAAGAGGTCCTGCTCGAACTTGGGGAGCTGCCCGGTGCCGAAGAGCGTCTGGTCGTTGACCACGAACGGCGGCAGGACCTCGGTATAGCCGTGCTCACGGGTGTGGAGGTCGAGCATGAGGTTGATCAGGGCCCGTTCGAGCAGGGCGCCGGCGCCGAAGTAGACGGTGAAGCGGGCGCCGGTGAGCTTGGCGCCGCGCTCGAAGTCGAGGATGCCGAGCGCGGGCCCGAGGTCCCAGTGGGCCTTGGCCTCGAAGTCGAATTCGCGCGGGGTGCCGACAGCGCGCTCGCAGCGGTTGGCCGACTCGTCCTCGCCGACCGGGACGCTCTCGTGCGGCAGGTTCGGCAGGCTGTGCTCGATGGCGAGCAGCTCGGGATCGATCGTCTGGAGGCGGCCTTCCAGCTCCTCGATGCGACCCTTGAGCTCGCCGACGGCGGCGATCTCGGCCGAGGCGTCGCCGCCGCGCTTCTTGATCTCGCCGATGGCGCGGCTGGCCTCGTTGCGCTGCCGCTTGAGCTCCTCGGACTCGCCGAGGGCGGCGCGCCGTTCGGCGTCGAGCAGCAGCCAGGCGTCGAGCGGCATCGGGTTCGTATTACGGTTGAGAAGGCCCTGGCGGACCTTTTCGGGATCGTCGCGGAGGAGGTCTCGGGAAAGCATGACGCGGGAGTTTATCTCACGCCTCAACGCTCCACCCCACCTCCTCCGTAGGAATACCAGCGAGTCAGAGATAACATCCGGCAGCCGCAAGCCCCGGCGAGCGCCTCGCTTTCAGGTTCGAATGAACGAACAGACCGCCCAACCCTCGCTCCGCAACGAGATCTTCCGAATCCTGGCGCCGCTCGCCGCCCTGGCGGCGACGGCCACGTTGGCGGCGCATGAGGTGAATCCGGCGGGCGCGGCGGAGAGCGCCTATCTCGCGGTGCTCGCGGCGGCGGCGCTGCTGCCGATCGCCTTCCTCGCCCCCTGGCCGGCGTACGAGGTGGGGGTCGGGGCCACGCTGGTTACGGCGATGGTCTGGGCGCTGCCGCCCGGGCCGGGACGGGGGGCGGCGGTGGGGGCGCTGCTGGTCGCGGCGCTGGCGGTGGCGGTGGGCCGGGCCCTCACCTCCCGACCCCCTCTCCCGTCCCCTCCCCCCTCCCTCACCGGGAGAGGGGGAGAAAACCTGCGCGTTCTGATTCCCCTGGCTCTCGGCATTCAGGTGTTGCTGCGGGGAGACCTGTTCCTCGCGCCGCCGCCGCCGTTGCGCATGGCTGTGGCGCTGGTGGCTCTGCCGGTCGTGGCCGGGGTGGCGCTGGCGATGCTGGCGCGGCGGCATGGCATGGCCCTGGCGCTGATCGCCGGCGGCGCGGCGGTGGCGCTGGCGCCGGGGTTCAACGTCGCCTCCACGGTGGGGCTGATCGCGCTGGCGGCGGGGGATCTCTTGGCGCGGCGCGAGGCCGGCGCGCTGGCGAAGGGGGCGGCGTGGATCGCGCTGCTGGCGCCGATCGCCTGGGCGCCCGGGCCGGGGATCGCGGCGGCGGTTTGCGGACTGGCGCTCTGGCGGCCCAGGATCGGGCTGGGGATCGCCGTGCTGGCCGCGGGCGGCCTTGCCGTCTATCTCCATGAATCGGCCGGCGGGATCGCGCTGCAGGCGGTCTGGCTCTTCCTGCTGGTGCCGGCGGCGGTCCTCCCGGATCGCGAGCGGCTCCCGGCGGTGATCGCGGCGGCGCTGATGGCGGGGACGGTGCCGCCGTTCCTCGGCGCCGCCGTTCTCGCGGCGCCGGTGGCCCTGGCGGCGCTCTCGCTGCGGCGCGACGCGGCCCTGCTGGTGCCGCAGGCGGTCTGGACGGGCGCGGCGCTCGCCGGCACGGCGCTGCTCGCGGGCTACCCCTGGCTGCGCGAGGAGCCGCTGCCGGCCTACCTCTCGCTGCTCGGGCTCCACCCCGGCCCGGCGCTGGCGGCGGCGGCGATCGGTCTGCTCCTGGCGCTCGCCGGCTTCGGGGTCTGGATGGGCCGCGGCTGGGGCGAGCCGCTGCGCTCGGCGCGGCTGGCGGGGCTGGCGGCGGCCTGCGTGGCGCTGGCGCTGCTGGCCAGGCTCCCCACGGCCGGCACGGCGCTGCTCGCGCCCGAGGTCCCGGTGGTGCTCGACGCCGGCCATCCGGCCTGGGAGGCGAAGGTCTCCGCGCGACGGATCGGCAGCGTCGTCGTCGAATCCAGCCTGTCGCACGGCGCGGCGCTGGCGCCGGGCACACCGGTGGCGATCGTGCGCCTGCGGGACGCCGCCGGCCCGGGGTCGGCCTGGGTCCTGCGCGCCGGCGAGGGGACGGGCGAATGGGCGGCCCGGCGGCCGGACGTGGCCCGCGCCGGCGTCAAGGCGCCGCCCCCCTGGATCTCGTGGGTGGCGGGGGATTTCCTGGCCCAGCGCTACCGCTCGCTGTGGACCCTGGAGCGGCCGGCGCGCGCCTCGCTCCTGCGCATCGAGCGGGCTCCGGGCGTGCCGCCAGACCTGTCGGTCGCCGTCTACCAGTTGGAGATCCGGCGTTGAGAGAGGGGCGGGAGGGGCTTGCCGGGACCGCGGCGGTTCTGGCCGCGGCTGTCGTCGCCGCCGCGCTGCTGCCCAGGTTTCTCCCCTTGGAGGCTGCCGATCCGTTCCACGGCACGCTGGTGGTGCTGCCGCTGATCCTGGGTGCCCTGCGCGAGATCCACCGCTGGGGAGCGCGGCTGGGCGGCCGGCGGCTCGGAGTGGCGGCCACGGCGGGGGAGCTGGGCGCGCTCGCGGCCCTGATCCTGCTCGTGCTCGTCCGGCCGCATCTGTCGCTGGCGGGGATGGACGAGGCCCTCGCCGCCGGGCTCCTGCTCGTCCTCGGCTGCCGGGTGGCGCGGCAGACCGCCGCGCTCCGGCCGCTGCTGGGAGACCGGCTGCCGCGGCGCCCTTCCATCCTCTTCTTTCTGCTCCCGCTCACCGTCTATATCGCCATCCTCCCCTGGTCGGCCCGGCACCGGCAGCCGGACGGCGACGAGCCGTTCTACCTGCTGATCACCCACAGCCTGGCCTACGACTTCGACGCCGATTTGACGAACAACTACGCCCATGGGGACTGGCGCCATTTCATGGACCGCCCGATCGAGCCGCAGCCGGGCGATCCCGTGGGGCCGCACGGCGAGAAGTATTCGCGGCACAACGAGCTCCTGCCGATGGCCTTGGCGCCGGCCTACCGGCTGGCCGGGAAGACGGGGGCGCTGGCCATGATGGCGTTGATGACGGCGGCCCTCGCCTGGCTGATGCTGCGCCTGGCCCGCCACTACGTTCCGGACCTGCCCGGCGAATCGCTGGCGGCCTGGGCCCTGGCCGCCTTCGCGCCGCCGCTGCTGCTCTACTCGTATCAGGTCTGGGTGGAGGTGCCTGCGGCGCTGCTCCTGGCGGCGGCCCTCGACCGCATCCTGGTGATCGATCGCGGAGCGGGCGGCGGCGGCCGCCCCTGGGGAATCAAGGAGTGGCTGGGGTTGGGCTTGCCGGTGCTGCTGCTGCCGCTGGTGAAGATCCGGCTGATCCTGATCTCCGGGCCGCTGCTCGTCCTCGGCTGGTGGCACGCGGGGCGCCCGCGCCGGCCGCTGCTGATCCTGGCCGGGCTGCTCGCCGGGCTGGCGGCGGGGATGCTCCTCTACAATCAGTTCCTCTACTCGAACCCGCTGAAGATCCACACCTGGCAGGAGGTCGATCCCCATCATTACGGCGTGGCCTCGTACCTCAAGGGGTTCTCCGGCCTCTTTTTCGACGCCGCTTTCGGGCTGTTCGGCTGCGCGCCGCTCTGGCTGCTCCTGCTGCCGGCGCTCCTGCTGCTGCTGGCGAGGCGCAGCCCGCTGCTGCTCCATCTGGCGGCGCTGAGCCTCCCCTATCTGGTGATCGTGGTGCCGCGCGTCGAGTGGTACGGCGGCTGGTCCCCCCCGTTCCGCTACGCCCTGATCGCGATCCCCCTGCTCGGCATCGCCCTGGTGCCGCTGCTCGCCGCCGGCCGGGAGCGCGCGGGAGCCCGGGCGCTGCTCGGCGGCTTGGCGGCGCTGACGCTGGCGCTGACGCTGGTCTGGGTAGCGGTGCCGGGGTGGACCTACAACTTCGCGGACGGCCGCACCTACGCCCTCGACGCCCTGAGCGGCCGGCTGGGGGTGGACATCGCCCGCTTCTTCCCCAGCTCGATCCGGACGCGGACGGCCACCTGGCTCTGGCCCGTGCTGTCGATCCCCCTGATCTCGCTCTTCTGGTGGCTGCCGGGGAGACGCCGGACGGCTGGTACGGCGGCCATGGCGGGGATCGCGTTGATGCTCGGGGCCGTGGCTCTCCTCCCCTCGGCGGCGGCGCGGGTGCCGACGCGCGTCCTGGAATTCGAGGACCCGGAGGTCCGCAAGAGCGGCGGGCACCTCCACCCCGAGCGCTGGGTGGTGGAGCGGACCCGCTACCGCGGCGGCTGGGTGCTGCGGGTAGGCGAGCGGCTGGAGGCGCCGGTGGCGCCGGGGAGCCGCCGGGTGCGGCTCCGCCTTGCCGCGGAGCTCATCCGCAACCAGCCGGTCCCCTTCACCCTCGATATCCAGCAGGGGGACCGGCTGCTCACCTCCTGGACCCCGGGGCGGCAGCGGGTCTGGGAGACGGTCGAGGTGGGGCCGGTGGACTGGCAGGCCGGGGAGCCGCTGGTGCTCGCCGCGCGCGGGCCGGCGCCGCCGGGGCAGTTGAACGGGGTGATTCTGGATCGGGTGGAGATGGAGTGGCGGTGAGAGGGAAGATGCCGTTTTCCTCCCCCGGAACGGGGGAGGTCAGGAGGGGGCGCGCCAACCAAGGAAACGCCCCGGACTCCGGAACACCCCCTCCTGGCCTCCCCCGTTCCGGGGGAGGAAAAAAACTTCTCCCTCTTCTCCCGGTGAGGGAGGGTGGGAGGGGACGGGAGAAGAGGGCCGGGGTGATGAGGGCCGTCGCGCCATGAGCCTCACCGCCGTCGTCCCCACCCTGGGCCGCAGCCCCCTCCTCGTCCCCTGCCTCGAGGCCCTCCGTCGCGAAGGGGCCGAGATCATCCTCGTCGATCAGGGAGATCCCCCCGTCACCATCCCCGCCGGCCTCGCGGACCGCGTCCTGCGTCCGGGGCGCAACCTCGGCTTCGCGGCGGGGAGCAATCTGGGGATCGCCGAAGCCCGGGGGGAGTGGATCGCGACGGTGAACGACGACGCCATGGTCGAGCCCGGATGGGCGGGGGCGCTGATCGCGGCCCTGGAGGCGGACCCGCGGGCGGCGGCGGCGCAGGGGGTCAATCTCGTCCTCGATTCTCCACACCTCGCGGACGGCTGCGGAATCGCCTGGAACCGCTGGTGGCAGGCGGTCCAGATCGGCCATGGGAAACCGGCTCCAGGTCCGGGCTCGGGGGTCGAGGAGATCTTCGGGGTGTCGGCCACGGCGGCGATCTACCGCCGGGCGGCGCTGCGCGCGGTCGCTCCCGGTGGCGAGGTCTTCGATCCGCGGCTCGGGTCCTACTACGAGGACGTCGACCTCGCCGGCCGGTTGTGCGCCGCGGGGTTCAGCGCGCTGCTCGTCCCGGCGGCGCGGGCCCGCCACGCCGGCTCGCTCACCGGCAGGACACTGAGCCGCGAGCGCTGGCGGCTGATCTACGGCAACCGCTGGCGGGTGGCGAAACGCTTCCTCGGCGGCGGCTTCTGGCCGCGGGTTCCGGTGCTGGCGGCCCGCGACGGGATCGATCTCGGGCGGGCTCTGCTGCGCGGCGACGGCGAGCTCGCGGCGGGGATCGTCGCCGGATGGAAGCGGGCGCTGCGCGGTCCGCGATAACCTCTGCGCATGCCGGAGCCTCTTCTCACAGGCGTCGTCGTCCACTGGCGCAACGAGGATCTCCTCGCCGAGCTGGCGGCGGCGTGGCCGCGCGATCCGCGGTTCGAGCTGCTGGTGGTGGACAACGGCTCTATGCCGCCGTTGCCGCCGCTGCCGGCTGGCGTCCGGGTGCTGGCGCCCGGGAAGAACCTCGGCTTCGCCGGCGGCGCCAACGCCGGCATCGCGGCGGCGCGGGGGGAGATCGTGCTGATCCTGAATCCGGACGTGGTGCCGGACGAGGGAGCGCTCGACCGCCTGCTGGAAGGGTTCGCCGCCTGGCCGGACGCGGCGGGGCTGGCCCCCCGGCTGGTGGGGCCGGCGGGGGAGGCGCAGGCGGCGTGGCAGCTCCGCAAGCTCCCGACCGCTTTGGGATGCGTGCTCCACGCGCTGCCGGTTCCCGGTTTCTCCAGCGGCGCGCCCGAGCCGCCGGCCGGGGCGGCGGTCGAGCAGCCGGCGGCGGCGGCGCTCGCTTTCCGGCGGCAGGCGCTGGCCGCGGCCGGCGGTTTCGACGCCGGGTTCCACCCCGCCTGGTTCGAGGACGTCGACCTCGCGAAGCGGTTCCAGCGCGCCGGGCTGGTCCTGCGCTACTGGCCGGCGGCCCGCTTCCGGCACCGGCTGGGGAGCACGGTGCCGCGGCTGGGATATGGCCCCTTCCTCTTCATCTATTACCGGAACCTCACCCGCTATCTCGCCAAGCACCACGGGCCGGCCTGGGCGCTGGCGGCGCGGGCGGCGCTGATCCCCGGGATCGCCGCGCGGCTGCTGGCGCTGCCGTTCCGGTGCCCCCGGCGGGCGGCGTCGCGGCGGGAGGCGCTCGCCGGTCTGCTCGCCGTGCTCGCCGGCGCCCTCTCGGGGTGGACCCGGCCGCGGCGGCTCGCGGAGGATCGTCTTTGAGCTCGAGGGAGGAGGCAGCGGTCGCGGTCTGCATCGTGACCCACAACTCGGCGGCCGACCTGCCGGGGTGCTTCGAATCGATCGCCGCGTTGCGCCACCGGCCGCTGGAGATCGTGGTGGTCGACTGCGCGAGTGGCGACGGCAGCCTGGAGGCGGCAAGCGCGCACGCTCTGGAGGGGATCCCCTTCCAGGCGGTGGGGCTGGCGGAGAACCTGGGCTTCGCCGGGGGGATGAACACGGCCCTGGCCCGCACCCGGGCCCCCTGGGTGCTGACCCTCAACGCCGACGCCCGCCCGGCGCCGGACTACGTGACCCGGCTCCTCGACGGCGCCGCGGCGAACCCCGGGATCCGCGTCGGAGCGGTCACCGGCCGGCTGGTGCGGCCTGCCGATCCCCGGCGGCTGGACGCCTGCGGCATGAGGCTCACCCGCAACTGGCGCCACCTCGACCGCGGCTCGGGGGAGGTGGACCGCGGGCAGTTTCCGGCGCCCGAGCGGGTCTTCGGCGCCACCGGGGCCGCCTCGCTCTTCCGCCGCGCCGCGCTCGACGACGTGGCGGTCGAGGGGGAGATCTTCGACTCCCGCTTCCACTCCTTCCGCGAGGACGCCGAGCTCTGCTTCCGCCTGCGGGAGCGCGGCTGGGAGGTGACGTACGAGCCGGCGGCGGTCTGCGAGCACCGCCGGTTCAACCTCCCGGAGCGGCGGTTGGCGATGCCGGCGGCGGTCAACCTCCACTCGCTCAAGAACCGCTATCTGCTGCGGATCTACCACCAGACGGCGGGGAACCTCGCCCGCACCTTCTTCCCCACCCTGGCCCGCGACGTGGCGGCCCTCGGCTGGGTGCTGCTGCGGGAGCGCTCGTCGCTCGCCGCCTACGCCTGGCTCTGGCGCAACCGCCGGGAGATCCTCCGGCGGCGGCGGCTGATCCAGGGGCGGCGCACCGTGCCGGCGGCGGCGATCGACCGCTGGTTTTCCATCTCGGGAGAGCCCCTGTGAAATCCCTCTCTGTCGCCCTGATTGGCAGCCGCGGCATCCCCGGGCGCTACGGCGGCTACGAGACGCTGATGGAGGAGCTCGGGCCCCGGCTCGTCGCCCGCGGCTTCCGGGTGACCGTCTACTGCCGCTCCCACTCGACGCCCCGGGAGCTGAAGAGCTGGCAGGGGGTGGACCTGGTCGTCCTGCCGACGATCCGCACCAAGTACCTGGACACCCCGGTCCACACCTTCCTCTCCTGCCTGCACGCCGCCGGGGCCGGCTACGACGCCGCCCTGGTGGTGAACTCGGCGAACGCGCTGTTCGTGCCGCTGCTGGGAGTAGGCGGCATCCCCGTGGCCCTGAACGTCGACGGCATCGAGAAGCGGCGGGCCAAGTGGGGAGCCTTCGGCCGCGCCGTCTACGCCTTCTCCGAGCGGCTGGCCTGCGTGGTGCCGGACGCCCTGGTGACCGACGCCGAGGTCATTCGCCGCCACTACGTGGAGCGCTACGGCGCGGAGTCGGTGCCGATCGCCTACGGCGTCGATCCTCGCCCGCCGGCCACGACCGGGGTTCTTGAAAGATTGGGTATTGCCCCTAGGCAATATTTTCTCTATGTCAGCCGCTTCGAGCCGGAGAACAACCCTCATCGGGTCGCCGCGGCCTACCGCCGGGTGGGCGGGGATCTCCCGCTGGTGATGGTCGGCGGGGCGCCCTACGCGGGAAAGTTCATCGACGGGTTCACTCGCGGGGCCGATTCGCGCATTCTGTTTCCAGGGGCCATTTATGGCGAGGGGTACCGCGAGCTGCTGTCGAACGCCCTCGCCTACGTCCACGCCACCGAGGTCGGGGGCACCCATCCGGCTTTGGTGGAGGCGATGGGGTACGGAAATTGCAATTTAGTGAACGACACGCCGGAGAACCGCGAGGTGGCGGGGGGAACAGGTCTGTACTTCCGTGCCGCCGAGCCGGCCACGCTGGCGGAGCGGTTGGACTGGGTGCGCGGCAACCCCGGCCGGGCCAGGGCGCGCGGGCGGGCGGCGGCGCGGCGGGCGGCTCTCCTCTTCTCCTGGGAGAGGGTGGCGGACCAATATGCCGCCTTGCTCAGCAAGTTGGCAGGACGGTCTTCGTAGAGCTATGCTGGGGAGGCATAGACGGAAGGTACCTCCCGCACGTTAGACTCGGTAGCGAATGAGGCGCTCAGTGTTCTCCCAATAGAACCTATGCTCAAAGAACGAGCTCGCATTCTGGCGGTCGCGATCTTCTCGCTCGACCTGCTCTTAGTCACCGCCGCCTTCCTGTGTGCCTATGGGCTCCGTGACGCCGTGCTGCCGCAACTGGTGCCGGCGACCTTCCCCAGCCGGCTGCGCGCCCTGGCGGACTACCTGCCGCTGCTGCCGCTGGCTCTCGCCATCTGGGGCGGCCTGCTGCTGAGCTCGGGGCGCTACCGGTCGCACCGCACCGTGCCGCTGCTCGACGAGGCGTGGGCGATCGTCCGCGTCTGCATGAGCGGCGCGATCCTCTTCACTCTCGCGCTCTACTTGAGCCGGTGGGACGAGCGCCTGCTGGGCGACGACCGCATCAGCCGCTTCTGGTCGCTGCTCTTCGCGGCCTTCTCCTGCGTCTTCCTGCTCAGCGAGAAGCTGGGGCTGCGGCTGACCTCGCGCTACGTGCGGGCGCACGGGTTCAATTACCGCACTGTGCTGATCGTCGGCACCAGCGATGCGGCGCTGCGGATCGCCGACTCGATCCACGGCCACCGTTTCTGGGGGTACCGCATCCTCGGCTTCATCCGCAACGAGAACGCCTGGGAGGAGTCCTGGCCCCCCTATTACCCGATCCTCGGCGAGATCGACGACCTGCCGCGGATCGTCGAGAGCCACGTGGTGGACGACGTCATCTTCGCCGTCCATCGCCGCGAGCTGGACCGCCTGGAAGACCTCTTCCTCAGTCTGCAGGAGCAGGGGATCCGCACCCGTTTCGCGATGGACCTCTTCCCGCACACCCGCGCCCGGGTGGAGCTGGAGGAGCTGGACGGCGTCCCCCTGCTCTCCTTCGCCACCACGCCGACCAATCCGCTCCAGCTCATGCTCAAGCGGGTGCTCGACGTGGCTCTGGCCTCGTTCCTCCTGCTGATCGGGATGCCGATCGCGGGGATGATCGCGCTGACCATCAAGCTGACCTCCGGCGGCGGCAGCGTGCTCTTCCGGCAGACCCGCTGCGGCCTGAACGGCCGCTCCTTCACCCTCTACAAGTTCCGCACGATGGTGGAGGGGGCCGAGGAGCGCCGCCGCGATCTGATGCACTTGAACGAGATGGACGGCCCGGTGTTCAAGCTGCGGAGCGATCCGCGGGTGACCCGGCTCGGCCGGCTGCTGCGCCGCTTCAGCCTCGACGAGCTGCCGCAGCTCTGGAACGTGCTGCGCGGCGACATGAGCCTGGTGGGTCCCCGGCCGCCGATCCCCGAGGAGGTAGCCCAGTACAAGCGCTGGCAGCGCCGCCGCCTCGCCATGAAGCCCGGCCTCACCTGCCTCTGGCAGATCAGTGGCCGCAACGACCTCGACTTCGACCGCTGGATGCAGCTCGACCTGGAGTACATCGACTCCTGGTCGCCGCTGCTCGACCTCAAGATCCTGCTGAAGACGGTGCCGGTGGTGCTGTCGGGGCGGGGGGCTTCGTAGGCT
>JBDSHF010000122.1:0-6098 GCA_039918595.1 Thermoanaerobaculia bacterium
CCCCCCACCGCCGGGAGAGAGGGGCTTTAAAACTTGCTTCGACTAACTTCTCCCTCTTCTCCCGTCGGGAAGGGTGGGAGGCTGGGAGAAGAGGGCCGGGGTGATGAGGGCCCTACCCCGCCTTCGCCGCGCCTCCGCCTTCAGAGTCTGTCTCTTTTCAAGGGATCGTTATTGGTACGTCACCACGAGCTGCGGCCGGTTGGCGGACGTCGAATTGTCACCGGAGTAGTAGCCGATATAGTCGTTGCCGCCGTCGTTGTTGTCGTCGAGGTTGAAATAGACGCGGAGCTGGGTCGTCCCCGTCTTGTTGATCGTCGCGAGACCCGCGGCATTGAGGCTGCCGGTCGACCAGTCGCCGTTGTTGGCGGCGTTGGTGAGGCTCGCCGCCTGGACGGCGGTCGCCGTGGCCTGGAAGTCGCCGGTCGCGAGCGCCGTCGAGCCTGAGAAGCCGCTGCCCGACTGGACGTCGGCCCAGCAGGTGCCGTGGGTGGTGAAGGGGTTGGTGCCGGAGAGCGTGCCGCGGCGCAGCCGCAGGGTCACCGAGAGGATGGTGGCGCCGTCGGGGATCGATGAGGTGTCGAAGGAGACGACGGCTTTATATTGCTTGTTCTTGTTGTCGTCGCCCACTCGCAGAGCGCTGGTGGTGGTGGCCGTGGCATCGATCGAGCCGCCAACGTTCGAGGTCTCGCTCGATTCGAGCACCCAGCCGTCCTGGGCGGCGACGGAGGTGAAGGTCACCTGGGCGTAGACGACCTGCGGCGAAGCGCTGTCGTCGCCGCTGCTGTTCGTCCAGCCGGTAACCCCGGTGAAGGCGGCGGTGACGACATGGCTGCCCGCCGCCAGCGCCGCCGTGCTGAACGCGGCATGGCCGGCGGCGTCGACGGGTACGGCGGAGGCCAGCACTGTGGCTCCCTCTGTGAACGTGACGGTACCCACGGGCACGCCGGCGGTGGAGGTGACGGTCGCCGTGAAGGTGACCGAGCTCCCGAAGTTGGAGGGGTTGGGCGCCGAGGTCAACGCCGTGGCGGTGTTATAGGTCGTCGAGTCGCCGCAGTATTGGGCCTGCTTGCCGATGACGGCGTAGGGGCAGCCGCTCTTTTCGAGGAAGTAAAGGATCGCCGCGCGGTTGCGGGCGGTCTGCACCGGGATCACCTCGTCGGGCGGATAGAAGCCTTCCGGCGACGAGCTCACCGGGTACATTTCGATGCAGTACGAGAAGATGTGGTGCACGCCGTAGAGCCAATCGTTGATCGAGCCGTCGAAAAGGTAGAGGTCGCTGGCCTGCTGGGCCGTATAGCCGTTCGACGTCGCCATGGCCTTGCCCAGGGCCACGAACGTATCGTGGTCGTCCACGGCCATGTCGGCCGGCACGTCGGTGTAGGTGTAGCTGTAGGGCCACATCACCAGCTCGTCGAAGGTGTGAAAGTCGATGTTGGCCTTGATCTGCTGCACGCCGCCGATGACGCGGCTGTCCACGAAGTCGCGCACCACGGTGGTCTCGGGGGCCGAGAAGGCGGCGGGGCCGCGATAGGTCGTGCTGCTCGGGTCGCCGCTGCTGCCGTTGCAACAACCCCACATGTAGCTCCAGTTGCGGTTGAGGTCGGTGCCGATGAAGGTCGATCCCGTGTTGGGCTGGCGGTTCTTGCGCCAGGAGACGTAGGTGCCGGTGGCGATGTCGAACTCGCCGCCGTCCGGATTCAGGTCGAAGATCATCCAGATTTCGCGGCTGTTCACGATGTTGGTGATCTGCGAATCGACGCCATAGCCGTCGAGCAGGAGATGAAGGGTATAGAGCCCCTGCTCGACGGTGAGGTGCTCGCGGGCGTGCTGGTGGTGCGTGAGGAGCACCTCGGGCTTGTCCTGGTCGATGGCCACGTTGTCGGAGATCTTGCCGGCCCAGATCGTGCGCCCCTCGTAGGTGAGGCCGAGGCTGATGAGGGAGAAGTTGTTCGGATGATCGAAGGCCGCCTGCTGGAGCTCCGTCACCATCTCGTTGTAGTCGTGGTAGTTCGAGTCGACGGCCGGGAAGACCTTGCGAAACTCCTCTTGCGTCGCGAAGCGTACGAGCTTGAGCCCGAGCCGTTGAAGGGCCAGGGCCTCGGTGGGCGTCGCTTCGACGAGTACGGAATCGTGGCCGACGTCGATGATGCCGGCGCCCGTGGCGGCGATGCTGGACCGGGTCTCCTTGTCGAAGACCCGGGGGATCCGGTAGGTCCCGGTGTCCTTGAAGGGCTGGCCGAAGGCCGGGAGGTTGATGACGAGCGCGAACAGAACGGCGAAAGCGGCCGCGAGGCCTGGCAGGCCGTAGCGGTTGAGGAGTGAAAGTCGCATACGTTGATTCCTTCTTAGGTCGTTGCAAACGAGGAGGCGGCGCTGCCGGCCGCAGGATGCGGCCCTTCCAAGCTCGAATCCCCGCGGGCCGCTGGCTGCCGGATTCAGTCAGAGCGTAGCGCCTCGAAGCCGCGTTGGGTATCGTCTCTAGGGAGGAGGCGGTGGGCATTAGACCCAGGGCATCGGCCTCCGGCCTCAGCCCTGGGCTAGGTTCTCCCGGCCCGTTGGGCCGGACTTTTGGATTGCCGGTGCTGGATTGCCGGTGCCGCGTCCTCTTCCTCTTCATCACCGTCGAGGACGCCGCTCGAAGCGCTTGGCCCGACCGGCGGAGTTGGAGGCGATGCCGGCGAAGGCGAACGGACGCCGCGTGGCGAGGCCGCCTGCATCGCCCCCAAAGCCTTCAGGATCGCTTGATCATCCGCAACAACCAGATCAGGATGCAGGCTCCAAGGAAGGCCACGATCAGGCTCCCGATCAGCCCGCCTCCAGGCCAGAGTCCCAGCACGCCGAAGAGCCAGCCACCCAGGAGGGCGCCGATGATGCCGATAATGATGTCGCCGAGGACGCCGTAGCCCCCGCCCTTCATGACCTGCCCTGCCAGCCATCCCGCCACCAGTCCGATCAGAATGAACCAGATGAAGCTCATAGCTCTCCTCCTTGGTCGTTAAATTTTTCCTCACCGAAGAGCGCATGCTACACCCAACCCGGCACTGCAGTGCCGGGGATCCGCCGCTGGGGAGCCTGCCCCCAGCCGGCCGGGGGGCTTCCCAGGTCGCGCGACTTCGCGGTATCATTTTCAGTGTTCGAGAGTTTGCTAGCTATATTTTCTCCATTCCGTTGCATGTTGGACACGTTGGGTGGGGTCGCTGAGTTGGGAGAGGAGGGAAACGTGTCCAAACGACGTCCCAGAGTGCTGCTCGCGGACGACCATCCCATGATGTTGGAAGGCTTGCGGAAGGCTCTCGCGCCCGATTTCCAGGTGGTGGGGGCGGTGACGGATGGGCGCGCACTCCTGGCGGCCGCGGCTCTCCTGCGGCCGGACCTCGTGATTACCGACATCTCGATGCCGGGGATCGACGGCATCGAGGCCACGCGGCGGCTGCGGAAGGCCGTCCCCGCGGCACGGGTCCTGATCCTGAGCGTCCATACCGAGCCTTCCTGGGTGCGGGCGGCGTTCGAGGCCGGCGCTCACGCGTACCTGCCCAAGACCGCCGCGCCCGAGGAGATCGAGCTCGCCCTGGGGGAGGTGCTCAAGGGGGGCTTCTATGTCAGCCCCGTGGTGACCCGGGCCGTCGTCTGCTTCGCGGTGAAAAATCCCGCCGAGCGCGTGGTGCGGACGGTCAGCGAGGCGCTCACCCCGCGCGAGCTCGACATCGTCCGCCTGGTGGGACAGGGCCTGGGCAACAAGAAGATCGCCGAGCAGCTCGGCGTCTCGGTGACGACGGTCCGCACCCACCTGAACAGGGTGTACGACAAGCTGGGGCCGGGGAGCCGGGTGGAGCTGGCGCTCTACGTCGCGCAGGGCGGAGAGGCCGTGATGTGATCGCCGGCGCTTCCAGCCCGACCTGGGATCCCGCGGCAGCCGGCCGCCGGGTCGCCATTGAAGAGGAGGCGCGGCGCCGGATCGCCCGCGAGATCCACGACGATCTCTGCCAGCGGCTCGCCGCTCTCGCCCTCGAGCTGCGGGTGGTGCGCCGGAAGCTTCCGGAAGACGGTCCCGAGCGCCTGGAGCTGGACGCCGTCGCCGGGAGCGTGGCGGACCTGGCCGAGGACCTGCACCGCCTGAGCCACGACCTCCACCCCGCGGTCCTCGAGCGTAGCGGCCTGGCCGAGGCTCTCCGCGATCACTGCGCGGAGGTCGAGCGGCGGCACGGCCTGCCGGTGCGGCTCGAGCTGGGCGGCGCCGAGGGCCCCTTCCCGCCGGACCTCGCCCTCGGCCTCTATCGCATCGCCCAGGAGTCTCTCGCGAATATCGTTCACCACGCCGCCGCGCGGGCGGTGGAGGTCACCCTGCGGGCCGCCGATGGCGCCGTGCGCCTGACGGTGGCCGACGACGGCGGCGGTTTCGATCCCGGCGCGGCGCGCGGCGGGCTGGGCCTCGCCAGCATCGACGAGCGCGCGCGGCTGCTCGGTGGGCGGTTCGCGATCACGTCGCGTCCCGGAGCCGGCACCCGGATCGAGGTCGTCGTGCCGGCCCCCGGGCCGGAGCTCCACCAACTGCGCCGGCTGGTGCGCCGGCACCGGGGATTCCTGGCCTCGGCGGCGCTGGTGATCCTGGCGCTCGCCGGAGGCCTGGCCGCCACGGCCATCCAGGAGCGGCGGGCCGAGCAGGAGGCGAAGCGGGCCGACGCGGTGGCGCTCTTCCTGGAGGATCTGTTCAAGGCTTCGGACCCGCGGCAGGCCCGGGGTACGCCGCCCAGCGCCCGCGAGCTCCTGCGGCGCGGCACCGAGCGCCTCGGCCGGGAGCTGCGCGACCAGCCGCTCCTGCGCGCGCGGCTGCTGGACACCCTGGGCGGCATCCACACCCAGCTCGGGCTTTTCGGCGAGGCCCGGCCGCTGCTCGCCGAAGCCCTGGCGATCCGCGAGCGGCTCCGCGGCCCCGGACACCCGGAGGTCGCCGGGACCCTGATGCGCCTCGGCGCGCTGGCGCACCTCTCCGGCCAGGGGGACGCCGTGCCGTTCTTCCGCCGGGCGCTCGCCATCCACGAGGCACGCTCCGGGTCCGTGAGCCCCGAGACGGCCGAGACCCTCAACGATCTGGGCACGTCCCTGGCCGCGCAGGGACATTTCGACGAGGCGGAGGCGACTCTGCGCCGTTCGCTCGCCGTCCACGAGAAGCTCTGGGGAGCGCGCGACTTTCATGTGGCCAAGGTTCTGCACAACCTGGGAGGCATCGCCTACTATCGTGGCCGGACGGCCGAAGCCGCGGGGCTCCTCGAGCGCGCGCTGGCGATCCGCGAGGGGGCTCTCGCGCCGGACGATCCCGATCTCGCCGGCAGCCGCGAGGCCCTGGCGCTCCTGCGGCGCGCGCAGAAGAGGCCGGCCGAGGCGGCGCGGCTCCTGGAGCCCCAGTTGCCGGTCGCCGAGAAGGTTTACGGCCCCGACCACCCGGAGCTCGCCCGGATCCTGCTCAACCTTGGCCTGTTCCAGAGGGATCTCGGCCAGGATGCCCCTGCCCGGCAGCTCCTGGAACGCGCCCTCGCGATCGACGAGAAAGCCCTCGCGCCCGATCACCGGCAACTCGTGCGGACCCTCGCGGAGCTGGCCGACCTCCATGTCGAGCACGGTCGATACGCCGAGGCCGAGCCCCTCTTCCGGCGGCTGCTGAAGCTGCGGGCGGCAGGGGCGAAATACGATGAATGGAAGCCGCTGCTCGCCAACTGGACGCGTTTCCTGCGCGCCAGCGGGCGAGAGGGGGAGGCGGCGCGGGTGGAGGCGATGACCGCACGATCCTTCTAGAGCGGCACGCGCTTATAGAGATAACCGTTCAAATAGGCGCAATCGAACTGGACGACGGGAGTGGCGCCCGGAGCGAACGGGTCCTGGCCGGTCGGATAGATCTTGCCCTGGCAACTCGCGGAGAACGTGCGGAAATCCTCCCCGAAATGCAACGTGTAGTCGACGACCGCGACGCCCGTGTAGGTCGGTGGCCCCGTCACGTCGAAGTTGAGGTTCAGGAAGCGCGCGGACACCGTTCTGTTACTGACGATCTTCCAGGAGCCGTAGCTGTCGCTGAAGGTGAATCCCCCGGCGCCCGACGTGACCTC